>JAADIU010000141.1 GCA_013151185.1 Planctomycetota bacterium
TCCTGCCCTAGCCAGTTTGCGGTGGCACCGGTGGCGATGATGACGGTGTGTGCCTTGACGCAAACATCGTTCTCACCGCACACCGTGAACGGATGCGTCGACAGATCGACATTTGTGCAATCCTGATAGGCGAAGGAATGCCCGTCATCCGGATCGGACACGTCCGGGTGCTGGCCGGCATCGGTTTGAATCCGCGTACCGAACCGCACAGCCTGCTGCTCGAAGTAGGCCATCAGCTTCGGACCGGTGATGCCTTCCGGAAAACCGGGGTAGTTTTCAACTTCGGTCGTCATCATGAGTTGCCCACCCGGAAGCACGAGGCTGGGGATTTGCTTCGGCCTGCCCGCAAAAACGAGTGGGTCGAGACTGGCTCGGGCTGCGTAGATCGCTGCGGTCCAGCCAGCCGGTCCGGATCCGACGATGACGACTTTTTCAACGGTTGAGGGGTTTTGGTCTTGATCGGGCATCGTGGTGGTTCACCTGTTTATACTTCGGGGCCAAGGGCGTTTCCGACGGAAAGGATAGGCGTCTTGTTGCGGGATGCCAAGTCGTCCACCCGTGATGGGTGCCCAATTTGTCAGACGCTGGCTGGTCGTTGGCTGGGTTGCGATGCAATAGGGTGTGCGTCACAATGAATCCAATGTGTGGAACCCCGCAAACGGAACGGAATACGATCGCATGAATTGGACCGGAAACACCAAAACGCTCCTCATTGCTTTGGCCTTGCTTGTCCATGTCGCGGTGATAGGGGGATGCTCCTCGGGCGATGCAGAAATGGTCCAGGTTCGTGAGGAGCCGTGGTCCGTGGGCGGCATGTCGGGCACGAAGTTGAGCACCGAGCATTTTGACATTCACTCGACCTTGACGGATTCGCAGCTACAAGCCGCGCTGCCATCGTTTCTTGAGGCGGCATACGATCAATACCACTCGCTGCTCCCCGCTCCCGAATCGTCGACCAAGCGGCTCCAGACTTATGTATTCAACAATCGAGCGCAGTGGGAACTCTTCGCCAAAAAGAAATATCCACGACGCTATCCGGTCTTCCAAAAGATTTCGGCTGGTGGGTTCGCGGTTGGGAATGAGTGCGTGGTCTATTATATTCGCCGGACCTACACGCTCTCGGTGTTGGCCCACGAGGGGATGCACCAATACTTTGCGAATTATTTCTCCGCCAGGCTCCCTGCATGGTTGAATGAAGGCCTAGCCACCTATTGTGAGTCCTACGAACTGCCCAGTGATGGGACGAAATTCACCCCGCGCCGCAATTCGTTTCGACTAAACGCGCTTCGTGAGGCGATGACATCTGATGCGATATTTCCTTTGCGTGCGATGCTCTCAACCGACGCGGGAAAAGTGATCAACCAAGGGCGCGCCCGACTCACAAAGACCTACTACGCCCAGGCGTGGGCGATGATTTGTTTCCTGCGCCATGGGGAGAAGGGAAAATATGCGGGCGGATTTCAAGACATGCTCGACGCGATCGTGGATGGAAAGCTGTCGCAAGCCGGTCGGGCGGGTGGTCATCAAACGCAGCAGAGCCGTTCCGCAAAATATGGCGAGGGCGTTTTTCGAGCTTATATCACAGAGGATCTGGAAACGTTCGAGAAGCAGTTCAATGATTACCTGTATGATCTGGTCGGGTTTCCCAGGCCTACCTGATATTCCGGGACTGGCCACCTGGTAGGGTCCGCTGTGCGGACCGTCGCGACTAAATGCGGTGGAGATATCGTATGTACAAATTCTTAATCCTGACGATTTTGTTGGCGTTTTCTCAAGCGGGAGGCGGCTCCTCGGACGCCGCCAGAGAAATAGCAGGCGGGCATGCAGCCTTGGGCAGTCAAACATGGTGGGACGATGGCCTCAGCGAAATGTCCTACTACGATGCGACGGAAACGGTCTACGGTAAAGAGCGAAAATTTACCCGCGTTCACCTGGTGAACCGTCAATGGATGGACACAGCTACAGGTGTTAAAGCAAACGGTAACGCGGAGGGAAGCGTCGCAGTTCTCAAGTTCAATATTTCGGAGGAGATACCCACTGAGAACTACAACTACCGCTACCTGACGACCGTGTTCGTGAAACGCTTCAGCCTGGAACCATTTAAGATGGTAGCATCGAGCCAGGAATGGTGTGGGGCGACGTTCAAGCATTTACGCTGGACCGACGCGAGCATCACCTTCAAGAGTTTTAGCTACTTTGGCGACGAAGGCGATCAGGCGTGGATACTCAACTCGGCTGCGGTCCCTTATGAATCGCTCCCCCTGCAAGCCCGCTCAGTGGTCGCATCCGGGAAAGATCGCTCTCTTGAACTTCTCATGCCGGTTCGGAGTACGCACGAAGTCAAGCCAGTGACGAAGGCAGCTTCCCTGCGTCTCGATTCAAAAGCAACAACGCTCAAAACTCCGGCGGGCAGCTTTAAGGTTCGCCGTGTGCGTGTCGAAGGTGCGGGTGAGCCTGCTTGGTTTGATGTCGAAAACGAAACGCCATATCGGCTGATTGCGTTTTCTGCCGGCGGAGTGGATGCCGTGCTACGACGCACCGAAAAACGTCCGTACTGGAATCGCGACAACCCAAGCACCTTTCACGCATCGGGAGAAGCACCATAGCGCTCGGGAAGCGTGTTGCGGGCGTCGAGCTGAGTGCGGCAGGGAGTCGCACCTGGGCTGGATTCGACCCATCTGTAGGAAGCGTCGGAGCGCGGATGGGGCAGCTCTGTCGATGGGCGCGTTTCCAGCATTGTTTTTCTGCCATCGGGGCCGTTGACAACGGTTTTGGAATGGCTATCCTCGCCCAACTCGGACGATCTGACAGTCAGATCCAAAGAGAAAACATGGGTTTTCTGACCGTCAGACGCGTGGGTCTAAGCCGCATCGCAGCCCCTTCGGACGTTGTGCGGGCAGAAAAACACCACTTGCATAGAGATTAGAGGTATCGGTGGCAGGCAACGAACAAATCCGAATTCGAATGGAAGCCTACGATCATCGCGCGTTGGACAAGTCCGCGAGCGAAATCGTCGAGCATGCAAAGCGAACCGCAGGCCGCGTATCTGGTCCGGTTCCGCTGCCGACCCGAATTGAGCGATACACGGTTTTGCGTGGCCCGCACATCGACAAGAAGTCTCGCGAGCAGTTTGAGATGCGGACGCACAAGCGGTTGATTCAAATTTTTGAGCCCACCGCCCGAACGATTGAAGCTCTGAACCGCTTGGTTGTACCGGCTGGCGTGTTTATTAAGATCAGGACGTAAGAGAGTTCGGATCCGCTGGATCAACCGACCAAAGTGAAATTTACCCGGTGTTTTGCTTACTTCCGGGTTTGAATTGAAGAAGAACAGGCAACCATGATTCCGTCGCTGCTGGCCAAAAAAATAGGGATGACCCGCATCATCGATCCATCGGGAAACGTAACCCCGGTGACCGTGATGCAGGCTGGTCCTTGTACCGTCCTTCAGGTTAAGACTGTGGAGACAGACGGATACAACGCTGTGCAGCTCGGTTTTGAGGATGCGAAGCCCCATCGTTCGACAAAACCTCTGATTGGCCATGCTGGGAAAGCTGGTACGGGTCCAAAGAGGCAAGCTCGTGAAATTCGATTGATGGATCAGCCGGATGTTGAACTTGGTGATGTCGTGACCGTTGAAATATTCGAGGAGAACGAGGTCAAGTTCGTTGACATCGCGGGGACGACCAAGGGCAAGGGTTTTGCAGGTGTCATGAAGCGCTGGGGTTTCGGCGGTCAGCCGGCATCGCACGGTGTGGAACGCAAGCACCGCAGCCCGGGCAGCATCGGTGGGCACGCGAACCTGGGCACCGGTCGAAACATCAAAAAAGGCAAGAAGATGGGCGGTCACTTGGGCGACTTTCGCGAGACAGCGCGTTGCCTGAAACTCGTCGCCGTCGACAAAGAGAATAATCTGCTGCTTGTTAAAGGCAGCGTCCCGGGGCCCAATGGCGGGCTCCTTTTTGTGCGCCAAGCCAAGACGAAAAGCTAGCACACGGCTTGGGCAGCATTCGGAAACATGAGAAGCCGCACCTAGAGAGCGGTAACCTGAAGAGCAGAATTTGCTGATATGATCGAGATTCCGGTATACAACATGGACGGCAGCAGCGGTGGGACCGAGTCAATCGACCCGTCCGTATTGGGTGGCCATGTGCGTCCGAAGCTCTTGAAGCAGGCGGTTGTGATGTATCAAGCCAACCGTCGGCAGAACACGTCTGCGACCAAGAGTCGCGGGATGGTGTCGGGCTCGACGCGAAAGATTTACCGTCAAAAGGGTACGGGCAATGCCCGTGCCGGTGCGATTCGCACATGCGTTCGCCGTGGTGGTGGTGTGGCTTTTGCGAAGGGGAAGCAAAACTATACTCAAGACCTGCCGAAGAAGATGCGACGGCTTGCTCGCAATTCCGCGATTCTGGCAAAGCTCAAATCGGGCGATGTTGCGATTGTCGACGGTTTGAAAATGGATAAGCCGCAAACCAAAGCCTTCGCTGCGATGTTGTCGTCGCTCGGGGTTGACCGCGGGTGTTTGGTGGCGACCAAAGGTGAAGATCGCAACGTCATTCTGTCGGGTCGAAACCTTCGCCGAACCGAGGTTCGCTGTGTACGAAATCTGAATGCTTACGACGTGCTTCGTCGCAACAAATTCGTGATGAGCATGGAAGCATTTCGTTGTTTGAAGAACGATCCCGTTCGCCTTCGTGATGAGGCGGACGGCTAATTGCTGAACCGCCGGGAGCGAAATGCTTCATGCGGTTCTTTTTTGTTTCGGTTGATTGAGTTGGGCATTTGCTGTTTTGGCAGGTTAAAGATGGATATTTACCACATCATCAAGAGGCCGCTCGTGACCGAAAAGGGCACGCACCAATCGACGTCGCATTTCGATGCGTCGAAGTCGAACAAGGCGCGTGGCGGTTCGTTTGCGTTCGAGGTGCATCGCCAAGCGTCGAAGCCCGCGATCAGGCAGGCCATTGAAAAGATTTACAACGTGAAAGTGTTGTCGGTCCGGACTGCAAATCGTTCGGGTAAACTCCGTCGGCACAAACATAAAATGGGCAAGACCGCCGACTGGAAGAAAGCCATCGTGACGCTCGATCCCAGTTCGCATATTGACTTGTTCTAGGCTGGTTCGTTTTGGGTGGAAAAAGAGATCGGCTGTTCGTACGGGTCGGTTCGATTGAAATAGACGGTTCGGTAGAAACAACACGGACCCGTTTGAATAAGGCAGGAAGATGGGCGTAAAGGTTTACAAACCAACATCTCCGGGACGGCGACGCTCTTCGGTCAACGATTATGCCGAGTTGACGGATGGGAAGAAGCGGCCTGAGAAGTCATTGACGCAGCGACTTTGCAGGCATGGTGGCCGCAACCACCACGGCAAGATCACCGCCCGTCATCGCGGTGGTGGTGCTCGCAAGCTGTACCGCATCATCGATTTCAAGCGTCGCAAAGATGGCGTAGCGGGTGAGGTTGCGGCGATTGAATACGATCCAAACCGTTCCTGCCACATTGCCCTCGTGAAGTATGCCGATGGCGAGAAGGCGTATATCCTGGCGCCAGCGGGTTTGACGGCAGGCGATTCGGTGGAAAGCGGTGTGGGCGTCGAGCCGAAGGTTGGCAACGCGATGCCGCTCAAGAATATTCCGGTTGGAATGGATATTCACAATATCGAGTTGAACATCGGGCAGGGCGGTAAGTTGGCAAGAAGTGCCGGCTCATCCTGTCGATTGCTTGCTCGCGAAGGTGATTGGGCTACGTTGGTGATGCCTTCCGGCGAAATGCGGCAGGTTCGCGTGGAGTGTCGGGCGACCATCGGTCAGGTCGGCAACCTGGATCACCAGAACCTGCGGATTGGAAAAGCAGGTCGGTCGCGACACATGGGGCGTCGTCCCCACGTTCGTGGTACCGCCAAGAACCCGGTCGCGCACCCCCTGGGTGGTGGCGAAGGCCGCAGCGGTGGCGGTCGCCATCCGTGCAGTCCGACGGGTAAGTTGGCGAAGGGCGGCAGGACTCGCAGCCCAAACAAGGTCTCGAATCGAAGAATTCTCCGTCGGCGTAAGAGTCGGCGATACGGACAGCTATCGCTTCCCAAGAAGTAGGTTAGTAGTATGATGTCAGCCGAGTGCCGCCCCGAGAGTTGTTGAAGGGCTGCGATGTCGGGAAAGCTGGCAGGTTGGTTTCGGGATCTTTGACGTTTCCGATTGGTGCAACGTTTCCGATTCGTACATTGTCAGGCAAGCCGGGTCGTATGCGACTGTGTAAAGTCGAACTGCGACTTGCAAGCCGGAACGAAGGACTCCGCCCCAAACAGGCGAAGGGTTGGCTATGGCTCGCTCACAGAAAAAAGGCCCACATGTGGAAGAGAAGCTCTTCCGCAAGGTGATGATCGCCAAGGAAACAAGTAGTTTTGCCCCCATCCGGACATGGGCTCGACGTTGCACGATTGTGCCGGAGTTCATTGGACAAAAGTTCGAGGTGCATAACGGTAAGGCGTTTCTGCCGGTGCTGATCACCGAGGACATGGTTGGCCACAAGCTCGGAGAGTTCAGCCCGACGCGAACATACCGTGGGCACGGTGCGGGTAAACGCAAGTAAGGTAGGCAAATTGGTTGCCGTCGAAGGCTGCTCGCAGGTTTGGGGTGGCTTTAGAAGGTACCAGGTTGCAAGATCAGATTGACAGGTTGAATCATGGCTGACTTAGAGACCAATACAGTTGGGACGGAATGGCGGGCATCGCATCGGTATGCACGCATCAGCCCGCGCAAGGCACGCCTCATCGCCGACATGATTCGTGGGATGGATTGCAACGCGGCGCTCGATCTGCTGCGCTTCCAGCATCAGCGTGCTGCGATGTTCACCACGGCGGTCTTGAAATCGGCGATGGTGAACGCGGATGAGCAGGAGGCGGATATGGGGCGCCTCGTGGTGAGCGAGTCCCGAGTGGATGGCGGCCCGTATATGCGGCGCTTCCGTCCGAAAGATCGTGGCCGAGCGCACCCGATCGCAAAGCGCACATGCCACATCATCATCAAGGTGGCTGAGAAGTAGGGATTTGTAAGTAGGGCGCGGCTGGTGTCGAGAAGGTACCACCGCTGTCAGTAAGCAATAAAGTCGTAGTCAATCCGGTACGCACCGGTTGGCAAAGCAAATAATTTCAGAGGGTCGCCGGGCGCGGTGGCCATCGGAGCGTGTCGTGGGCCAGAAGATTCATCCCCTTGGGTTTCGCATCGGTATCACCGAAGAGTGGCGTTCCCGTTGGTACGCCCCGAAGGCAGCTTTCGGTGAATTTCTCGGCGAGGATTTCGCGATCCGCAAGTTCGTCGACGAACGATTGAATCGCCGGCCTCCGTATGCTGCGGTGTCGCGTGTGAATATCGACCGGACCCGAAACGACGTGAAAGTGGTGTTGCACACAGCGCGGCCTGGCTTGGTGATTGGCCCGCGTGGCGCTGAAGTCGACAAATTGAAAGATGCGCTGGAAGACCTGATCGATCGCAAGATCACGGTCAACATTATGGAAATCAAAGCTCCCGATCGCGACGCAAAGCTGTTGGCTGAATCGATCGCCGAGCAGTTGAAGAAGCGAGCCGGGTTCCGCCGCGTGTTGAAGCAGCGGGCAGACATGGCCATGGCGACGGGTGTGTTGGGCGTCAAGATCATGGTATCGGGACGGCTTGGCGGTGCTGAGATGGCCCGCAAGGAAAAATTGATTCGCGGATCGATTCCGCTGCACACATTGCAGGCACACGTTGACTACGGGCTTGCAATAAGTCGCACAACCTACGGTACGATCGGCGTCAAAGTCTGGTTGTACAAAGGCAAGTACGGCGAAGAAACCGCGATCGAGACGAATACGGGTCGCCGTGAATTCAGAGGCAAACGAGGCTAATAAAAACGGCGCTAATAAGCGTGCGAGATGCGAACGGTGTCCGATGGGTATCGCCGCTTCAAATAGAATCGCATTTGGAGAACTGACCGATGGCATTGATGCCCAAACGAGTGAAGTTTCGCAAGTCTCAGCGCGGAAAGATTCGCCCTCGTGCGACGCGCGGGAATGCGGTCTCGTACGGTGAGTTTGGCATTCAGGTTTTGGAGCCGGGTTGGATCACCGCTCGGCAAATAGAAGCCGGTCGAATTGCGGCGACGCACTTTCTGCATCGCCAGGGAAAGGTGTACATTCGAATTTTTCCACACAAGTCGATCACATCCAAGCCGCTTGAAACGCGGATGGGTAAGGGCAAAGGCGAACCGGAGGCTTGGGTCGCGTGCGTTCGGGCTGGAACGATGTTGTACGAAATCGGTGGTGTGGAAGAAGGTATTGCCCGCCAGGCAATGGCAAGAATCAGTGCCAAAATGCCGTACCGCTGCCGTTTCGTGAAAAGGCGACACGACGTATAGCTCGCCGCTGGATCTGGTGATGACGCTCCGTTGAGTCTGGGGCGTAGTTGAGTTGATGGATTTCGTTGGTATTTGGTTTGGGCGATTGCGATGAAAATCTCGGAATTTCGTGAGATGAAAACTGAAGAGCTGCACGGCGAATTGGATCGCCTGCGTCGGCATTTGTTTGAGCTGCGGGCCCAGGCTGTGACGGAAAAGCTGGAAAACCCAAATCGCATCACACTCACGAAGCGGGACATTGCTCGCGTCTTCACCGTGATGAAAGAGCGTGGTGAGACGGGAATCGAGCAACAGCAATATCACCTGGAGGCCATTGCGGCCCAGCAACATACATAGATACCTAGCTGCCTGGTTTCATAGCTTTGGGCATCTGGTGTTGTTGGAGTGTTTGTGGCATAGTTCGCTGGTATTCGTAGCTGAAGTTGGATGGTCGTAGTAAGGATAGCTTTATGACAGCAGTGCAATCTACTGACGGTGGGGCAACAGCAGGCCGAAAGGCCCGGCGGGTCCGGCAAGGCGTCGTGGTGTCTGACGTCCGCGACAAGACCATCAAGGTCAAGAACGATTACTCCAAGCCGCACCGCAAGTACGGCAAGATTATTCGTCGGAGTACCACACTGCACGTTCACGATCCGAACAATGAAGCCCACGTTGGTGATGTGGTCGAAGTGATGGCCTGCCGCCCGGTGTCAAAACAAAAATCATGGCGGCTTGTCCGCATTGTCAATAAGTCCGAATCGTAGAAACGTATGGGTCGTAGCAACGGTGGCACCGATTTGGTGATGGGGCCATCCTTCAAGGGTTTTAAATCATGATTCAACTGCAAACCGTGGTGGATGTCGTAGACAACACCGGTGCAAAACGGGCGATGGTCTATAACGTGTTGCGCCACGGAAGCAGCCGCAAAGGCAAGCCTACGCTCAAGACGGCCTCCATCGGCGACATTGTCTTGGTGACGGTAAAAAAGGCGCTGCCGAACAGCGATTTCAGTGGCGGGAGTGATCGCAAAGATCGGGCGACCCGACGTCGAGCCAGAGGTGTGGTCGTTCGCACGAAGCGTTCGACGCGGCGACGGGATGGTAGCTACGTCCGGTTTGACTCGAACGCAGTGGTTTTGATCAATGAGAACAAAGAACCGCGAGGTACGCGAATCTTCGGTGCGGTTGCCCGAGAACTACGCGACATGGGTTACATGAAAATTATCTCACTCGCGGAAGAAGTGGTTTAGCGAGGCTATAAAGATAGTTAAACTGTGCCGAATGGTGCGGTGTCCATAGGGTTGGAACAGAGCAGATAGAACGGGGCAGATTCATGGCCTACCATGTGAAGAAAAATGAAACCGTCGAGGTGATTTCCGGAGCGCATCGCGGAGCGCAAGGCAAGGTTTTGCATGTGGATCGTCAGCGAGACCTTGTTCTGATAGAAGGGGTCAATGTGGTGTTTCGCCACATCCGCCCAAGTCGGAAGAATCCGCAGGGTGGCCGCGTCGAAAAGGAAGCGGCAATTCATATGTCGAATGTCCTGCCAGTGGACACAAAAACGCAGCGCGGCTCGCGGGTGCGGTTTGAGTTGACCCGAGACGCCAAAGGAAAAATCATAAAAAAGGAACGTCGAGCCGCATCTGGTGCGTTGCTCGGCGTCGTCAAGAAGTCCGAAGACAAGTAGGCTCGCGGACCTGCTATTGCGGAAGTATCTGCCCCGGATGGGCAATAGAAGTATAGATAAGAACGTCGCTGTGGTTGCGACGTCTGAAACACATTCAAGGAATGGCCCGTAACGATGGCTCGGTTGTTTGAACAGTACACAAAAGATATTGCCCCCAAGCTCTCAAAGGATTTGGGAATTGCAAATCCGATGGCAGTCCCGCGCATGGAAAAGGTCGTGGTTTCTATGGGCTTGGGGCGAGCGTTGCAGGATAAGAACGTTCTGCCTTCGGCGACTGCGGAACTGACGTCGATCACCGGTCAAAAGCCGCTGGTTTGCAAAGCCCGCATGAGCGTCTCGAACTTCAAGCTCCGGGAGGGCTATGAGATCGGGGCCAAGGTTACCCTGCGCGGAAAGCGAATGTACGAGTTCATGGATCGCTTGATTAATTTCGCGGTACCGAGAATGCGTGACTTTCGTGGACTCAAGCCGTCCAGTTTTGACGGTAGGGGAAATTACTCGATGGGCATCGCCGACCAGACGATCTTTCCGGAGATCAACCTGGATAAAGTGACCCACCGCCAAGGCATGAATATTACGTTCGTGACCACCGCCCGCAACGATCATGATGCCCGCAGTTTGCTGAGCGAGTTTGGCGTCCCGTTCAGGCGGCCTGAGGAGAAACAATAGATGGCAACCAGCGCTTGGATTTACAAGGCCAAACAGAAGCCAAAGTTTTCAAGTCGGCTTGTGCGTCGCTGCCAGCTTTGTGGCCGATCGCGCGCCGTCTATCAAAAGTTTAAGCTCTGTCGGATATGTTTCCGCGAACTTGCCCACCAAGGCATGATTCCGGGAATTAAGAAGGCCAGTTGGTAGGTTGCTCTGCGACTTGATTCCGCGACTTGGATTTAAGCAAGCGGATTGAACAGGCGAGTGACATGGTGATGCGGCATGGCTGCGTCTAAGAAGTACGGTTCATTGAGTAAGGTGATGTAATATGTGGAGCGATCCCGTCGCCGACATGCTGACGCGAATACGCAATGGTGCCCGCGTGCGTAAGAAAACGGTTCAGATTCCCGCATCGAAGGTGAAGGCGGGTATCGCACAGGTACTGCTGGACGAGGGCTACATTCTCGGCTTCGACAAAATCGACGATGCCAAGCAGGGCCTACTTCGGATCGAGTTGAAGTACGGGCCGCGCGGTGAGGACTTGATTCACAAAATCAAACGCGAATCGAAGCCAGGTTGCCGGGTATACAAGTCCTGTGCTGACATACCGAGGGTTTGTGACGGATTGGGAATCGCAATCATCTCCACGAGCAGCGGTGTGTTGAGCGACCGCGTTTGCCGGGAGAAGAAGGTCGGCGGGGAGCTTTTGTGCAGCGTGTACTAGGGACGCGCGTTGAATTTTTCTCGTAGGTAATCGTTCGCGGGGCGCAACAGCGCAGGAGCAGTTATCCTTAGCGAACGTTGACGTAAAGCATCGGGTCGTTGGCCCTTCGCCTTAGGAATTGAAGATAATGTCTCGAATCGGAAAAAAACCAGTTGCCGTTCCCGGTGGCGTCAAGGCTGAGGTGGCGGGTGGTATGGTCAAAGTCTCCGGTCCGAAGGGCAACTTGACCTTTGATGTTCCGTCGCCCATTTCGGTGGCTGTCGAGGACGATGGCAAACTCCTGCGTGTTGGGCGTGAAGGTGACGACCGCAGAGCTCGTGCGCTTCATGGCACGGCGCGTGCGATGATCAACAACATGATGGTCGGGGTCAGCCAAGGGTACGAAAAACGCCTGCACATTTATGGTACTGGTTACGGATGCAATCTGGCGGGTAGAAAGCTGCAACTTAACTGCGGCTTCATGGGGCGCGGTGGGAAGAATAAGTACCAGTTTGATTTCGACATCCCCGATGGGGTCGAGGTCGAAGTCGAGGTGGCGGCAGCCCGTGGTGATAGTGACCCTGCGAAGCTGATCATTCGTGGTAGCGATAAGCAGAAGGTAGGCCAGTTTGCGGCTGTCGTGCGAAAAACGCGCCCACCCGAACCGTACAAAGGCAAGGGTATTCGGTACCACGATGAAATCGTCAGACGTAAGGCAGGCAAGGCGCTGGCTGGTACGGGCTAAGGGCTGGTACGGGCTAGGAGCTGGATTAGTATAGCGACCGATTCGGGCTAGATCGGAATGGGTCGATGCGCGACTTGGTGTCGGATATGCAACTGATTATTTTGGAAGTTTGAAGCGATGGACGCACTAAAGGCAAAAAGAGTTCGACTGAATCGTCGCAAGCGCGGTATTCGCAAGCGAATTTTTGGCACGGCGGCCAAACCGCGACTCAGCGTGACGCGAAGCTTGCGGAATATCAACGCCCAGATCATCGACGATGATAAGGGCATTACGCTGTGCAGCGCGGGCTCGCAGGAAAAATCACTCGCAACAAGCGCCGGCGGCAACAAGTCGGGCGCGACCGAGGTTGGCAAGCTGTTGGCTGACCGTGCGAAGGAAAAGGGTATCACAGCGGTTGCGTTCGACCGCAATGGCCGTCGGTTCCATGGCAGGATCAAAGCGCTGGCAGAAGCCGCCCGCGAAGGTGGCCTGAAGTTCTGAGCCACGAGGGTAGCTGGCACGGCTAGTAGCTGGCACGGCTATGTAGTACATGGGGTTTCGCGGAAGCCGGTAGAATACAGGTTACAGACCATCAGGTAACAGACCATGAGTCGGATGCAAAAATCAGAACCAAGGGTTAGCGAAGGCGGCTTGGAAGACAACGTCGTGAAGATCTACCGGTGCGCAAAAGTCGTGCGTGGTGGTCGCCGCTTTAGTTTCTCAGCTTTGGTGGTCGTTGGTGATCGGCAGGGGCGTGTCGGTGTTGGATACGGCAAAGCCCGTGAGGTTCCGTCAGCGGTTGAAAAAGGCAAGAAGACGGCTACCCGTGCCATGTTGAAGGTCGGATTGGTGCGTGGAACAATTCCGCATCAAACCATTGGCCGTTACGGTGCGAGCAAGGTGGTTATGATTCCCGCAAGCAAGGGGACGGGCATCATTGCTGGCGGAAGCGTCCGCGCGGTGCTTGAACTCGCGGGTGTCAAAGACGTATTGACCAAGAGTTACGGTTCCAACAATCCCAAGAATCTGGTTCGAGCGACGTTTTTGGCGCTTCGGGATATGTTTGACCGGGATGAAATAGCGCGTCTTCGCGGCGTGTCGCTGTCGTCTGCCTAACGGGCAGTTGTATTTCAAAGATCGCGTGTTTTGAAAGATCGATCGTCATGAATCTCACAGAAGTTCTCAAACTTGCAGGTCGACATCGACGGAGGAAACGTGTTGGTCGCGGGATCGGCAGCGGTTTGGGCAAGACGTGTGGCCGCGGTCACAATGGCGCCGGCTCGCGGGCTGGCTCGAAGCGTCGGACGATGTCCGAGGGCGGGCAGATGCCGCTCTTTCGACGGGTTCCCAAGCGCGGGTTCAGCAACTTCGACTTCCGTACCGACTACCAAGTGGTGAATGTGGGCGATCTCGAAGCGCGTTTTGAGACGGGTGCCCATGTGACGCCCGAAGCCATCCTTGAGGTGGGTTTGATTCGCAATCTGCGCAACAAGGTCAAGGTGCTTGGTAACGGCGAGGTCACCAAGAAACTGAAAATCGAAGCGTCGAAGTTCAGCAAGTCTGCTGAAGAAAAAATCAAGGGCGCGGGCGGTGAGATCGTCGTTCTCTAAAGACGTTTGCAAGAGCGTCGTCTTGAACGATGCCGATCGCGTTTCACCAGAGCGACTTTGGGAATCAAGGCGACTTTGGCCAAACCGGAAAACCGACTGCGGTATCTAACTTGGTATGTTCCGCAATGAATCCCTACGGGGGAGTGATTGATGTTTTCGACGTTCATCAATATATGGCGCGTCTCCGAGCTGAGGAACAAGATCCTCTTTACGCTGGGGTTGCTTGCGATTTACCGCATCGGGTTCTATGTGCCCTTGCCGGGCGTCAACCAGGAACGACTGGGCGGCGGCGGTGGTGGCGGGGGTACCGGTGATCTGGCCGACATGTTTGCTTTGTTCACGGGTGGAAACCTGCGCCAGAGCACCATCTTCGGTTTGGGTATCATGCCGTACATTTCGGCATCGATTATTTTCCAACTCCTGGTCACGGTGATCCCTGCACTGGAAAAGCTCCAGCGCGAAGGTGACAGCGGCCGCAAGAAGATCCAGGAGTACACGCGATATGCAACGGTGGGTTTGTGCGTGATCCAGGCTTCGGTCTGGATGAAGTACCTGTACAGCAACGATTACATCTACGCTCAGTTCACGGGTTCGATCCTGTATTTTATTCTCGCGGTGCTTTGTTTGACCACAGGGACGTTGTTCCTCATGTGGTTGGGAGAGCAGATTGACGAATACGGGATTGGAAACGGTATATCGCTCATTATCATGGCTGGGATTGTGGCGCAGATGCCGCAGGCGATCATCCATGTCATCACCCATGCCGAGTTCAGCGTGCGGGTCAGCGGTGGGGATTCGCTGGGACCCGGAAAGATTATCTTTCTAATGCTCGCGTTCGTAGGTGTTGTAGCGGGTTCGATCCTGATCACGCAGGGGCAGCGCCGAATCCCGATTCAGCAGGCGAAACAGACGCGAGGGCGTCGGGTGTATGGTGGAGAGCGAAACTACCTTCCGTTGCGCGTGAATCATGGCGGTGTGATGCCGATCATTTTTGCCAGCACGTTGATGATGTTTCCGAAGTACCTGTTCGACTACTTGAACATGATCTGGTACTCGCCGGTATGGACGTTTATTGGTAATGCGTTGACCCCGGGTGGTTACCTTTACTCGCTGGTATACATCGGCATGGTGTACCTTCGCCTATTTTTGGACCACTGTGCAGTTTCACCCGAAGGAAATGGCCAACAACCTTCGCGACTATGGTAGTTTCATCCCGGGGCTTCGTCCGGGTAAACGGACGGCTGACTACCTCGAAAAGGTGATGGGGCGAATTACCTATGTGGGGGCTGCGTTTCTGGCACTCATTGCGTTGATTCCGACCATCGTTGCGGTTTGGCTGGAAATTCCGTTCTTTGTGTCTGCGTTTCTCGGTGGAACGGGTTTGTTGATTGTCGTCAGTGTGGTGCTCGATTTGGTTCAGCGAATCGAAGCCAACCTGATCATGCGAAATTACAAGGGTTTCCTGGGCGGGAACGCCTAGGCCAATCGTGCGGGTTCGGTTTGTCGGTATGTATCGCGAACGGATGTTTGGGTGATGACGACCAGAAGTACGTCACAAAAGGGCATCATCCTCAAGAGCACAGCCGAGATCGACTTGATGCGTCGCGCGGGTGCCTTGGTTTGCAAGGTCCTTGACCATGTTTGTGCGTTGGTCGTTCCGGGCGTAACCACCGGTGAACTCAACGCAGAGGCCGAGCGGCTCATCGAAGATGCGGGCGCGGAGGCGCTGTTCAAGGGCGTGGTGAATCCGGCGGCTAGTTTTCCTTTTCCGGCAGCGCTTTGCACGAGTGTGAACGACGAGGTTGTTCACGGTGTACCGGGCAAGCGGGCGCTGAAGGAAGGCGACGTAATCAGCATCGACTGCGGTGTGCGGATCGAGCGGTTTTGCGGTGATTCTGCTCGGACGATAGCCGTCGGATCTGTTTCGTCAAAGACGGCGGATCTGCTTCGTGTAACCCGCGGATCGCTCGAATTGGCCATCGGTGAGATGAAGCTGGGGCGGATGTGGAGCGAGGTAGCCACTGCGATTCAGAAGCAGGTCGAGTCGGCTGGCATGTCTGTCGTGCGGGAATTTGTCGGGCACGGTATCGGGCAGGAAATGCACGAGGAGCCGAAAGTTCCGAATTATCATGATCGCTCGCAGAAAAAGAGCGATTTTTGTCTGGAAGAGGGCATGACCCTCGCCGTCGAGCCGATGGTGACGCTGGGTTCGTGCGATGTGATGTATGCAGATGCCGACGCTTGGGCGATTGTCACCAAGGACGGCAAATTCGCTGCTCATTTTGAGCACACGATTGCCATGACGGCAGGTGGTCCAGTCGTTTTGACCGCCGCGTGAGCCAAAGGCGGGCTGGTTGCGGGTGAATTCGGGGGCGAAAGTTGGTCAAATCCGGGCCGATCAGCCAGTCGGCCGGCAATTTTTGTGCCAGCCAACATTTTTTTTCGGCTCAGCGCTTGGGTATTTTGTTGTTTTCTGGTAACGTCCGGCGGAATATGCCTTTGCGACGGTTTTTGGGAGTACCCTCGATGAAAGTTCGAGCAAGCGTAAAGCGGATATGTGAGAACTGCCGCGTGATTAAACGTAAAGGCGTGGTCCGCGTCATTTGTAAAGCGAATCCCAAGCACAAGCAGCGTCAGGGATAGCGGCGTTTGCAGATGGGCAGCTTGTGTCCTCGTCGCCGGCCCTGTCGTTTTGGAGGCTTCGTCTGATGAAGTCGTGCGATGGTGTGCTAAGCGGTGAGATCGAATGTGTTGATGTTTGGTTCTTTTAGCGGCCTATTGGCCTGATGGAGTATGCCCGTGCCACGTGTCGTTGGTGTTGACATTCCAAACAATAAGCGGATCGAGTATGCGCTTCGTTACATTTACGGTGTCGGTCCGAAGGTGGCGGAAAGAATTCTCAAAGAAGCCCAAATCGAACCGCAGGTTAAGGCAAAAGATTTGACCGAGGATGAGATCTCGCGGATTGCGGGCATCATCGAGCGCACCTATCAGGTTGAAGGTCCGCTTCGTCGAATCGTGCAGGGCAATATCGCTCGACTTCGCGACATCGGTTGCTACCGGGGTTTGCGACATCGGCGGGGTCTTCCTGTGCGTGGACAACGCACACGAACGAACGCGCGAACGCGAAAAGGTCCGAAGAAAACAGTGGCAGGCAAGAAGGGCGTGAAGGAGTTGTCGCGTGGCTAAACGTGCAGGCAAGAAAAGAACACGGCGAAACGTTGTGCGTGGCATTGTCCATGTGAAGGCGTCGTTCAACAACACGATCATCACCATCACCGACGGAAACGGTGAGGTGCTGTGTTGGGCGTCGGCGGGCACGGTAGGCTTCAAGGGAACCCGCAAGAGCACTCCGTTTGCTGCGCAGCGAGCAGCTGAGAAGTGCGTGCATGCCGCTCGGAAGTTTGGCATGGTTGAAGTCGAGGTCCGAGTCAAGGGTTTGGGTAGTGGACGGGAGTCTGCGGTCACTGCGCTTCAGGGAGCGGGAATGCGGATCACTTCGATTGAAGACACCACCCCGTTGCCGCACAACGGATGTCGTCCCGCGAAGCGTCGCCGCGTATAACTGCGAAGGTGCATCTAGGCATGTACATCTGACCACATGCATCTAACGACGACACATAAGAGTATCACTTGAGCCGGGCCGCCATGAGCGGTCCGCCGGTTGAGTTGAGCCGGCAAGCTGGATCAAAAATATAGCGCGGGTGACGTGGCGAACCCGAAAACAGCAATTGATTATGGGCGTTGTTGGAAGTTGGTGCCGACGCCCATCTGAAGCCAAGACTCTGCATCCAAGACATCGACCAAACAACACCCCTCGAGGAGATCATCGACATGCGTATACGATGGCGCGGGTTGGAATTGCCGAGCCGTTTAGAGTGCGATGAATCGGTCAGCACGGACTGCTATGGAAAGTTCATCGTCGAACCGTTTGAACGCGGTTTTGGAACGACCGTGGGCAACTCGCTCAGACGCATTCTCCTTTCCAGCCTGGAGGGGGCGGCGATTTATGCAGTGAAAATTGCCAATGCGTCGCACGAATTCAGCACGCTTCCGGGCGTGTTGGAGGACGTGACCGACATCATTCTAAACTTGAAGCAGGTTGTGGTAGAAATGGACGGCGAGGAAACGCGGACGCTGAGGCTTTCGCGAAGTACCGCTGGTGTGTTAACCGCAGGAGACATTGAAGCAGAAGCCGGTGTCGAGATCATCAATCCCGATCTCAAGATTGCCACGCTCACTGAAGATGTGCCTTTCGATATCGAGATGCGCGTCAAGTCGGGCCGGGGCTATTCGACGGCAGCAGAGAATGCGGGTCCGGAACAGGAAGTCGGCGTGATTCCGATCGACGCGATCTTTGCGCCGGTGGTTCGGGTGCGCTACAAAACAGAGGACACCCGCGTCGGACAGCGAACCAACTACGATCGCCTGGTGCTTGAGGTCTGGACGCGCGGTAGCGTTTCGCCCGAGGACGCAATCGTAGAAGCCGCCAAAATTCTGCGTAAGCACCTCAACCCGTTTGTGCAGTACTACGAACTGGGTGAAGATCTGGTCAGCCAAGCCGCTCCCGTTCGCACGCCAACCAGCGAGATGGACAGCGAACTTCAGGCGAAACTCAGACGCGGTGTCGCCGAGTTGGAACTTTCCGTTCGGTCGACCAATTGCCTTGAGTCGGCGAGGATCGCAACCATCGGTGAGTTGGTCAGCAAGACAGAAGCCGACGTGCTGCGTTTTCGCAGTTTTGGCAAAACGTCGCTACGCGAAGTCAAACGTAAGCTTGCCGACATGGGTTTGTCCCTCGGCATGAATGTGGACAGCGGGTTTGGCAGCGTCGCGAGTCCGGACGCGGTTTCGTCGGATGATTTTTCGAGTCCGGAGGAATCCGACGACGACGAAAGTCAGTCGGCACCGGGAATTGCTCCTGATTCTTCAGTGCCAATGACGGCAGAGCCCAGTTCACTTGAGTAATTGAGCAAGGCGCCGGTTGCGAAGAGTTAGACGCCACACAAGCATAGGCGGCGAACAATCAGGCGGACAGTGACAGTAGTTCGCAGACGGACAGTAATTCAAAGACGAGCAGTACTGAACAAACGAACACCGTACTGAACAGACGAACAGTGCCACAAAAAGCGAACGAGCCATGAACCATCGCGTGCGACGAAGAAGACTCAACCGAACACCCTCACACCACAAAGCCATGCAGCGCAACATGGCGCAAAGTCTGATCCAGCACGGGCAGATCCGCACGACGCTTGAAAAGGCGAAGGATCTGCGCCCGTTCATGGAGCGGTTGGTGACCTTGGCTCGAAGCGCTCGCCGAGGCAGTATCACCGCCCGTCGGCAAATTCATAAGCTCATCAGCGACCGCTCGTTTATTCCCGAGGGGCATCAGTCCGACTATGAGGACCTGTCACTCACCAAGCGAAGAAAGACACTTCGCGCACCGGGTGGCAGACGCTATCGCAATGGCAAGCCCAGCGGCACACTCAAGTTCACCGGTGAGTCGATCACGCACAAGCTGATCAACACCCTCGCCGAGCAATACTCCGATCGCGCGGGTGGGTACACCCGATTGATCCGCTTGGCGAAGCGTCGCCTCGGCGATGGTGGACGGCAGGCGATTTTACAGTTCGTCGGAAGTGAGGAAAGCCCCGGGTCACTCACAAAGCCGGGCAAGTCCTCTCGTCAACTCAAAGCCGACTCCCGCTACGCGTTGGCTGTCTCTTTGGCAAAGCAGCGGCGCAGCGGAAGAGGATCCGATGAAGCGGCAGGACAGTCCGCTCCCAAAGAATCGGCAGCTCCGCAAGCACCAGCCACCGATGCACCTGATTCCGAGGCGGGCTCTGAATAGTCTGAACTGCTGGTGCGGATTGGTCGCGGTGGGTTTGTGTGCTTCGGGTCTTGGTGTTTCCGAGGTTTCTGATGACGACTCAATCGACCCAACCGGACTGCGTGTTTTGCAGGATTGTCGCCGGCGAACTTCCGTCCCACGAAGTCTATTCGGATGATCATGTTTTTGCGTTTTTAGATATCGGCCCAGTTGCAGCCGGTCACCTCTTGTTGATTCCCAAAACCCACTGTCAGAACATTGTCGATTTGCCTGCGGATGTTGCGTCCGCACTTGGCGGGGTTCTTCCATCGATGGCTCGGGCGGTTGTGGATGTTGCCGGAGCGAGCGGTGTGAACATCCTGCAAAACAACGGCGCTTGCGCCGGGCAGGTCGTCGATCACGTTCATTTTCATCTCATTCCAAGAACAGACGATGACGGCTTGGGTTTTCGCTGGCGCGTTGGCGGATATGAAGCAGGAGAAGCGGAAGCACTGGGCCAGAAATTCCGCGAGAACCTGTCTCAGAAGTAAACGCTTGTCTGGTTTGAGGTCTCACCGTCCTGGAGCAGCTATGCTTGAAGCCGTCTTCATCGATTTCTATGGTACAT
>JAADIU010000298.1 GCA_013151185.1 Planctomycetota bacterium
GGGAAGGGAAGTCTTTCTGCGCCGGGGCGGATCTGAACTGGATGCAGAAGATGGTTGGGTATAGCGACGAGGAAAACGTCGCCGATGCGGAGCGGTTGGCGCAAATGCTGCGGACGATTCGCGACTGTCCCAAGCCGACCATCGCCCGTGTGCATGGAGCTGTGTTTGGCGGTGGTGTGGGACTCGTGGCTGCGTGCGATGTGGCGGTGGCGATGGAAGCGGCGGTGTTTTGTTTGAGCGAGGTGAAACTCGGGATTGCGCCGGCAGTCATCATGCCGTTCTTGGTTGAGAAGCTCAGCCCATCGTTTGTTCAGCGTTACGCTTTGACGGCAGAGCGGTTCGATGGGGCGGAGGGTTATCGAGCCGGACTTGTGAGCGAGACGGTTGAAACGGTCGACGCGTTGGATGTGGCTGTCGATCGAATTGTTGAAGCCGTCCGGTCCACCGGTCCGTGCGCGGTTGCTGCTTGTAAGCAGATTATTTCCGAAGTACGCGACGCTTCGCTTGACGTGGCGCTGGCGAGTATGACAGAGCGGATCGCAAGACTGCGGGCTTCGGATGAAGGGCAAGAAGGTTTGAAAGCATTTCTAGAAAAGCGGACACCGAACTGGCTTGCGTGAGCGGTGCGTGTGAAGCTGCGTAGGGTGTGGCTTGCCGCACCGTCGTTCAATTATCAATTCGGTGCGTCCAAGACATTACCCTACGGCTACGGTTTGGTTTCTGTGCAGCTTGTCTGTCCCCCACCCTTCCGCTGCGCTCAAGGATGGGGCACCCGCTTGCCGCACCATCGTTCAATTATCAATTCGGTGCGTCCGGGACGCACCCTGCGGCTCAAGGATAGCGCATCCGTACACGGTACTCTGCGAATTATGGTGTTAGGAAGGCGTCTGTTGTGCTTTGTTGTGCTTCGGTGCCTTGGTATTCGTCGATGTCGTCGGCGAGCCAGATGTTGTCTTTGTTTTTACCGAGCAGTGGGGTTTCGAGGAAGCGTGTTGAGCCGTCGTTGAAGAGCACGTTTTGTCCGCGGCCTTCGTGGGTGCTTGCGTTGGGTGAGAGGGTGCCGTTCTTTCCGCGTTGGAATTTTCCCTGTTGAAAAAGTGGATTGGGATCGACCGCGATCGGGATGTTGATGCGGATGTTGATTCGCGGGCGCGGTCCGTTTGCGTTTGGCACCGACCAGAAGGATAGATCGCTGCGCTGAAGGAACGCCTGAATATTCTTGAGCGTGGCTTCTTTGTCGATTGAGCCGTCAGAGGCTGGGCAGATGAGATCTTTGGGTAAAACGAAACGACCCTGAATCGCCGGGAGGAGGTGCCCGCGATTCGGGTCGTTCCGCAACCAATTTACATTTGATCGTGTGCCAATGCTGGGCAGTTGCCCGTCGTATTCGGTGGCGTACATACGGAGGCCGCTGCCGAACGAGGCAAGGTTCTTATCGCAAAGTGTTTGCAGTTGCCGGCTTCTGACGGACTGCATACCGGGAACGTAGAGGCTGACGAGGATGGCGATGCACGCGGCGACGGCACCGAGTTCGCGAAGTCCGAGCCACGGGCGTCGGTACGTTGATTCCGAATCGACAGGTTTCATGGATGCGGAAGCGGCGACGTATTCCAGTGGCGTAGTCATGGTGGCTTGGACGAGGATGTTGTCCACCAAGGTCGTCGGCGGCATGGGTGCGCGCCACGAGCCGAGCGGTTCGAGAACCCGGCGAGCCGATTGCACCCTGGCTGCAAGGTTGGGATCGTTTGCAAGCTGCGACTCGAACGTGATTTTTTCGTCTTCTGGAAGGGTTCCCAGCGCGTACGGAAGAATCAATCCGTCCGGGTTTTGGTCGTCTGGGTTGTGGAAATCCTTGCTCATGGTGTTCATACGGTCCTTCGCGGTAAAGGTTCGCCTCGGTCGCAATTTCTTTGGCGGGCATATTCGCCCGCTGATTCAGCCCCGCAGGCTGCTTTATTCGGACGCCTCTTCTTCGGTCCCGGTTTGCTCCCTGTATCGCGTGCCAAAGTGGGTGACAGCCGCGTGCAGACGGCTTTTGACGGTGCCGAGTGGGATGTCCAGCATGTCGGCGATGTCGCGGTAGGGGAACCGATGGAAGTACGCGAGGATGAGGACTTCGCCGAGGTGTGGTGGCATGGCGTCGACGATGCTTTGGATGAATTCCGACTGTTCGGCGTCTTCCATGCCGGTGGTGGGGGATTGCATTTCGTCGGACAGCAGATCGAGGAAGCGTTGTCCGTCGTCGTCATCCCCCCCGATTTGGGCATCGAGCGGTACTTCGCGTTTTCGGGTTCTGCTTCTGAGGTGGTCGCGGGCTTTGTTGGCTGCGATGGTGAACAACCACGGTTTGAAGCGTCGTTTGGGGTCGAAACTTTTGCCGGCTAGGTGGACCTGGATGAAGGTATCCTGAACCACATCTTCCGCTGCGGCATTTCGGTTGGTGAATCGAAAGACGAACTGGAAGAGTTCCGTCGAATACCGCTCGACGAGTGTGCGGAACGATTCGGGGTCGCCACTCAGGTGGGAAGCGAGCAGTTGTTCGTCCGTTGGCGCGTTCACCCGTCCGCTGTATCCTTGTTTTCGAGACGATGGCGTGAATGGCTCGGTGGTCAAGAGGATTCCAGGCTGGTGGACATGCTACGCGGTTCGTTCAAGCAGAGCAAAAAAATGGTGGATACGCAGGATCCATCCTGTGTCGATATTCGCACGCAGGATTCGGTCATGGGTTTGCGATTCCGGATTCATCGTTTTTCTCATCTTCACCGTTCGCTGTTTGTTTCGGTCGTCATGTTGGCGACCTTAGCTGTGGTCGTGGTGGGAAACGCTTCGGATGTTTCCGTCCAGCTTCCTGGGCGTTTGGAGTTGGTTCATCCGCGCGTGGTCGTTCTCAAGTCTGCCAGGAAGCTCCACTTGTTTGACGGTTCGGTGTTGATCCGGACATACGACATCGCGTTGGGGTTCGCTCCGGTCGGTCAAAAAGTTGTTGAAGGTGACGGCTGCACGCCTCTGGGTCGGTTTCGGATTTGCACGAAGAATCCTGACAGCGGGTATCACCGTTTTCTGGGCATCAATTATCCCGACCCTGCCGCTGCCAACCGGGCGCATCGTGACGGGTTGATCAGCTTGGGTGAGCGTTCGAGCATTGTGGCTGCCCATAAGAACAATCGGTGTCCGGTTTGGAGTTCGGCTCTCGGTGGAGGGATCGGTCTGCACGGGTCTGGAACCGCGACGGACTGGACGGCGGGTTGTATTGCTTTGGATGATCGGGATGTCGAAGAATTGTTCGATGTTCTTCGCCTGGGTGATTCCGTCGAGATTCTTCCGTAAGGTGTTATTCGATCGCCGCTGCGGGTCGGTATCATTGGGTATGGAATTGTTATGGTGAACGACATGCCAACGCCCGATCCATCCATTTCTGAATCGATGAAGCACAGCCTTCGTCGCGTTGACAATGACGCTTGGAATGAGATCGTCGATGTGTTGTCGCTGATCATGGCGACGCTTGATCCCAATCGGGTTCTTGATGCGATCGCGCAAGCCGCCACCAAGATCATGCAAGCTGAAGCCAGCAGTGTGTTGGCATTGGATACGCGCCGAAAGAAGCTGATTTTTTCAGCAGCGGCTGGCCCGGTTGGTGCGGAACTTATCGGTCAGGAGTTCGATGCGGGTCTTGGAATTGCGGGCAGGGTGATCGATCGAATTGAACCGGAGATTGTTCGTGACGTTCCCAGCGATCCGGAGTTTTTCAAAGGGATCGATCAGAAGAGCGATTTTGTTACGCGCGAGATGATTGCGGCTCCCATGGTGTATCGCGGAAACGTGGTCGGTGTGGTCGAGGTGATCAATCGGGTTGGCGGCGATTTTGCAGATTCGGATTTGGAAACGTTGGCACTGTTTGCTGCGTTGGCTGCGTCTGCTTTGGACAACGCGCGCGTTCATCAACAACTGAAGCGCGAAAACGAGGGGCTGCGAACGTCGTCGCGGGTGGTGCCGGATGGCATCATCGGCCAGAGCGATGCGCTGCACGAAGTGCTTCAGCTTTGCGAGCGGGTTGCAAAGAGTACGGCGACCGTTCTCTTGTTAGGCGAGACGGGTACGGGTAAGGAACTGACCGCGCGACACATTCACGATTCGTCTCCGCGAAAAGACAAGCCGTTTATCGGGATCAACTGTGCAGCACTAAACGAGACGCTTTTGGAAAGCGAACTGTTTGGGCACGAAAAGGGCGCGTTCACCGGTGCGATTGCGAAGAAGCTCGGACGCTTTGAATTGGCGGGTGGCGGAACGTTGTTCCTCGATGAGATCGGGGATATTTCGCAGGCGATGCAGGTCAAACTGCTGCGTGTGTTGCAGGAAAAGGAATTCGTGCGCGTCGGTGGTACGTCGACCGTGGCGTGTGACGTGCGAATTATCGCCGCGACCAACCGTGATTTGAAAGCGGCGATCGAGGAAGGGGAATTTCGAGAGGATTTGTATTACCGGTTGAACGTGTTTCCAATCAACCTTCCGCCGCTTCGTCGACGGCGCGACGACATCGCGATGTTGGTTCAACACTTCGTGCGTGTTTCGTCGAAAGATTTGGGCGTGAGTGCGCCGACTGTTTCATCGGATGTGACAGCGCTCTTGACATCGCACAGTTGGCCGGGAAACATTCGCGAGTTGCAAAATGTCGTCGAGCGGATGGTGTTGATGTGTGACGGTGGTGAGATTTTGCCGATGCACGTTCCGCGCGAGATTGCCGGGGAAACGAGTGAGCTGGTGACCTCTTCGGTGGAGACCGGGCTTCGCGGTTATGAACGGGCGATGATCGTTCAGGCGCTCATCGATCACGATTGGAACCAGACCCAAGCCGCAAAGTTTTTGAACATCAGCCGAGACAACCTCCGCTATCGCGTGAAGAAATATCAAATCGAAAAGCCTGCCAAACCCGACGCCCAGTAACCCCTCGCGCGAACGCGAAAGTGGTGCCGACTAACACGGTGCGGCAAGCCGCGCCCTACGGGGGAGCGCCCCGCGCGCATGAGAAAGTGGCGCCCGCTTTGTAAGCCGACGCCACTTCTTCAATGATTTTTTTGCGTGTTGGTCGCTGGCTTAGATACCGCGACCTGTCGGCAGCCTACAAAACGCCGGTGCCCAGGAAGATTTCCAGGATCGAGCGAAAGATGCCAAACACGCCGTCAACAATCGAGGTAAAGAACAATGCAAAATCCATGATGTATCTCCGTTGTAAAATCAGGTTGAGTTCAATTGATGCAAGCGTGTTATCGGTCGCTTCGGAGATCGACTTGATTGTTTATTCGGACGATCTTTCGTGGGTTTGGCGTGTAGCGCGTCGTCACAGTATTGGCAGGGCGGTTTTGTGAGGTCAGGCGCTTCGGGCGGGTTTCGGATCGGGCTTTCGGGTGGCTCGCTGGGGGCGATCCATGAGGATTGTGAGGCGATCGAAGTCGCTTTTTTGAATGCTGTCTTGGAGCATTCGCTTTGCAGCGCCGATTCCGGTTCGCCGCGTGATGTGCGTGAGCAGGATGTTGGGTGATCGGACCCGCGAGAAAATGCCATCGAGGTCGCTGACGTGCAGGTGTCGTCCTGCGCGGGCGCGGACGATGTGGTCCGGGTCGAAAAAGGTGCATTCCATGATGAGCAGCTTGGCATCGCGAACGTGGTCGAGGTCGAAGTAGCTGCCGTCTGCACTGTCGCCGCAGTAGGCCACCAGCGGTACTTCGACGGTGTGCTCAATGCTGATGCCTTGCTTTTTGAGTTCGACAAGCTGTGGTCCGGTTCGGTCGGCGAACTCGGATTTGAGCTTATGGCGTTTTTCGATGAGCGAGAATCCCAGGGCGTGGGCAGTGTGGTTCACGTCGAATGCGCGTAGCACCAAGTCTCGGCGCAGTGGCATTTGTTCGCCATCGGTGAGTCCGAAGAACTCGACTGGGGATGGGTGGCGTTCAACTTCGGCCCAGCATTCCATCAGTTTTTCAAAGGCGGGGATGAGCCCGCGGTGCATGACGACTCGGCCAGCCGACGTACCGACGAACGCCCGCTGCGAGAGGTAATACGGGACCCCGGCTGCGTGATCCATGTGGCCGTGCGACAAGCACAACGTATCGATGGCGATGATTTCGCGCGGTGACCGGCCTGCGTCGAAGCAAATGTT
Source organism: Planctomycetota bacterium (assembly GCA_013151185.1). GTDB lineage: Bacteria > Planctomycetota > Phycisphaerae > UBA1845 > UBA1845 > UBA1845. Next base: position 6,155 of record JAADIU010000298.1, read on the forward strand.
GAGTTCGGGGAGGGCAATGGTGGTTTCCTCGCCCGCAAGAGAATATCCGACAACGAGATACTCACCGACTGTTTTTTGAACGACGCGAGTGGGCATGGCAGTATCCGAAAATGGCTGGCAGGAGGCTGTGGTCGCTTGAAATTGCTTGACCGCATCCAGCCGCCTGATTAGCTTTAACCTTGAATACCGTGAATAATGTTGCAAACCGTCAACAATATCGCAGAGTCCGCTGAACGCCCACTTTATCGAAAGTGGGCAATGTTGAAAAGGCTTGCCGGCTGGATCGATCGAGTTTGTGATTGGGTGGGTTCGGTCTTTGTACAGGTCGGCTTACCGGTTTCCGGTAGGGTCTGCACAGCGGACCCTACCAAGATAATCGAACGCTCCCGTGATGACGGGGGGAGCGTTCTAACAAGAGTATTGCCCGATTTTTTTTCTTCATGCCCCCGGTTAGAGGATTCTTAAAGCGATGCGCTGTCCGGCTTGCAACGAAATTGGAAAAGACAAGGTGATCGATTCCAGACTCACGGAATCGGGCGGGGCGATACGTCGTCGTCGCGTTTGTCAGGCGTGTAATCGCCGATTTACCACGAAGGAGCGCGTTGAGGAGGAGCTTCGACTCGCGGTCACCAAGAAGGACGGAACACGCGTTCGGTACCGCCGCGACAAGATCGTTTCCGGGATTCGGCATGCGTCGTACAAGCTTCCGATCGATGATGCGGCGATCGAGGCGCTGACGGACGATGTTGAGAGTGAGCTATTTCGCGACCACGACCGGGAGATTACCAGCCGCGAGATCGGCGAATGCGTCGCTCGAAAACTACGCGACGTGAATCAGGTCGCGTATGTTCGCTTTATGAGTGTGTTTCGCGAATTCAATCATGTGGACGAATTTGCCGCCGAAATTCAGCATGTCGAGAATCATGCCGCATCCACGTCGCCCGATCAGCAGTCGCTATTTGGTGAGTAGAGGCTGCTTGGTGAGCAGAAGTTGGGCGGGTAGAGCCCTATTCCTTGGGATGCCCTATTCCTCGGGATGCAGGGAACCTATTCGCCGGCCTATCCCTTGATCCGCTCCGATTCAGGCCGTCCAGCTAGCTTTCGCGGTCGAATTTTGCCTTTCGGAGCTTGTCGGCCCGTTGTATTCCGCGCTGGTAGATGTCGGCAAAATCATCCATGGAAATATCAAGGCGCTCGCGGGCATGGATGAGAACGTCCCGTTCTTTGGTGGTGATGTCCCCGTCGAGGCGGGCTGTGGCGACCAGTAGTTCGAGGGTGAGGCTCGGGTTGGACATGGTCCTGTGGAGCATATCGTCGCGCATTGATGTGTCGGTTCTTGCCCGTTCGATCATCGCTTCGAGCGAGGCTGTACCAATTCCGATTCGCCCTGCGAAGGACGATAACAGGCCTTTTTCGCTGGATGATACCTTTCCATCGGCGACAGCGAGCACGATGGCAGCCCGAATCAGATCGACTTGTTCCAGTATAGTTGGCATGATTATCAATCTTTCTCTGGGGCTCGCTTCGCTGCTCTACCTGCCACGCCTTGTAGTATGTAATGCGAACCCACTGCGAATGCAACCTACTGGATTCAAGCCCCTCATACACCACCCTGTGATTTTCGCGTAGGTCCGCCGCCGCGGCTTTGCTGGTACTTTAGATGTTGGGAGTTCAAATCAAATGTGGACAGAGATGGGCGCGTTGCTATGATCCTACCTGTTTCGTGACGACTACCCCTTGTCGGGGTTAGGTTACGTTGAGATTATGGAAGGCATCAATTTGATGTTCTGTTTGTAGTAAAGGAGTGTGCGATATGGGTAAAACAACCATAAATGAACTGGTGTCTTTGGTCGGGCGCCTACAGACCGAGCGAGAAGCGCATGTCAATGCGATCTCGACGATTGACGAGGCGTTCTCCAAGTTGGGTATGGAAGCCAGCGGAGTCAGTCGCCCAAGAGTTGGACGTCCGCCCGGTTCTGGTAAGAAGGCAGTTGCAAAGGCCCGCCGAGGCCCGGGTCGCCCCCCAGGCAGCAAGTCGGCAGGAGCCAAGCCGGCGGGAAAGAAAAGAAAAGCACGCAGGTTCAAAACGACCGCAAACGATTTGATCATGAGCCTCGTCAAGAAGACGGGTGCAAAGGGTGTTTCGTCCGGCGACATCAAGCGTCGTTGGGCAGCGGCAGGCCGACCTGGCGAACCGTACAACACCCTCGGCGAGTTGGTCCGCTCGAAGAAGATTGTCCGCAAGGAAATCAAAGGGGAGCGCGGAAGCCGGTACGCGATCAGCTAACCGGTTGCTCTTTTGTTGTAGCGGGTTTGTAACCCGTGTTTGCAATTTGTAGACGTATACAGTTTTGCAGACGTATGTTTTGCCTTCCATTTGAACTGCCGGTCCAGGAAAACGGAGCGGCAGTTTTTTTGTGCGCGGCTTGTGAGAAGCCGTTTTATCGGAACATCGTCGCGGGCGATCCGTGCATGTTTGATGGATCGGTTGTGTCTTTCGGAAAACGTATCGTATTTAGGATGAGTACCTATTGTCAGCAGGATCGGCATCTTACTCGACTGTTTGTGATTCCGGAGCATGATCGAATGCAAAAACCGCAACTGACGAAGTTCCTCCAGTCACCATCAACGCCACACAAACAAAGCCACGCTGCGTCTGATGATCGACGGTGCCCATCCGGGCCCATGCACAAAGCTGCTCGGCGATGCGGGGGTGCATCTCAATCGGCATGCGGTACCGGCGCTCCATGCTCAACAGGCACACGCCGTTGTCGAGATCGTTCATAGGGCGTCGCCGCTACCCCGCACTTAAATTCTGATCGGCATGCCGCCCGTTGCGTGCGTCTCGTGCGCGCTGATGGTTCTAGTGCTCCAATACAGCTCAAGTGATGGGTTGGATGCCCCATGGCTTTAGCCGTTGGGGACACGAATCCCGGGACCATTCGAGTTCCCCACCTCTGAAGAGGTGGGCCACCCATCCGTCCATCAATTCAGGAGTCAACGGGCGCTGGCCCTGCATTGGTTAGAGCCCGAATCCCCGTGCGAAGGGTGCGAAGTCGGCTAGGTCGACATCTCCGTCGCCATCGCAGTCTGCTTTTTCGCAACCGGGCATCGCCGAGACGCCAGGGCCATCGGCGCAGTTCTCCCACATCGCATAGTCATCTGCGTCCACATCGCCATCGCTGTCGAGGTCACCGTGTAACCCGCACGATTGGCCGACTTCTCCGGTTCCGAACGTCGCTTCATGGTCGACGATCGCCCACGCATAGTTGTTGGCTATGTCCACCCCGTGCGTGCCCAATGCGGTTGATAGCGGTGAGCCGCTAAGCGTGGCTTCAAATGCCTCGAACGAACCCGAGAAGAATGTTGCGACTCCGCCGCTATTGCCGTTGACTGCAAGCTGCCAATCGGATGCACCGCTGTTGAAGTACAGAACGCGGAGATTGCTTTCGGTGACGGCTGGGCAAATGTCTTGATCGCGATAGGTCATTTGGATGGCGTACACGGGTGTCGCCGTCGTGAAGCTGGCGTCGGCACCTTCGCGGATGATGTCTGTTATCGAACCACTTGGTGCAGGCCCCTGGGTCATGGAAACACTCCCAGTGGATGCCGTGCTTCCCCCGACGATGGTGGCGGCGGTTGTCACGCTGTTGACGCCAACCAATCCCGGTCCGAGCGGGGTGAGGGAATCATACGAAGCGCTGTCGGCTGGCGTGTCGGTGAGCGTTGCGTTCAGCGTCCACTGTTCGTCCGGGACGGGTTCGGCGTCCGCTAGAAACGACTCGAATTCGTTGTTAACTCCGACGAACATAGTCATCTGCAAGGAGGCTGTAAACGTGCCGTTGTATGCGTCCGACAGGAGCCCGAACCGATCGAATGTTGCATCGCCTTCGATGAACTCGCCGGGTTTGGCAGGAGTATCGACATCGTATCCCGACACCGCGAATGGGCCGGTGGTGTTCGAGCCGGTCACCTCAACGCTGGCGCGGTGCCCGTTTGCAGGAGCGACTGCGTTGATCAGACGGACTTTATCACCTGCGGACACATCCACTGGGCTTGGCGCGGTGAGTAGTGGAGCCTCCGCCAATCTTATGCGAATCGTGGTGATGTTGTCCGGGTCGGATGGATCACCATCGTTGATGACCCTGATGTCGCCGTCATAGGTTGCGGATGGGAGGGACCGATCGAGCATGACGATCCCTGGGGCGAAGATGGATTGTCCGGCGGGGATAAATGCGTTGTTGACTTGGCCGGCGTCCGAGAGGCCGCCTCCGGGTTCGAGTTGCGTGGAGTAGTTCGTATTGACGGCCGTTCCGTTTGTGACTTCGATGCCTGCGGTGACGGTTCCAATCCCCCGCAGGGAAGTTCGGCTGACGATCGAGCCGGTCACATCAGCCGCGCCATTGTTGACCGATGGAAACACCTCGCCGCCACCGCTGCCTCCGCCGTCGAGATCGAAGTTGTCAATCGCGAATTCGCTGGCTGGTCCGCCGAACGGGACGATGTCGTTGATGTCGATCTGAACCGACACAATGTCTATGAATGGTCCGCCATCGAATGCGAAAAAATCGTCCTGCAGATCCATTGTGTCCAGGCTGATGCGCCCTGCGAAGCCATCGAATCCTCCAAGCCCTGTGAACGTAGTGTCGAGAAACGCTTCGACTTCCGTTTCGCGCCCCTCCATATCCGACACGAATACGAAAAAAGATGTGGGTGTGTTGCCTGGGGCTCCACCGACTGACCAGGCGAAATCGAATGAGATGTTTTGCGTGCCGCTGATGAACAGATCGATGTTGAGGGAACCAAAACCGGATGACGTTGGGTTTCCCCACATGGCATCGTTGGAGATGCCCGGCGCGTTGCCCGCGACTTGGTATTGGCTGTCGAAGAACAGGTTGTTACCGATCTCGTTGAGAAAATCCACGCTATCTGGTGTGAAGAAGGAACTCGAATCAAGCAGGCCCGTTGGAGATGCGGGCCAATTGAAACCATCCCCGCCCGGTCCGGAGGTGAACGTATAGCTGGTTTGTGCGTTTGCTGGCAGTGCGACGAGCAGCCATAGCGCAAAACCAGCAACCATCGATGTTCGACGCCGGTTGGCAGATGTCGCCGCAATTCGTTCCAGACCGTTGTTACAGTGATTGGGATTCATTTCAGTATGCATCAGCCCACTCCTTGCGGTAGACACCATGTGGTGCCCGATTCATGATCGGCGGTTTTGTGTCGCTTGGTTGGCAAGCGGCTTGTTCCGACCTGTTGTTGCACGAAGTGGCTACTGTCTGACATGAAATGCAGGTTTTCTTGAAAGATATGTCAGTTTGTGGATCGGAGGTGATCGATTTGGCGGCTCATTCTAACCCTGACACGGACCAATCCGCCGAAATCAACGCAGGATGCTGCGACATCGTCGTCTAATTCGCAGTGCGATCAACCGCTGAGGCGGGCTACAAAGGCGCTGAAGTCGTGCAGGTCGATGTCGCCGTCTTGATCGAGATCTGCGTGTTCGCAACAGGCACCGCCCGGAGGGGGACACGTTCCGCCGGCACAGGGACCAGTCAAACAGACGGCGAGGATTGCGTAGTCGTCCAAGTCGACATCGGCATCGCCATCAATATCCCCGCTTCCGATTTCACATTCGTCGGGCCGACCGTTCGCGTTACAGTCTGCGCTTGCACCGCACCCGGGAAACGGACCGCAGAGACCGGGCGGATCACAACTAAGATCGCACAAATCGGGAATCGAGTTGCTGTTGCAATCATTCTCGCACTCATCGGGCTCGCCGTTGTCGTTGCTGTCGAAGCTCTGACCACAACCCAATTCAAGGTACGGTTCGCAGCCGACACTTATGCAATCCAAGTCGCACGGATCGGGGATACCGTTGAGGTTGCAGTCATTGTCCAGTTCGCACTCGTCGGGAATGCCGTTGTTGTTTAGATCGAGGCTCTGCCCGCAGCCGGCGTGCGGTGGACAAAGGAACTGGCAATCAACGTCGCAAAAGTCACTATTGCCGTTGTTGTTGCAGTCCTGGGCATTCGCCGAAAATGGGGTGGCGCATGTCACCAGAAAAAGCAGGCAAAAATGCGATACGAAACACGGGAATCTTGTCGTGGTGTGCCTCATCATTGGTTCAGCACCCCTCACAAGAATGTAACCGGCTCGGCATTTCAGTCTCCACACCCCGGCCCAGTATAGCAAGGTCGCTTTGTTTTTTGCAATCGGCGGTTGTGGGTTCGGTGGGCGGATTCCTGGTGGTGCGTAGCGAAAGGATCAGGCATTGTTTTCACTTGAACGATGCCCGTTGTCACTACTGTGTTCGAGGTTCTCGGTAGGGTCTGCTGTGCGGTCCGTCCGTGGGACAATGTTCGATATCGAAAAATGGTCCGCACAGCGGACCCTACATCGTTGAATAATGTCGCAACGGGTTGAATCACACCGCTAGCTCGCAGGATCGCTTGCGACTTGGCTTGCGTCGCTTCGGAGCAATCGCAATCCGTTGAAGGTGACCACCAGTGACGCGCCGGTGTCTGCGGCTATCGCCATCCAGAGATTGGTCATGCCGACGACTGCTAGGCCAGCGAAAACGACTTTCACTGCGAGAGAAAGGAAGATGTTTTGCGCGATGATTCCGCGTGTTCTGCGGCTATGGAGAATGAGCCACGGTAGTTTTCGCAGGTCGTCTGTCATCAAGCCGATGTCGGCAGTTTCCAGCGAGGCGTCGGTACCGCTTCCGCCCATGGCAATACCCACGTCGGCGGCTGCCAGTGCGGGCGCGTCGTTGACACCGTCACCCACCATGATGACGCGCTTTCCTTGCGCCTTGCATTCTTCGACAGCTTTCACTTTGTCGGCGGGCAGTAGCTCTGCTTTGAATTCGGTTACACCGCACTTCTGCGCGATGGCTTGGGCGGTTCCCCTGTTGTCGCCTGTCAGCATCAGGATCGTTGAGATGCCGCACTTGCGCAGCGCAGCGACGCTTGCGCGTGCTTCGTCGCGCAGGGTATCCGCGAGGAGAAACGCGCCCAGTGGGCCGTCATCGGTGCTTAGCGCGACGACCGTATGTGGGCAATCTTCGTGCTCCAGCATGGCGTCGTGGACTTCTTTCGTGCAGTCGTTCTCCTCTTCGAGAAACCGATGGTTGCCGATCAGGTAATGTTTGCCGTTGACCTGCGCTTTTGCGCCCTTTCCGGCAACCGCGATGTAGTCCGTGCAAGGTGGTGGTTCGATTCCTTTTTCGCGTGCGTATGCGACGATTGCTTGGGCGATCCAATGTTCGCTGCGTTGCTCGATCGCCGACGCCAGTTCGAGTATTTCGGTGATAGAAGTGTCGCCCAGCGGGATGACTTCTTCGACGGTTGCGCGGCCTTTGGTTAGGGTTCCGGTTTTATCCAGTGCAACGACTTCGGCTTTTCCGACCAGCTCTAAGAACTCGCCTCCTTTGATGAGTACGCCGTTTCTGGCAGCCGCGGCCAATCCGCTCACGATCGTCACCGGGGTTGAGATCACGAGGGCGCACGGGCAGGCGATGACGAGCAATACGAGCGATCGATAAACCCACGTCATCCAGTCGCCGCCAAAAGCGGCTGGTGGTATGACGCACACTGCAATCGCAAGCGCGATGACAGCCGGTGTGTAGTAGCGGGCGAACCGCTCGACGAAGCGCTCGGACGGAGAAGACTTTCCCTGGGCTTGTTCGACGAGGCGGATGACGCCGGCCAATACGGAATCGCTGGCTGGTTTTGTGACTTCAAAGATGATCGCGCCTTCCTGATTGATCGTGCCGGCGAAGACTTCGTCACCGATTGCTTTGCTGACGGGTTTTGATTCTCCGGTGATAGGGGCTTGATCGACGGATGTTTTTCCTTCGAGGACGCGCCCGTCGAGCGGGAATTTTTCGCCGGGTTTAACGATGACACGGTCGCCCACAACGACCTCGCCCGCATCGACTTCGATCTCTTGTCCGTCACTCTTCTGGACGCGCGCGGTTGGGGGCGCGAGTTCCATCAGTGCTTGGATGGCCCTTCGTGCGCGGCCTACGCTCCAGGCTTCGAGCCAATTGGAAAGCATAAACAGGAACGCCACGGTTGAGGCCTCGAACCATTCGCCAAGTCCGATGGCTCCGGCGACTGCTACCGTCATCAACACGTTCATATCCAGTTGAAGACGTCCGACGGCGCGAAACGCTTTCGGGGCGATGTGCCACCAAGCCGCGATAATCGCGATGAGATAGGCGATGGC
>JAADIU010000071.1 GCA_013151185.1 Planctomycetota bacterium
GTAGCCAGCATGCGCAACTCGTCATAGACGAGCGGCAGGAACCGAATCGCTGAGTCCCCTTCCACCGCAAGCGTATCCGGCGCGTTTGCTGAATCGTATGTGGTCGCCATTTCGTTGTGCCTGATAAAAATCAATCGCAGATACTTTTTGCCGTTCTTTTGCGTCTTGTATTGTACAGAGAAGCTCAGCCGGATTCCAGAAGCTTCCATGACGCAAGCTTAGCATTAGTAAAGACTTACGCCCCAAATAGGCGAGTGCCCGACGTCTGCCTGTTGTTTGTAACTGGTCTGTTGTTTGTGACTGGTGGTGCGATTCGACTTGTTGGGGCATTGTTATTCCTGTTGGGACGTTATTCCACGACGTAGGGTCCGCTGTGCGGACCATTTCTCGGTATCGAACATTGCCCTCTGACGGTCCGCACAGCGGACCCTACCAGAAACCTCGAACGCAACTGTGGTGACAGCGAGCGCTCAAGTTATTTACCAGATGATTGATTCACGAGTTGACTGGAAATTCAGCATGAAGACTTTCGAGAGGTGCCTGATGTTTTCTTCAGTACGGGTGTGGATCTTTGCGTTGTCGATTCCTGTGCTGCTTATCCCAGGTGGTGTTATGGCTGGGGACAACCCTCCCGGCTTCGTTCTCCAGTGGGGTTCCAACGGTAACGGGGACGGCCAATTTGGTGGAGCGCATGGCATCGCGGTCGATTCCGACGGCAATGTGTATGTGACCGACACCGGCAACAACCGCGTCCAGAAGTTTACGAGCAACGGTGCGTTCATCACCAAGTGGGGTTCACTCGGTGCCGGTGCCGGCCAGTTCAGCCATCCCCATGGCATCGGCATCGGACCACTTGGCAACGTGTACGTTTCCGAAACGGGAAACAACCGCGTGCAGAAGTTCACCAGCGATGGCGTGTTTCTGCTGACGTGGGGTTCTTTCGGCAATGGAGACGGACAGTTCCAGCATAACCACGGCTTGACTGTCGATGGCAACGGAAATGTTTTTGTCGTGGATCGGACGCAGAATCGCGTTCAAAAATTCGACAGCAACGGAACCTTCATCAGCGCTTGGGGAACTTTCGGTACTGGAGATGGAGAGTTCACCTCGCCAAACGGTGTGGCCGCAGATGCCGATGGGAACATCTTCATTGCCGACAGCAGCCCGCGAATTCAAAAATTCACCAACGATGGCGTCTTCATCGCGTCGTGGGGCTCTGCCGGTGTGGGTGACGGTCAGTTCAATTTCCCGCGTGGCCTCTCGACTGATGAATTCGGCAACCTCTACGTCGCGGATCGAAACCTCCATCGCATGCAGAAGTTCACCGGAACTGGTGCGTTTCTAACAACGTGGGGAGCTTTCGGAAATGCAGAAGGACAGTTCAACCTTCCCTACGGAATCAGAGCGGGTGCCAACGGGGTGACCGACTCCAACAATTTTCGCATCCAAAAATTCTTCTTCCCGATGCCGGGGGATCTGGACGCTGATGGCGATGTGGACCTGGACGATTGGTCTGTCTTTGCTTCATGCCTCGATGGACCGAACGTCACAACACCGCCGCTTGGTTGCAACGTGACCGAATTCGACGTGGCCGATCTCGATGAAGACGGCGACGTGGACCTTCAAGACGGAGCCGTCTTCGCCAACAACCTGGCGAGCGGCTAAGAGACAGCAAAATCAGACGGAAACTCAAACCTGAGATTGAATGACAAGGGATTAAATCCAATGAAAGCGCACCATATTTCAATACGCCATATTTCAATACTTTGCCTCGCCAGCGCAGTCGTTCTGCCGTTCGCCCAGCAATCAACGTTGGCTGGCGCGCCGATATTCCGCACAGTCGTCCTGACCGGCGACCCAGCCCCCGGCACCGGCGATTCCTTCACGTTCAACAGTGTCTATCCCGTGATCAACGCTGCGGGGCAGACTGCATTTCAAGCGATTCTGACCGGTCCAGGTGTTAACGGCACGAACGATCGCGGTATCTGGTCTGAAGGAACGGGCACATTAACCCTCGTTGCCCGAGAAGGTTCATCAGCCCCGGGAACTGCGGCGGGCGTGGCGTTCAAAGGTTTCTGGGATCCGCCGTTCCTCTCGGACGACGGTGCGGTGGGTTTTTCCGGATCCCTGAGCGGTCCGGGTGTAGTGATCGGCGTCAACGACGCAGGCGTCTGGTCGGAGGCACCGGGGCCGCTGAGTTTGATTGCCCGACGCAGTTCGCCCGCACCGGGTATCGGTGGTGGCGTGGACTTCAGCATTCTTAGTTCACCCAACTTCGGCCCGACGGGTGACGCGGTTTTCTTCAGCCTGCTCGCCGGTGCGGGTGCCGGAGAGTATCGCAGCATTTGGTCGGAGGCTCCCGGCGTGCTGAGTTTGATCGCGCAGATGGGGTCAGCCGCTCCGGGTACCGAGGTTGGCGTTGTCTTTGATCACTTCAGCTTTCCACTGATCAGCGGTGCCGGTCACACGGCGTTTCGCGCGACGCTCTCGGGACCGGGTATAGATCCCACGAACGACCTCAGCATTTGGATAGACGATTCAGGCACGCTGGACTTGGTGACTAGGCACGGATCGATGGCACCGGGTGCAGGCGCAGGTGTTGTGTTCAGCGATTTCAACGACGTTATGCCTTCGGTCAACGATCTTGGTCAGACAGCATTCGCGGCGGGCATCAGCGGACCGGGCGTCACCAGCGCAAACGATCGCGGGATGTGGTCTGGTGAAGCAGGATCACTTAACTTAATCGCGCGTGAAGGATCGCAAGCACCGGGTACCGATCCCGGTGTTGTGTTCAGCGAAGTGTTGATCAACGAAATCCCTGGCGTACCGGGTGATCCGTTCGCACTACCCGCCTTTACCGGGTATGTCGTCGGCGGTGGCGGACACGCTGCATTCGTGGGTAGCCTGACCGGTCCAGGTGTTGACGATACCAACAACGTTGGCATTTGGTCCGAAGCTTCTGGCGGTGCCCTCGAGTTGATTGCCCGCACGGGGTCAAATGCTCCCGGGACCGCTCCCGGTGTGAACTTCGCCTTCTTCGGTTTCGTTCCCAGCGATGCACTCGCACTGAATGCGTCGGGGCACGCAGCGTTTCGTGGAACTCTCGTCGGCAGCGGTGTGGACAGCTCCAACAACTCGGGAATATGGGCGCAGGATTCTTCGGGTGTGCTCTCGCTGGTTGTCCGTGCGGGAGATGTTCCGGAAGTTGCCCCGGGCGACTTCCGGACGGTGCTTTATATGGATTTCGTCGGTGCTTCCGGCGGGCAGGACGGCCGAGCCAGAACTTTCAATGATGCGGAGCAAGTCGTATTCGGTGCCCATTTCACGAACGGATCAACCGGCATCTTCGTCGCCACGCAAACGCTCTCATGCAGCCCCGGTGCATGTTCGCTGGGAGACGTTGACCAGGACGGCGACGTCGATCTCGCTGACTACGCAGTGCTTCTGGACTGTATGGAAGAACCAGGCACGTTGCCTGAACCAACTTCGTCAACGACCCCCGCCGACTGCTTGAACAATTTCGACTCGGATGGCGACAGTGACGTGGACCTGATGGATTTCGCGATCTTCATGTGCGACTTCACCGGATAACGGGACGCCGAGCTTGCAAACTCGACAAAGATCAGCCCGGCGCTGGCAGCGTTCCGAAAGGCGCAGCAAAGTAGTGCGTGCCGTCGCTCTCTATGCGCTCGCAGATTCCGGCTTGGGGCCATCCGAAAAACGCCAATGGTCGGGCTGCAACTGTTCGATTGTCCACCGATTCCGATCGTGAACTTCTTGCGACGTATTCTCGGACCCGATGATGTGACGTTTCGCACCAAGCCGGAGATCGCGCTCGATCAGATCCGTCGGTGTCTTGACAATGGCATTCGTATAGCGGCTTGGACGATCGACGAACTCCACGGTCGAGACGGTGGGTTCTTGAACGGCCTCGATGCGCTGGGCCAGACATATGTAGCCGAGGTGCCGTGCAACTTCACTGGATGGGTTCGCGCTCCGCGCGTGCTGCTTCGTGCGACCCGGACCTCCTTGGATATCTCACAATCCAATTTCTTCCTTCACCCAAATAGATTCTTGCCAATCCAACACGGCTAGCAATCCGTCCCACACTTGAGGCGGCACCCCGACTGTTCGGGGCCGAGGTTGTGACCGAATCTAACAGAATTCTCTCGTTTTGAATGGAGCAAGATTCAGGGAGAACGTCAGGCAGTAGTCACGACGCCGTTTGGTTAGGCTGTCGGTGAGAGTGACGAGGGCTTGGCCGTTACGCTTGCGGTAAGATGGTGCTTTTTTCGGCATCGCGGTGCTCCCTAAACGCGTTGCGCGGTGTAACACCGCGCTCTTTTGCGTCAAAAGGCTGCACCGCAAACCAATGCGGGTGTCCGTAACTCACGGACTCAGCGAGACTTGTCCAAAATGGGCGATGAGGGACTTGAACCCCCGACCTCACGGGTGTGATCCGTGCGCTCTAGCCAGCTGAGCTAATCGCCCGTTTGGTGCGTGTTTGGCACCGTGTGTCGGGTCTCCATTATCCGGTTTGGTGCAGATGGGTCAACCCGCCGGCGTTGGCGAAGGCTTCACTTTGACAGCCGATCTCGGCTTTCCCTTCGAGTTTCGTTGAGTTGGTGTGTCCTTATAGATTCCTGGTGTCTTCATAGATTCATAGCGTTGGTGTTCTGCCGCCGTCGACCGGGAGGTTGATTCCGTTGACGTACGAAGCGGCTGGCGATGCCAGGAAGCAGGCGACGTTGGCGACTTCCTTTGGGTTGCCGAATCTGCCGGTCGGTATCTGCGCGATGAACATGGCCTGCACATCGCCTGGGTCTTTGTCCGTCTGCTTCGCGCGGGCCTTGATGACGTCGTAAATGCGCGCCGTGTCGATGAACCCGGGCAAGAGGTTGTTCACGGTAATCCCAAACGGACCGAGTTCACCCGCCAGCGTTTTTGCCCAACTCGCGACTGCGCCCCGCGTCGTGTTTGAAACGCCAAGCCCCGGAATCGGAACCTTCACGGATGTCGAGATGATGTTGATGATGCGGCCAAAGGTTTCGGCTTTCATGCCGGGCACAACGGCCTGCGTGAGCAGTTGATTGCAGACGAGGTGTTGCGAAAACGCCTTCGCGAATGCCTCGGGTGTGGCATTCAAGATGGGGCCACCCGCAGGACCGCCGGTGTTGTTGAGAAGAATATGAATCGGGCCGGTTTCTTCAACGTGCGCACGCACCTTTTCACCGAGCGCTTGCGGATCACTAAAATCCTGGCAGATCGTGGCGTGGGTTTGCCCGGCTGACCGATCCAACTCTTCGCAAGTTTCGCAAAGCGAATCGTGATTGCGTGCAACCAAGGTCACACTCGCGCCAAGCCGAGCCATCTCGAATGCGCACGCTCTCCCCATCCCCTGCGTGCTTCCACAAACGAGCGCTCTTTTTCCAGACAAATCGATCATGTGACACAGCCCCTTCCGCATTTGTCGAAAAATCAATCGTCAGGTGAACCCAATGACGTCGGTTCAAGGCACCTATACGAGAATGCGCCGACCGACGCAAGCCGCCATGCTCCAAGGATACGGCCGCAATGGTTGCCCAAGCTGGTCCCACCGATGATTGAACAGTTCCGCAATCCGTTCCCCACCCCTGGAAGGAGCGGGCCACCCAACACCCGTAGGTTCAAGGCTGACGGAACACCAGTCTCTCTCATCGCAGTCGATTCAATCTGACTGAACAGCCTCCCGGTTTTCTCGCATCGGACCGAATGTTTGTCGATAGGACTGGGAAGTGCATGGATTGCTGTGCATTGGGCAACCAGAGGGAGAGTCAAGAATATGAAGAAGAAATTGTGCGCCTTGGGAGGCGCTCTGACGGCAACCATCATCGTACTCGCAGCTCAGCCGCAAGTGGCGCTCGGTTCCATGATCGATCTCTTGGGAGAGCAGGATTTCGCCGATGGCATGAACCCGATTTTCGCATCAGAGATTGCGGCAGAAGGTGCGGGTGAACCGTTTCCATTCGATGGCACCGTCTTTGGTAACGACCTCGTAGATGACAGCCTCGGTTCGTTCTCATACACGCACACATTTGATCTGGGTGGTGAAATCGCAACCTTCGCCGAATTGACGATCGGCTTGATTGACCACGACTCGTTCAACGTGAACTTCCCGTTCAGCACGATCGATCTTTTCTTCGACGGGGTTCAGCAACCGGATGGCGTGTTCACGGGCATTTCGGCGCGGCCATCTTCGGTTAGCGTGGTGAGTGTTCCGGTTCCGATGAGCTTCCTGATGGATGGCGAGTTGACGGTTGAAATTATTGCGACCACACCTGGAACGGGTTCTGACGGTAACAGCATCGCGCCCGATTTTTCGGCTTTGGAAATCCGTACGATTCCCGAACCAGCCACCGTGGTGATGTTTGCCCTTTGCGGAATCGCGCTGTTGCGCAAACCCTGATAAGACCGCGGCATTCGCCGGCTCTTGAAGCCAATTCAATCCAAGTTCATGGGGCACCTCTCGCGGGTGTCCCTTTTTTTGTGCGCAATCACGTCCGTGTTATTGCTTGGAAAATCCGCAAGAAGCGTCAAGCAGGCGGTGCGGGAGCGTTGTAGGATAACGTCATCAGATCAATGAACCCGGATGGACACGAGGCGGGGATGACGTGAAGCAAACAACCGAGCACGACTATCACGAGCGAATTCTGCGTGTGTTGCTGCACATCCAACGCTCGCTCGACCAAGCCCTTTCGTTGGATGAGTTGGCTTCGATTTCGTATTTTTCTCCCTACCATTTCCACCGCATTTTCAAAGGAATGGTTGGCGAGTCGGTCATGCAGCACGTTCGCCGATTGCGCCTGGAGCGTGCGGCGATTCGACTCCTGCATACTCAACAATCCGTGACGCAGATCGCATTTGATGCGGGTTACGAAGCACTCGAAGCCTTCAGCCGCTCGTTTCGCACGATGTTTGGCACGTCCCCATCGCGGTATCGGGCTGACCGAAGGAAGGCTCGCCCTCCGGAAGTTGCATCGGGGATCCACTTTTCGCCTGAGCAGAGTATTGACCAATTCAGTCCACAAACAGAAGGAGGCCGTTCGATGGATGTACGAGTTGAACACTTGAAACCAAGACGGGTTGCTTTTCTACGACACGTTGGACCTTACGGCGACGTGGGTAAGGCTTGGGAAAAACTGATGGCGTGGGCTGGCCCGCGCGGTTTGTTGGGGCCGACTGCGGCTTGTTTTGGCATTTGCCACGATGATCCCGACGTGACGCCCGCAGATAAGATTCGATACGACGCGTGCCTGCCCGTGGGTCCCGATTTTGAAGCCGAGGGCGAGGTGGGTGTTCAAGAAATTGCGGGCGGCGATTATGCCATCACGCGCCATGTTGGCCCGTACGAGAATCTCACCGACACCTACGGCGGACTATGTGGGAAGTGGCTGCCCAATAGCGGGCGCGAGATTCGCGACGCCCCACCGTTCGAGGCGTACCTGAACAACCCGCAAACTACCGCACCCGAGGACTTACTGACCGATATTCATGTTCCGATCAAGTGACCTACACGAAAATAACCCAGACGAACATGACCCGGACGAGATGACGGCAACAAGTTCAACATCGTTCGCACACGTCCCATTCGAGACAAGCCGCAGTCGGTGTAAAAATAGAACTGGGAACGCCATCCTGACTTGCTGGAGGATTGCGTTCCCAGTCTGTGTAGTCCATTCGATTCTAAAATTTTCTTAAAGGTCGCACCTCCTTCGAGGTCAGCCGCGCCCATCGCTGCACGATCATCTCGGCAATTTCGCCCCGCGTGTCGGCATCCGTTTGCAATGGTGAAAGCCAGGAATGTGAGGCCTCACCATGCCAAACCAGAATCGCCAACATTTCAGAACGAAGTAGCCTTGGATCGCCAACGAGCACCCGCGTATAATCTGAGAGCCCCTAAAAATTCGGGAGCCGGCAGGGTACTCGGCTGCGTGAGCTGGATTCGTAACCAGACCATGTCGAGGTCTGCACGATCGAAAACGGTCCTATCGAAGCGAACGCTTTCGAGCCGAAACAGATCAGCATGACCGCCGGACCACGCCCGACATGTATATTTGTGTCGGGGTGCCCATAACTAAACCATTTTCTGCATCTTTTTGCTAAAACGGCCCTCAGCCATGTTTACGACGGTTTCTTTCCTGGTAACACGCCTTCCTGAGCTGGATAACCGCAGTGCCTGGGAGGCGTTCGAGGCACGGTATTCGCCCATGTTGCGGCGATACTTCAAAAAAGCCGGCAACACTTCTGACGTCGCTTATGACCTTGCTCAGGATACCATGCAGCGAGCCGTCGCCGGATTGAAGGAAGGACGCTTTGAAAAGTCGTCGGGACGGCTTCGCCATTGGATCGGGGGGATTGCGAGAAACGTCCTGCGCAACCATCGTCGCCACGCATCACATCGGGCGAGCGCACAAACGAAGACCGGATTCTGGTCGAGTCAGGAAGACCCGCACGCTGAAGAAGAAAGGCTGCAAGCCGACGCACATTTCGATGCGCTGTGGGTGAGGCACCGATTGTCTTCGTTGCTGCGAGCCGCTTCCAAGAATTTTAGTGTGAAGGATCTCCGGTGTTACTTTCTGGTCGAGGTGCGCGGGTTGCCCATTAAAGAAGTGGCGCGACGCACACAACTGAGCGAAACCTCAGTCTTTCAAAAACGCCGCCGCGTAGCCAACTGGTTTCTTGCGATGGGTCCGCGATTCATTTCGCAATGGGAAAAATAGGAGCGACCGGAAAATATCATGGATGGTTGCCTGACAGAATTGGAACTCTTCCAGGTGTTCCGCAACGAGTTGGCTGCAGATGAATCGCGAAAAGCTCTGCACCACGTCCTCTCGTGCGAACTCTGCTACGACCAGTGGAAACGGTTTCTGCTCGACGAAAAGGTCGCGACAGGCATTCGGTTTTCGTTGGCGGGCGACGTTGAAAACGCAAACGAATCGCCGGGGTTGAGCGATGCCATTGAACTGCCCGAGAAGTTGGTCATTCCTGGGTTCAACCTTTACGGGGATTTCATCGAAGGCGGACAGTCGCGCGTGTTCAGAGCGGTTCATGAGGCGAGCGGTGAAGAAGTCGCCATCAAGGTTTTTTACAATTCACCGCTAAACGAAGGCGGAAACATCCGTTTTTCACGCGAGCTGCGCACACTCGCCCGTTTGCGTCACCCGCATGTCATCCCGATTCGATCCGAAGGCGAAGTCTCTGGTCACGCATACTTCGTGACGCCTTGGATCGACGGCTTAGCGCTGCACGAGCATGTTCGAAATCGCAGACTCTCCGTCAAGCAGCGTCTCTCCATCATGGAGAAAGTGTGCAGCGCAGTCGCCCATGCGCACAAACGCGGGGTGATGCACCTGGACCTCAAGCCCGGAAATGTACTGATGGATTCTACGGGCGAACCGGTCGTACTCGACTTCGGACTCGCGCGGCTTATTGAAACGGGCGCGAGCGATCCCATCTCGTCGATCGCCGGTGTCGCCGGCACCCCCGCATACATGGCCCCCGAACAGGTCGCAGACAATGAAGATGTGGATACGCGCACGGACGTGTTCATGCTTGGGCTGCTGATGTATGAAGTACTTGCCCTGACTCGGGCGCGAGACTCGCACGAAACTCCGTCGCATCAGGGCAATCTCGAATTGGCGAAGCAACCTCCTATTCCGATCCAGCAAATCGCGCCATCGGTCAGCACGGAAATCGCATCGATCGTGGGCAAGGCAACGGAGATGGACCCTCGAAATCGGTACCAATCGGTGGAAGCGCTTCTGCTTGATCTTGAACGTCTTCGCAAGGGAGCACCTGTCCGCGCGATGTCGGCATCGTGGATCTACCGATTTCGCAAGTTCGGATCGCGCCACCTTGCCTACGTCGCGGGGGCGGTGGCTGTCGCCTTGATTCTGATTTCAGCCCAGCTCGTAAGCCGCGCCACCCAACAATACGCGGAGGAGGCTTACGGGAGGGCGACACAAGTGACCCAGCGGATGTTTCTCGAACGAGAGCGTATTCTCGATCGCCGAATGGGCGAGGTTTGCCAGGAACTCGCCGACCTCTATGCCAAGCTCGGAAATCGTGCGAAAGCAGAAATGTATGCCGAGTTCGCCGAACGTGCCCGCTTGAAAGTTTCGATGTGGGAGAACGAAGCTCCGTCGAACGACGCCCCCCCGTCACCCCACTGACCGTGCTGAATCTCTAACTTTCGCATTGACAAATAGTTACACCTGCGACACCCACCCGATCATGTCGCATTGCGCACCCACCGCAAATACTTTGTGAAAAAATTCTCGTAGTCTCTTGCAATGACAGATGCCGAAATTACAGTGCTCGGATCGCCATTGGGCATCATCGGGGCGAACCTGATCCCAAGTTGGCGGTGCTTTGGCCAACGTCGCAAACGTCATTGAGATGAACGTCCCCTCATGATCGCAATCGCAAACGCCATGCAGCCGTACGCTTCCATCCTGTTTGTGGTGGGTATCGCGGTGACGATGGCGGGTGGCATTCTGGTCCTGACGCACATCATCGGCCCCAAGCGCAAGGGTGATCGCAAGGACGAACCGTATGAATCGGGCATGCCCCCGATCGAAGATGCCCGACGTCGGTTCAACGTTCGCTTCTACATTGTCGCGATGCTGTTTCTCCTGTTCGATGTCGAGGTGGTCATCCTTTGGCCGTGGGCACTCGTTTTTCACGATGCCTCTGCGGCAAGAAATGCGGGCGAAGTAGCCGCCCATTTGCCGAGCGCGGGGTTCCTGCTCCTGGCGGGCGGATTCTTCTTCCTCCTGTTGCTCGTCGGGTTCGTATACGAATGGCGGAAGGGGGTGTTTGAATGGGACCGATAAAAGCCGAGACTGCCCCCCACCTCGCTTCCAAGGAAGACGTCCTGACGACGCGTCTTGACCATCTTGTCGGGATGTTGCGCGAACGCACGGTGAACTGGTCACGCAAGAATTCCCTTTGGCCCATGCCATTTGCGACGGCTTGCTGTGGGATCGAACTGATGGCCACGGGTGCAAGTCGGTACGACATCGCCCGTTTCGGCGCGGAGGCGATGCGTTTCACGCCAAGGCAATGCGACCTGATGATTTGCGCAGGGCGCGTGGCGATCAAGATGATGCCCGTGCTGCAACGCATCTACATGCAAATGACCGAACCCAAATGGGTCATCAGCATGGGGGCTTGCGCAAGCACGGGGGGTGTCTTTGATACTTACGCAGTGGTTCAGGGCATCGATCAATTTATGCCGGTGGATGTTTATGTTCCCGGCTGCCCGCCTCGCCCCGAGACGTTGTTGGAAGGCGTAATGGCCATCCAACGCATTGTCGAGAAAGACGGCGTGGTGACGAGCGACAAACGCGGGGGTGGTAAGGGGATGCGGATGATGGCGTCGGCTTCGCCCGATGTGGTTCAGGTGTCGCTCCCCTCCGACAAGAATCAGACGCCCGAAAGGAATCTCTCTTGAATCCTTACGATGTCAGCTTGGTTCTGCAAGCGCTCGGCGAAGCATTCCCGAACATCGACTTGCGCGCGAAACCGCTCATGCCGAAGGCGAATGCGGAGGACGAACAGACCTGCATCACGCTTGATCGGGACAATCTCATCGACGTGATGACGTTCTTGAAGACCGATAGCCGATGCGCTTTCAGTCAACTGTGCGACCTAACGTGTGTCGACTACATGGATTTCCCAGACGCGAGCGATCGCTTCGGTGTGACCTATTCACTGCTGTCGATCGAAAAAGGACACCGTATTTGGGCAAAGTGTTTCGTCAACGAACCGAACTTGCAGGTGCCCTCGGTGACGTGCGTTTGGCGCGGGGCAGAATGGTTGGAACGTGAGGTGTGGGATCTGTTCGGGGTGAAGTTTACCGATCATCCCGACCTGCGGCGAATCGTGACGTGGGAAGGATTCGGTTCGCATCCATTGCGCAAGGACTATCCTCTTCGGGGAATCGGTGAGCGGGAAGACTACGCCAAATTGACTAGGGAAAGTGCATAGCAGAGTTCATACGGACCCACTACGACTCCGGAATTAAATGACCCAACGGTAATGACGCAGACAGCTTCGACAACCAACTTTGAACCCACGACCTATGCACCGGTAGAACCCGGTGGCGATCTGTGGACGTTGAACCTGGGACCGCAGCACCCCGCGTGCCACGGGACGTTGCGCCATGTGCTCGAACTCGATGGCGAGCGCGTCGTCGCGTGTACGATTCACATTGGCTACCTGCACAGCGGGTTCGAAAAACTCGGTGAGCATCTGAACTACAATCAGTACGTTGTGGTCACCGATCGCATGAACTACGTTTCGCCGATTGCCAACAACGTCGTGTGGCATCACGCATGTGAAAAACTGTTCGGTATCGAAATCACGCCACGCTGCAAGGTCATCCGAACGATCATCGCCGAACTCGCTCGGATTCAAGACCACCTGCTTTGTGTCGGTGCTGCCGCCCTCGACCTTGGCGGGTTCACCGCGTTTCTCTATGGATTCAACGAACGCGAACACCTCAATGATATTTTCGAGGAACTCTGCGGTGCCCGGTTCACGACCAGCTACACGCGCGTTGGCGGGCTAATGTCCGACATTTCCGAACGCTGGCCGCGAATGGTCCGAGAGTTCTGCCAAAGGCTGCCGGCTGCCCTTGACGATGTCGAGAAGTTGCTCACCAAAAACCGAATCTTCATCGAGCGGGCCCGCGGTGTCGGATACATCAGCAAGGAAGACGCGATCGATTGGGGGCTCACCGGTCCGTTGGCTCGGTCTGCCGGTGTGCGGAGGGACTTACGCAAAGATGAACCGTACCTTTGTTATGCGGACAACTGGGATGGCCATGGTAGCTCTGCCGTCAACTTCAAAGTCGCCATCAGCGAAATGGGTGACTGTTACGGGCGATATCTGGTTCGCCTCGAAGAAATGCGACAATCGTTGCTCATTGTCGATCAGTTGATTGACAACATACCATCCGGGCCAATCAATGTGCCGGCTGACGACAAGAAAACGTTGCCCGACAAGAGTGAAATTTACTTCAGCATCGAAGGACTCATTCATCACTTTGAGCAGGTTATGACCAACCGAGGGCATCAACCGCCGGTCGGTGAATCTTACGGCGCAAATGAATGCGCCAATGGTGAACTCGGATTCTATCTGGTGAGTGACGGTGGCAATTGTGCCTACCGCGCTCGATGCAGACCACCGAGTTTTATAAACTACCAGTGTTTCCCGAATTTGGTTGTCGGGCATCAGATCAGCGATGTCATCGCCGTACTCAGTTCGATGAACATCATCGCCGCAGAGTTGGATCGTTAGGGAGCGCTTTTCAGATGGCATGGAAAACCGTCGATCGCGTCAGTCAACCGGCATCGGACAGTCCCGGTTTGAGCGAACCGCTGAAGGAT
Organism: Planctomycetota bacterium; assembly: GCA_013151185.1. Taxonomy (GTDB): domain Bacteria; phylum Planctomycetota; class Phycisphaerae; order UBA1845; family UBA1845; genus UBA1845. Next base: position 13,434 of record JAADIU010000071.1, read on the forward strand.
AAGATTCGTGGATTCTTCGATCGGTATCCGACGAAGCGCGCGGCGTTGATTCCGGCGCTGCATATGATTCAGGATGACCACGGGTACATTGGTTGGCGTGCGATGGACGAAGTGGCTGAGTTGCTCGAAATCACCGCGTCGGATGTGTTTGATACGGTTTCGTTTTACAGTCACTTTTGGACACACCCGCGAGGTAAGAAAGTCGTCATGGTATGTCGCAGTATTTCGTGCGACCTGCTCGGTGCGGACGATGTGCTCAGCGAATGCAAACGTGTGATGGGTATTGACGAGCATGAAACTTCGGCGGACGGCAGCTATAGCCTCATGACGGAGGAGTGCCTCGCCACCTGCGACCATGGACCGTGCATGGTGGTGAATGAAAAGCTACACAAGTGTGTATCGCCGTCTCAAGTTGAAAAGATTCTGAACGACGCGGACAACGACGTACTCGATGTACCGAGAAGCGATTTGTACGACGGCGCAGAACGGAACCAAGGCTAAACCGTCCGGCGTCAAGAACGCCGCTGCGTGCGAAAAATGTAGGGTGGGCCATGCCCACCATATAATACAGATGCGACCGGTAATAAAAATACCGTCGTGTAATACAGACAAATAAGGCACATGAACGAATACGAACCCATTTTGCTGAGAAACGTCGGCAAGCCAAACGTCCGCCAACTGGATGCCTACCGCGCAACCGGTGGATACGAGGGGGCTGTGCGAGCCCTCGCACACACGCCCGACGAAGTCATCGACGTCGTCAAGCGAGCCAACCTGCGTGGACGCGGTGGTGCAGGCTTCCCTGCCGGGGTTAAATGGAGCTTTCTGCCAAAGGAACGCGACATTACCTACCTCTGCGTCAACGCGGACGAGTCTGAGCCACCAACGTTCAGCAATCGGGTGCTGATGGAAGAAGATCCGCACCAACTACTCGAAGGTATTTTGATCGCGGGCTATGCCACGCAAGCCACGGTGGCCTATCTATATATGCGGGCGGAGTTCGCCGAGCAGTTTCACATCATGCAGAAGGCGCTGGATGAAGCATACCATGCCGGCTACTTTGGCAAGAATATTCTGAACAGCGGGTACGACCTGGAGTGCTACATCCATCGGGGTGCGGGCGCGTATGTTTGCGGCGAAGAAACGGGATTGATCGAATCGCTCGAAGGCAAGCGCGGTTGGCCCCGGATCAAACCGCCCTTCCCGGCAATCCAAGGTGCGTTTGGAAAACCCACCGTCGTCAACAATGTTGAGACATTGGCGAACCTTCCCCACATTATTCAACGCGGTGCCGATTGGTTTATGGGCATCGGTCCCGAAGGCAGCAGCGGTCCCAAACTATTCTGCATCAGCGGTGCGGTGAACAAACCGGGATGCTACGAATGGTCGATGGATATTACCGTTCGTGATCTGATCGAAGATGACCGATTCGGTGGTGGGATGCGAGATGGCCTGAAAGTGAAAGCCGTCATGCCGGGTGGAATCTCCATGGGCATTCTCACTGCCGACGAACTCGACATGAAGATGGATTTTTCCGACCCGGCGAACTATGGCTTGCTCGGATTGGGAACTTCATCGGCGATTGTCATTGACGAACACACGGATATCCGCAAAGTGCTACGCAACGTCGCCCGGTTTTATGCGCACGAATCCTGCGGTCAGTGTACGCAGTGTCGTGAAGGCACGTCATGGATGTACAAAATTGCAAACCGCGTAGAGCGGGGCTTGGGGCGGGCGGAAGATATTGAATTGCTCGGGCAGATTCCATCCAAGATGGGAATGATGCCGGGGTTAAGCATTTGCGGCTTGTCGGACGGCGCAACGTTTGCGATTCGTACCATCGTCGAAAAATTCCGCAGCGAGTTGGAAGGCTACGTTGGCAGCGTTGACGACGAAGTGGTACGAATCGCACTGGAAATCGCGAACTGACGGCACAAGTCGGGTAACAGAAACACGGGTTATGGCGAAGATCATTCTCAACAATCAGGAAGTCGAGTGTCGCGACGGGATTCCCGTGCTACAAGCCGCTTTGGAATCCGGCCTCAACATCCCCCACTACTGCTACCATCCGGGGCTTTCGGTGGTGGCGTCGTGTCGCCTCTGCCTGATGGAAATGAAAATGCCGCACCCCAAGACGGGCGAACTCGGCTGGGCGCCGAAGCTGATGCCCTCGTGCCAAACCCCGGTGCGCGATGGTATGGAAGTGCGATTCGACTCCGAAGTGGTTCAGGAAAATCAAGAGCGATGCATGGAATTTTTCCTGCTGAATCATCCTTTGGACTGTCCCGTTTGCGACCAAGCCGGG
>JAADIU010000331.1 GCA_013151185.1 Planctomycetota bacterium
CGGGTGTCGCAAAGCGTTTCTGCGCTTCGGAGAGCGGTTGGCCGAACCCACCGTGGGCGTAGAAGCATTCCAACAGGACAATGCGGATGCCCGCTTGGTTGGCGGCATCGAGGATGGCTTCGTCGAAGAGGAAGTCTTTGCCGGTGGGGCTATGGTGAAAGTAGTGAAACTCACCAACCGTAGTGATCCCCTGGCGGAGCATTTCTTCAAACGCCATCCGGCAGATGTTCTTGAACTCCTCGGCTTGCAAACAGTCGACCAATTCGTACATGGCTTCGCGCCACGTCCAAAAACTGCCCGCGCCTTTTTGGAAGGTTTCGCCGAACCCGCGCAAACCGCGCTGAAATGCGTGGCTGTGGGCGTTCACCATTCCGGGTAGGAGGGCTTTGTCAGGCAATCGCAGGGTCGGCTGAAGGTCGAGGTAGCCGACTTGTTCGATAACACCATGGGAATCGACAACGACCTGGATGTGCGGTTCAAAGGAACCGTTGAACCAGGTCAGGTCGGCTTCGATGACACTGGGCATTGTCATGGTAGGAATCCTGATTCGAGTTATTCTGCGCACCAATTTACTACGAAGTCCGACAAACTGCGCCAAGCGGTATGTAGTTGCGTCTTGGTAATATACTCATTGGGTTGGTGGGCAACTTCAATACCCCGGGCCGTATAGGACGCTTTCGATGCCCATCGTCGACAGTGGACCCGCATCGCTTGCGTAAGATGCGGCGACGGTTTCGGTTTGCCCAGTATGTTCGCAGAGCCGAGCATTGATTTGCGCCGATTCCGGGGTCAGAAAGGGTGGGCTGTCGCCTATCAGGGAAACCGAAACGCCATCGATTTCGGCAATCGCACGCGAAAGAGTTGCCATTGCCTCCTTGGACCGCTGACCCGGAAGCACACGAATGCCAATATCAAGCGAGCAGGCATCCGGTACGATGTTGATCGCCGATCCGCCGGAAACAGTGGCCATGTTGAGGATCGGGTAGGGTGTTTGCGGAAAGAAGCGACTTGTCTCACACCGCTGCGATTCAAATTCCTTTCGCAGCGACGAGAGCATCGAAATCACACGGCCCATCGTTTCGATCGCGTTTGAGCCCAGATGCGGATACCCGCTGTGTGCGGACTTGCCTTGCACATCGATTCGCAATTTCAGGTGCCCTTTGTGCATTCGGATGACGTTCAACTCGGTGGGTTCGCCGACGATGCATGAGGTTGGCAGGTGCCATCGTTTGTCCCACTGCTTGCAAAACATCTGTGCACCGATGGTTCCGATCTCTTCATCATGGGTGAACAGCCCAACGAGCGGGCGCTTCATCCGGGTCGCATCAACGCCTGCCAATAAACAGGTCGCGAGGGAAACGAAGCCCTTCATGTCAGCCGACCCTCGGGCGACGTAGCGATCGGATGTTTCCGTCAACACAAACGGATCGCTATGCCAGCCGTCCTCTGCGGCAGGAACCACATCGAGATGCCCCGACAACAGCAAACCGCCCTCGCAATCCGGTCCCTTGTGAGCGACGAGGTTTACTTTCTTCCCACCGTCGGACTCAAATCGGGCGATTTGGCAGCCATGATCTTCGAGAAAGCCGGCTAAGTCGTCGGCAGCGGGGGCATTGCTGTTCGCGCTGGTGGTGTCGAACGCGATGAGCCTGCGAAAAACCTCGATGCGCTGCTCTTGCGATATGTTCAGTATCGACTCCATGCGCGTCAGCTTAACCCCTCACGCTTTCCATTCAAGATCGCGGTGCTGCAACCTTTCCGCGTGCTGCACAAAGATGTGATTGCCGGGCTGTTTGCCTGTGGCTAGGATGCGGGTCGCGGGATGGTTCGTTCGCCGATCGATCCCAATCCCGTCATCCATGGAGACGTATTGACAATGATGAGCTTTGGTTCAATCCGTGTTCGCGTGTGCGTGTCGGTGATCGCCTGCGCTGTGTTGACGGTGGGTGGGTGCAAGCCCAGCACGTCGCAAGAATCGCTTTCAACTCCATCACCAAGCCCATCGCCCGACGACCCAGCGGCAACCTTGGTTGAATTCGCGCCTGGTTTTGAATGTGATGAGCCAGCCGTCCCGGAGTTATTGACGAAGGCAGTACGGGCGTGCATCGACCAGGACTATGAGGCGTTTCGCCTGCTGTGGAGTGCCCGTGAAGATCCCATCAGCGAGAAGGAATTCATTCGCGCATGGCGAGCCAGCCCCAAGTTTACATTGAAGGAAATGCACAAGATGAAGACGCCCGAGGGCGAAGTTTTCTACGCCGTCCGCGCGTTTGTATCTCTTGATCCCAACGAAGTTCCCGAGCCGGAGCGCGACATCGTCCTGTGCGTCGTGAACGAAAGCGGCCAATGGCGGTTGAAGAAAGCCCCACGGAAACTCAACAAGCTGCTCAAGAAAATCGACGAGGCGGAAGGCGAGAACACGAACCACGATTCGACAACACCTCCGCCGGTGGAGGCGAGTACCAACGGTGGATAACCGCGATCATTGTGCCCTCGGGCAGGAATGAAAGAAGCGGGCCCGGTGCGACCGGACCCGCTTCGTTTGTGTTTACTGAGATGTGGTCGGCTGCGTCTACAGCTCGTAGCCAGCATCCAGGGCTCTCTTGATGCGTGTGCCTGAATCTCTCAGGTGGGCTTCCGAGTAGGTGTCCAACCCGCCCGCGTCGAGGCGTGCGTTGATGCGCGTTTGCAGGTCGCTCAGCACGATCCTCGCGACTGCGACGGCGTCTGCGGGGAACATAAACCCTGGGCTCGACATCACCGTCCACTCGAGCATCATCAGGTGGTTGCGTTGCAAGGTGCGCCGCACGCTTGAAATCAGCGGTGCGTTCTTGCCATTCATTTTGTTGCCGCTGCTACCTTCAAGTTCCGACCAAATGGTGCTGGCGACGGACTCCATTAATTCGGGCACATCGAGAAAGTCGTCGCCGGCAGGAACTTTTAGACTCGAATCGTAAATCCGGCGGACGGTCATCGGACTCATCAGGTGGAACAATGCCCAGGACTGCACCGACGAGATGCGGTCGTGGATGGGGTATTCCTGGAAGAAATCGAACGAATCGGTATCCCAGTGATTCCAGCGCCCCGGTGCGAGTTTGAGCAGCAGTTCCGGGTCGAATTGGAACGCGGAAGCTCCGAACACGCGCTCGTTCAAGAATGCCAACGACTCGCGCTGGGCTTTCGCGTCGACGATTTCGACGGGTGGTCGGGCGTTGGGATCGCCCTTGTGATCGCGGTGGAGGTATTGTCCACCGACCATGCGCGCGGCGAAGCGGGTGACGCGGCTTGACTCGTAGAGGAACATGTCGAACAACTTGCGGAGTTCGTTGTAGCTTTCTCCGTCTTTCATGCCCCATTCGGTCATCTTGCTCCTCAAGTGATCGACGAGATCCATCCGGTATTTCGCCCAGGCGACCGGGTCGTTTCCGTTGTCGTAGGTATTCACCAGCGGATCGGCGTTGACGAAGCTCGAGTCTTCGTCGGTTGCAAAATCGAGGCCCTGTTCAGCCACGCGGCCTGCAATCTCCGCCAGCATTTCTGATTCTTTCTGGTCGCCGGAGGGCACGCTGTACCCGAAGGCGATTGCAATATCGTCGTACGGACCGACAGCTTGACTCATGTACAGACTTCGCTTTTCCCCGTCGAGGTTGTAGACGGCTGGGTTGTAGTCCATCACCGAAGCCGTGGTCGGAACATCAGGATCGGTGTTGGCGAGAATATCTTCGAGCGATTTCCATGAGCTGGCTTTGAAGTTGTGTCGCAGGCCCAGCGTGTGTCCGACTTCGTGACAGGCAACCAGTTTGATCCATTGGCCGACATAGTCCTCACGCGTTGCACCCGCGCCAGCCGACGCGGAGAAGAACGCGCCACCCAAAGCCATTTCGTGCATCGCACCGGACGCATAGGCGCACAGTCCCTCGGGGTGGAATTCTGCGAGGATCTTCATCGCCCGAGGCTCCCAGTCGTCCTCATCAACACGGCTCTCAATCGAGGGGATCAAGCGTGACAGTGCCGATGTAGGCCGCCACTTGGGATGGGCCTCGAAGAAAGCGTGGAGCCGCGGGTCCTCTGCTGCGGTCGGTCCCTGTCCGAGCATCTTGTCGTAGCGGGCGCTCCAGACGCGGGCCATCGCATCGTCCATGATGATATCGGCATCGAGAATTTCACCTGTGATCGGGTTGGCTCGACTTGGGCCCATGGCGAACGCTCTGCCGCTGACGATCCAACGGAAGAAGTTGTAGTTCACGTCTTCCGGATCGATGTTGGCGAATTCATTGGTATCGGTTTGCTGTCGAACCTGAATGGCGTTGCGGATGCCTGCCTTTTCAAAGGCGACGTTCCACATTTCGATGCCTTCACGGATGTAGCGTCGATATTGAACGGGAACGGTTTTTTCGATGTAGAACACGATCTGGTCGTCGGGGTGAACATCCGAGACGTCTTGCTTGGGGTCGCTCTTGCGAAGATGCCAGCGATGGATGTTGCGCCTGAAGATGGTTCGGTCGTTGTGATCGGCGGACCAGTCTTTGCGGGCGGTTAGAAAATAACCCACGCGGTCGTCTGCTTCGCGGGCTTTGTAGTCCGACTTTGGCAGTCGAGAAATGCTGTAGTGGATGATGGCCTTCTTGCCGCCAGAGTGGCCAGCCATGAAGACGGCTTCGACCGAAAGCTCCAGGTTGTCCTTGAAGGCTTTGCGTTTGACCCATTTGCTGATTGAGGAATCCATGCTGCCGCCAAAGAAGCGTCCGAGCCCGATGAAATCCCGCTTGAGGATTTTGTCGAGATCAACGACCGGGTCGCCCCCGCGCTTGGTGACGATGGGCGTTGAGAGGAGAACGGTGTCGGTATATGTGCGATCGATAACGTCTTTGAGATCCGCACTCTTGCCCCGAAGGTGACGGAGTTCCGGTTCGACGAGGATCATTTTCTTGTTGAACTGATCCCACCGAACGAGTGAGTGTCCCAAAGGAAAGCCCGTGATGCCTCCACCCGAGGTCATGCTCTGCGCCATCAGGAAGTTTTTGCCAATCATTCCCGAAGGAATCACCGCGAGTAGATGATCGGTCTTCTTGTTGTAGTAGAGGGGGAAGAAACCTTCGATGAGTTCGTAACCTTTGGTGACCTCATCGAACGGTTTGTAGTCGGGTTTTTCTTTTTTCTTCTCGCTTTTCTTATCTTCCTTCTTGGGCTTTTCGTCGGCGGATGCGGTCAGCGGCATCGCCACAAAAAAAGCAAGAAGAAGCACCAACCACTTGCTTCGATGGACACGCGCCCGGGTGACGTCAGCAATTGCGAGCATGATCGATCATCTCCATGTTTGAGAAAACGTTTTGTCGGCTGTCATTAAGATGACCAAAGACCATAATCGAAGCCCCTGCTCAGGATGTGACATCCACAACCGTCCATTCGTGTGTTCAGGCCAATGTGTGTTCGGGCCAATGTATGTTCAGGTCAAAAAGTGTCATCAAATCAGCGGCGGGACGAATCGCCCCCCGCGATGTTGTTCTACACCGATGTTGTTCTACAGCGAACCGCAGGATAAGATGCCGCCTGCCTACGATATTATCGGAAACGATTTTTCAGAACTAGATCGGATGACCGCGAGATTGTCGTTTGTTGTCGGCTTAAAACGCCCCATGACCCTGAAAACGGGCGATGGGCATTTTGCTCGTATTCATCCTTCTCTCACATAACCACCTCAACATGCAAACTGAACTCATCAGTGCTGATACAAAGAACCGGGCAAAGAGCGCGGGCCTGCGTACGCCTCACTTTCGGCGCATGCTTCGCCTAGTCTGGCCGCATCGACGGTTTGTCCTCCTTGGCCTCATCGGTTCGGTGTTTTATGGCTTCCTTCATTCCATGGGCATCGTCGCAGTTTTGCCCGTGCTCAAGGTGATCCTGTCGGACGAAGGGCTTCACAGTTGGGTTGATCGCTCCATCACCGAAGAACGCCTCGACCTCGATCTCGATATCCGCAGTCGCGCCCAGGACTCGGAGGCGCTGGGCTCGCGGTTAGTCATCATCAAAATGCCCGATGGGTCTCCCCTGTTTGAAATCGACGCGAAACCGTTCGACGCGATAGATGCGTTCGCGCTTTCATCCGGTGAAGAAGGTGACGATGCAACTTCGGAACTGGAATCGATTGCGCCGGCTTCTTTCTTGCAGTCCGTCGCAGCCGCGGAACCGGGCGCTCATCTGACAATGACCACTCGCAGCGCGGGCGATGGCGCGCTGTCGCAATCGATCACGATCCAACTGAAGCAGGCTTCGACACATTGGCGGATCGCCGGCTGGGCTGCCGAGTTCGTCCCCCGAGCGCAACAACGGGGCGGTCGGGTGGTTGCGCTGTATTGGGTTCTGGGTTTCATGGTGGTGGTCAACATCCTCAGCAACTTAGCGCGGTTTGTCGCGCAATATTTCATCGCGGTGGGCGTGCTTCGATCGGTGATGGACATGCGACGTCAGTTGTATCGCAAGATCCTGCGACTTCCGATGTCGTTCTTTTCGCACGACACGTCCGACCTTGTTTCCCGATTTGTACAAGACGCGCAGGAGATGCAGCGCGGGTTGATGAGCATTTTTGGAAAAATGCTTCGCGAGCCCATCAAAGCTGCGTTTCTATTCGGTGCGGCGATCATGCTCGACGCGCGCATGACCTTGACGATGCTTCTTATTTCACCGCTCGCGATTTTGATTTTCTGGATCGTGGGTCGAAAAATCCGAAAAGCCAATCGCCGACTGCTGCAAACTTATGGGGCGATGATCGGCGCATTGGGGACCGCGCTCGATGCGATCGGAATCGTCAAGACCTACAACGCAGAAAACGTCGAGCGAAAACGCCTCTGGTCGATCGACCGCAGAATGTTCACGCAGCAACTCCGAATCGCCAAGTTGGAGGCATTCATGCGTCCGATGTTGGAAATGCTCGGTGTCGTCGGTATCGCAGCCGTCTCCGCTTGGCTCGGGTCGATGGTGATTCGCGAACAGATCAAAATCGAAGAATTCGGCACGCTGGTGTTCACGCTGGGAATGCTGATCGATCCGCTGCGAAAACTCGCAGACGTGTACCCGCGCGTGATGCGGTCATCCGCAGGTGCCCAACGCATCTTTGAAGTCATCGACGCGCCCGCAGAAGCCGAACTGCTCGAAGGCGCGCTCGAACTGCTGCCCATTCAAGACCGCATCGAGTTCAGGAATGTGACGTTTGCATATCCGGATACCGATGAACCGGCTGTTTCGGATGTCAACCTGACGATCAACAAGGGCGAGACCGTCGCGCTGGTTGGCGCAAATGGAAGCGGTAAGACGACGCTTACAAAACTGCTCGTGCGATTCTACGATCCGCAACACGGCGCCGTACTGATCGACGGGATCGATATCAGAAGCGCGAAGCTGGTAAGCCTTCGGCGGCAGATGAGCATGGTCAGCCAGGACCCGGTCGTCTTCGCCATGAGCATCGCCGAGAACATCGCTTATGGGACGCGAAATCCAGACGAGGAAACCGTTCGCGAAGCAGCAAAACGCGCCCACGCCGAGGAATTCATCCAAGCCAAACCCGGTGGATACAGTGAACCCGTGGGCGAGCGCGGAACCACGCTGTCGGGCGGGCAGCGTCAACGCCTGTGCATCGCCCGGGCCATGTTGCGGGATGCTCCCATCCTCATTTTCGACGAAGCCACAAGCCAAATCGACAGCGAGTCGGAAGGCAAAATCCAAGACGCGGTCCGCGAATATGCAGCCGACCGCACCACCATCCTCATTGCACACCGTCTCAGCACGATTCGATTCGCCCAGCGCATCATCGTGATGGATCGTGGCCGCGTGGTTGATCAGGGTACGCACGAAGAGCTGTTCGGTCGGTGCGAATTGTACGCGACTATCTGCAAAACGCAGACCACCTGACGGGCCCGCGCGGCGCAGTGTTTGCCTCGATTAGAAAATCACAGATCGCCAGAGGCGCGCTGCGAAGTTATTTCTTGCGGCGCGTCAACACGCGCAACACCTTGCGACGAATAACCCTTGCCTCAGTCACGAAAGTTCTTGATCGGATTTAGATCGTTTTCGATTTGCCTCGGGCCGATTCGTGTTTCATACTGAATGAGACAACTGAATACGGGCTAGACGTTAGTACAAGTCAGGTCATTGAACCTTGTCCCGACGAGTGAGTCGGGGCTCATGAATGGAAGCCTCGCTGCCACGGGTCGCGACGGAATCTGCTGGGATGTCCCTAGAGTAGTAAAGGGATATTGACCCACAGAACATCCGCGCTAACCTTGGGACGCGAGGCTTCAGATTTGCGCTCGCCGGGGAACGGTACCCGCTTACAGGTTTGCGTCCGGTCAACTTTCCATCTGGTCAACAACACCAAACCTAGAGCATCAGATTTAGAATTGCGCCTGGGTCGCCTTCGTTGCAGGAGATTGCGTTTCCGGGCGCTGCGTTCTTGCGGGTTGCGTCTCGGGATGTATTTCCTCTGCGCATTCCGCATTGGAAAACTGTGCCCAGGGGATTCGTTGGCGTGTGGGGCCGGTGCATATCACGCGGGCTTCGCCGATCAGGCTGGCCAATTCGTGCAGGCATTGCGGTGATGGTTCAACCGACATGTCATTTCGGCATTTGATTGTGGCGATGTCGTGATCGGTGGTCTGAACTTCCACATAGAGTGGGCACGGTCCGGAGTGTTTTGCCGTTATCGCGAATAGTCGTTCGATGATGGTTGGATCATCGCAGCGTTCGTCGAGCCTCACCACAACGCAATCGCAAAGCACACGCGCCGCCTGTGCAGCAGGAATAATTTCCGAAGCCCGCACCGAGGGTTCTTCGCGTCGTCGGCTTACGGTACCCCGAACGAAAACGATGGCGTCTGGTTTGAGCAGGCTGCGGAATTTTTCCAGGTCCCGAGGGGAAATCGTAACCTCGGTCTTACCCTTGATATCTTCAAGGGTAAGGATGCCCATTCGCTCGCCTTTTTTGCGGCTATTGCGGAGCAGGACGTATCGGATGTCGGTGATGAGCCCGCCAAGAATCACGCTCGCGTTGTCTTCGTGCGTGTTGAGGTCTACCGTTGTCGCCGTCGAGCACGACTCCACCAACTCGGTGCAACTCGTGAGCGGGTGCCGCGTGACGAAAAAACCCAGCACCGCTTTTTCGCGAGCGAGCATTTCGGCTTCGTTCCACTCATCCTGCGGGAGTGGTGTGGCAGTTTTCTGCGGCGATGAATCTTCGTCGCCCCCGCCAAACAGGCTGAACTGCCCGGCTTTTCGATCCTGCTGGGCACGTTGCCCACCGCTGATCGCATCCTCCGCTACGAGCATCAGCGGTTTGCGCATCGCCCCGGTATCATCGAATGCCCCGCAGCAAATCAACGCTTCTACCACGGTCTTGTTTACCGCAGTCAGGTCGACGCGCTCGCAAAAATCAAAAATCGATTTGAAGTCACAACCTTCGTCGCGAGCCCGGACGATCGCCTCCACCGCTTTCGATCCCACTCCTTTGATCGCAGCCAAGCCGAACCGAATCACCTTTCGATCCGGGTCTCGAACATCGGGGGTGAAATCGTTTCCGCTTGCGTTGACATCCGGCGGAGCCACTTCGATGCCCAACCGCCTGCACTCATCGATGTATTCCTGAACCTTGGCGGTCGTGCCCATTTCGAAAGTCAGCAGGGCGGCCATGAATTCGACGGGGTGGTAGTGCTTCATGTATGCCGTCTGAAACGCAACAATCGCGTACCCTGTCGAGTGGGCTTTGTTGAATGCGTAACCGCCGAATTCGAGAATGTCGTCGAAGACTTTTTGCGCGGTGGCCTCGTCAAGACCGTTGGCTAGGCACCCTTCGATGAACGGTTTTCGGTTGGATTCGATTTTTTCGAAGTTCTTTTTGCTGATGAATTTTGCCAGCCGAAACGCCTGCTTGAGTTCGACACCGCCCAAGCGGTTCACCATGCGCGAGACCTGCTCCTGATACACCATGATCCCGTAGGTTTCGTTGAGCACTTCGGTCATCGCGGGGTGCGGAGTGGACCAGTTCGCCCCGTGTTTGCGGGCGACATAGTCGTCGATATATTTCATCGGGCCGGGTCGGTAGAGCGCGTTGGCTGCGATGAGATCCTGAATGCGGTTCGGCTGAATGCGCATGATCACATCACGCATCCCGCCCGATTCAAACTGAAAGATGCCTTTGGTGTGCCCCGCAACGAACAGCGAGTACACCTGCTTATCCGTCAGATCGACGTGTTCAATATCCACCTCGACACCGTGAAGTTCTTTCGCCAGGTCGATCGATCGCTGCAATACCGACAGCGTTCGCAGGCCCAGAAAATCCATCTTCAACAGGCCGACCGCCTCCACCGTCGGGCCGTCAAACTGCGTGACCACCGCATCCGCGTCGGCACCGCGATACAGCGGTAGGAACCGATCGAGAGATTTGTCTGCGATCACAACACCTGCCGCGTGAACGCCTGCGTGTCGGGCGAGGCCCTCCAGCTTGCGGCTGATGTCGATGACGCGCTTGACTTTCGGATCGGTGTCGTACCGGTTGCGCAGTTCGGGTTCTTGTTCGAGCGCCTTATCAATCGTCATGCGCAGCTCAGCCGGGATCAGCGCAGTCAGTTTGTTGGCCTCCTCAAACCCGAGGCCCATGACGCGCGACACATCCTTGACGGCTGCTTTTGCTTTGAGTGTTCCAAACGTGATGATCTGCGCGACGTGTCCATACTTTTCGCGCACATACTCGATGATCCTGGCCCGCCCGTTCTGGCAGATGTCCACATCGATGTCGGGCATTTCGTCGCGGTCGGGATCCATAAACCGCTCAAAATACAGTCCGTATGTCAACGGCTCGGGTGCGGAGATATCGAGGCAATAAGCGACGACCGAACTGCAACCACTCCCCCTTGCACCGCAGGGAATATTGTTCTTGCGGGCGTACTGAACGAGATCCCACACAATCAAGAAGTAGCTCGAAAACCCCTTGCTGGAAATCACTTCGAGTTCGTAGTCGATGCGCTCGCGAACCTCGTCGGTGATTTCGTCATACTTTCGACGGGCGGCTTCGTAGACGATTCTTGAAAGTTCTGCTTCGGGCGTGGTTGAAGGAGCAACTTCGTATACCGGTGCGTACCGCTTGTTGAACTCGAAATCGAGGTTGCACATTTCGGCGACGAGCAGGGTGTTGCTCAAGGCCTCCGGGTGCTGCGGAAACAACTCCGCCATTTGCTGAGGCGATTTCAGATAGAACTCACCGGTTTCAAACTTGAAGCGATTTTCGTCGGACACCAGTTTGCCCGTGTTGATGCAGCAGAGGATGTCGTGCGCTTCTACGTCGCCTTCGTCGAGATAGTGAACGTCGTTGGTGGCGATGGTGGCGACACCAAGGCGGTCGGCCATCTCGACAAGTTCGGGGTTCAGAACGCGCTGCTCTGCGATTCCGTGGTCCTGCAATTCCACGAAGAATCGGTCAGGCCCAAAAATGCTCAGGTACTCTTTGGCCAGCGACTCGGCTGCGCTGCGGTCCTTGCTCACGAATGCCTGCGGAATTTCACCACCGAGGCATGTGCTGGTGCAAATCAATCCTTCGCTCAACTCGCGGAGAACCTCCTTGTCGATCCGAGGTTTGTAGTAGAACCCTTCGAGGTAGGCGAGGCTGCTGAGGCGCAGCATGTTTTCATAACCGGTCCGGTTCATCGCGAGAAGCAGAAGGTGATAGCTGGATTGTTTTCGACCCGGGTACTCTTTGTTGAAACGGCTATCGGGGGCGATGTAGAATTCGCTGCCGATGATGGGTTTGACGCCGGCATCGAGAGCCGCTTTGTAGAACTCGACCGTGGCGAACATATTCCCGTGGTCGGTCATCGCCACGGCTGGCATGTTCATCGCTTTGACGCGCTCCATGAGCGGTGCAATGCGCGTCGCCCCGTCGAGCAGGCTGTAGTGGGTGTGCAGATGCAGGTGTGCAAATCGCGGCGTTTGCAGCGATCCCGAGTCGGGTGACGGCATGGATGCTGTGGCTCCTTTCGGGTGGATGGTCGGACGCCATCATAATGTCGCAGTGGGGGTTCACAACGGCCGCCCCAAGAATCAACACAGCACCCGAACAAGGTGGTTGTGAAATTCGATACCCCCGCGTTCATCGTTGAATCGCAACCCTTTGTGCCCGTTACAATAAAACCTTGGAGGGCGGCTGCCCCGACGGTCGAATCAAGCATGGGCGGGCGAGACGGGATGATGGGGCTCCACGTCGCCTTATGGTGTTGGTGATGTCGCTGCGAATATGCGACAATGCACGCAGCAAACGTTGGAATCAAAAAGAACCGGCGATCGCAAAGCGCAATCGCCTGGCTGGGTGGGATATGAAGAATCGGTCAATGAAACACTTGTTGGTGTGCGTGGTCCCTGTGCTTTGTTCGATGATGGGGTGCGCGGTCGGGCAGGCTCCGGGCAAGGGGCAGGTGCTTCATCTTCAGGAACAGAGCACAAAGGGCTGGTTCTATCTTTACCTGCCGGAAGATTACAAATCGCCCAAGTCTGAGTCCGGCAGCCCTGCTTCATCTTCGCCAAAACATTGGCCCGTTGTGATTACGTTCCACGGCATGAAGCCGTTTGACAATTCTGCGAAGCAGATTCGCGAGTGGCAGCAGGAAGCCGACCGATACGGTTTCGTCGTGATCGCGCCCCAACTGAGGTCGCCCGATTGGCTTGCCCAGTTTCCGCTTCGCACCGTACACAGCGGTGTTAAGTATGACGAGAAGCTGACGATCGGTGCTCTCGACGAAGTGGCGCGGCGGGTGGATATCAATCCTTCGACGGTGCTTTCGACAAGTTGGTCGTCGGGCGGGTACATCGCCCACTACATGGTGAACCGTTTTCCCGACCGGTTCAGTTGCATCGCCACGAAGCAGTCGAATTTTTCCGCCTCGGTGCTCGATCCCAAGCAGGTCGAAAAATATCGCCACATGAAGGTCGGGATTTTCTACACCGAAAATGATTTCGCAGTCTGCAAGCGCGAATCGCAAGCCGCCGCAAAGTGGTACGCCAAGCATGGGTTCGACGTGACCTTCGCGGTATTTAAGAATCTCGGTCATGTGCGTCGCCCGAGTATCGCTGCCGACTTCTTCGCCCGTACTTGCAATGCCAGTGCGAAGACGCCTCCAACAGAATTGGCGCGGCTGCAAATCAAGAACATGCCCATTCCGACGCACAAGCGCACGTCGCCGACTCCGGCGCAACAGCCGCAAGTGGCTTCCAGCAAACCTACAAGAACGAGCGATCCGAAGTACGCCGGAGCCACGCCTCAGAGAGCCCCCCACCAATCACCGAAGCAGTCGGTCGCGGTTTCCGGAAGGCAGGATATAGGTCGCCCGCGTAACGATTTCGGTGATGCCTATGACCCGAACAACGTCGCGCGGTCGCCCGGAAGCAAGCCCGCATCCTCAACTCAGAAACCGAAAGCAACAAACACCCGCCCGGCGAACAAGCCGCGTCCGACTTCGCAGCGCGGGGCACTCCCCGAGAACAAACCACCTTCCAACCCGCTTCGGGTTCGGGTGAGTTCGACAATCGGTGTTTCTCCCTTGATGGTCAGCTTCAGCGCCGTTGCACCGGGACCGCTTCGCCGTGGGGCGTACTTCTTGTGGACTGACAATGGCGAACCGATTTCCAACGGCATCAATGGCCAGAAGTACCTGCTCGCGCCGGGTGAGCATGTGTTGGCTGTGTTGATGACCACGCCCGCTGGAAAAGAATTCCGGGCGACAAAAACCATCAAGGTACTGGAGCGGACCCGTCGTGGAAGACGTCCCTGACCAGAGCGAACATGGCGATGCGACGCCTCAACGACGACAGGCTGAGGCGCGTGCGTCATCTAACCCGCTCACACGCAACGTGCGGTGGCTTGCCGTTTTTCTGATTCGCTTCTACCAGAACTACATCCGCCCACACTTATTCGGACGTTGTCGTTTCAACCCAACGTGCAGCGACTATGGCGTCGGGTGTGTAGAGTCGTTCGGGGTTGTTCGCGGAGGCTGGCTCATCGTGAAGCGCCTCGCACGATGCCATCCGCTCGCCAAGGGTGGTTTCGACCCCGTGCCCCGCGCAGATTGCGGGCGTCCCTCCGATGTGGCGTCCGATCATGGAACGCGTTGACGATTTTTTTGACAACACAAAAGCGATTTCGCTGACCGGTTCGTCCGGTAATTGTGGCTGTTGAAGATCGAAAACGAGTTCAGCCGTTCTGTGCATCTCCTTGGTCACACCCGATAACCAACCCCACAAGTTGGAGAACTTGATCCAACACACCTGGGCTGAAACAATTTTTACAGAGAGCACAGAGTCATCGGTCTTAGAGCAGGGGGTTGGCCATGAGTATGACAAACACTTTCGAAAAAGATGCGGCGTCAATTCTTCAGGAATGGGTGAAGACTGCTGAGCAGGGCGGCGAGCGTGATTCGTATCTTTCCAAACGGACCACCACGCGGATCACCTGGGGCGAATCGTTGACTGCGGAGGATGTCTCGCGTGGCAGCAGCAAAAAAGTTGTGCATGCCCGTGCCCGCAATATCTCCCAGAAGGGACTGTGTTTCCTTTCCCGCACGCCAATCCGGCTACACACCAAACTCGAAATCCGGGTGGGCGACAACCCGCAAACCGTTCTCGGTGCGGTTGTTCACTGTTCAACGGCGCTGGCTGGATATATGATCGGCGTTTCGTTCGGCTGAACGCGATGGGGGCGCCGGTTGGCGGTGTGTTTGCCGGATCGAAGGTCCGATATCCGAAACGGCAACCACCGCACACACCGATTGGTCCAGCGACACCATAAAGCTGGCGATATGAACGACGGGGTCGCGGCTTGTTCGTGTTTTTCACGACGGGTGTGCCGGCCACGGAGTTGTCCCATGATGATTCGCCACACTGTCCGCAAAGCGTTCACACTTCTGGAAGTTCTCATCGTCGTGATTGTGATCGGTATCCTCGCCGCTTTGAT
>JAADIU010000115.1 GCA_013151185.1 Planctomycetota bacterium
GCAATCAACCGTCGCGTACTCTGCTCCTCGCACACTCTCGCGGCGAAATCAATCAATTTTGACCCTTTGAGCGCGAATTCCCGGCAATCGCTTCCTCCGCCATCGTCAATACGCTTAGCGCTCGAATCTGCGCCAGCGGGTTGGCCTGGCAAAAAAAAACTGAACTTCACCTCCAAATCGCTTCCGCCTGGAAACAACACACCGCAATGCGCGCACTCCGACCCAGCCAGCCTGCTGATCTTGGCCTTTACTTGCTTCAGTTTTCTAGTTAACTCTGTATCCTCGCCGCAAGCTTCACACGTTATGTAGCAACAAACCTCTAAATCCTTGCTTAAAGGTTGCAATTGACACAGGGCGACCGCTGCGTCTACGACTTCGCAACCTGACGATCTTGCCAAACCCGCAGGGCTGATCGTCAAGTACCCCTTCTGGCGAGAATCACGAACATACTCGCGAGCGGCTTCAATCAATTTGTTCTCATTCGTGTTCATCAGAATCGAGATAACGCCTCAACTCGCGCAGCACGAAACGAATCGACACCTCTGTCGCCGTGGTCTTGAACACAACAGTTCTTGACTGTAAGCCAAAGCTAACTCTAAGACCCGCATTGGGCGGTTCCTTGATTTCAATATCCACACCTTTGGCAAAAGCCGTCTCCTTGAAATTCTCATAATCCCGCGTGTCGGCCAGATCATCGATTGCGGGATCCTTTTTTCCTGACACTTCCTTGAATCCGTGGCCTTCAAACTTCTCACCTTGACACTTGATGAGTGAGGCTCCGATTTTTTTCGCAAACTGTTCAACCTGATTAATGCTCGACAAACCAAAGTCTCTCAATCCGGTGCGTGGATCTTGATCATTCATCCTCGCCCATTCCTTCTTTACTTTCTTAGCCAAGTTGGAATTAGCCCTTACTTGCAGCGCGTGCTTGGAGGGTTCGTAGAAGGAATGGATAATCACAGCTTCATCGTCGGACTTGAAATCCAGTTCCGAATCGATGTAGTTAGCGTGGCCTGCAAGGATCGCCCACGCGATATGAATCAAGCCCCTATGAAGATCGTCCTTCTTGCCTAGGTAGCAAATGGAAGGCGAGCTGGTGGCGCCATTGAAATTGACCTTCACGCTCGGATTGATCCCGTTTTGAAACTCAAAGATCGAGACAGAAGTGCGCCCGGCGAGCAAGCGTTCTTTCATAGCTTTGTGCTTGTCTTTTGGTCCAAACCTTGAGCAAACTGATTGGATGGCGTCAGACTTCGTCGCAATGCTATCAATCGACCTCCCATGCCGATTCGCCAACCTCTTCAATCCTGTTAGCGATAGGCGACTCAGGGCCAGTTGGAAGATTCTGTTCTCGGTAATCGCCACAGGAGGCTCCAGAATGCCAACGATTAAACTGAGGGTCATGTTTTAGCTGCGGGTGACTGCATCATAGGAAGGCTAGGGAAGCACGTCAAAGCCGATAATTCAGACGGTCCCATGCGACATCCTTCGCGCTACTTCTCGCTGAATTTCTTCCGCGCCCCACTCCGGGTGCTCGTTGCGTAAGTGTGTCGCGAGCATCTCCCGCGTGCTCGACCACATTCGCCACGCAATCGCCAGCCGCTCCACACCACTCTTTTTGCGCAGGACGTCGGCCATCGCATCATCCATGACTTCGATTTGTTCCTTATCAAGCCGCACGAACTCTACTCCCCTAAAGCTGCCGATCCAACCTTCGGTAGTGAATGGCTTCTGAGAGATGTGCTCTGCTCCCAGGTTTGGGTTTTCGCTCAGGTCGGCGATGGTTCTGGCGACGCGGAGGATTTTGTCGTGCGCTCTGGCGGAAAGGCCCAGTTCCTCCATCGCCTGTCGAAGGATTTGCTCAGCGGCTTGGCCGATCTTGCAGTGCTTGCGCAAAAATTTCGATCCCATTCGCGCGTTGACGGTCATTCCGTTATCTGCAAAGCGTTCTTGCTACATACGCCTTGCGATGTCCACCTGCTCTCGTATCTTGACCGATGCCAGCCCTTCGCGATCGGTTCGCAGCTGCGCAAACGCGACAGCCGGCACTTCAACATGAATGTCGATTCGATCCACCAACGGCCCGCTAGTTCGAGCGAGATACTTATCAATCTGCGGCGGGCTACACTTGCAGGGCTTTCGTGGATCGGTGAAGTATCCGCACGGGCAAGGGTTCATCGCCGCAACAAGCATGAACAATGCGGGAAATGCGACCGTGGTGTGCGCTCGGGCGATGGTCACCTCGCCATCTTCAAGCGGTTGACGCAGTGCCTCCAACGTCTGCCGCGTAAACTCCGGAAACTCATCAAGAAACAACACGCCGTGCTGGGCCAACGATACCTCGCCGGCTTGCGGAATGCTTCCACCACGCACCATCGCCGCAGTGCTCGCAGAATGATGCGGCGACCGCACAGGCCGCGTCGCCAACAAAGCCTCACCTTGGCGCGACTCCCCCGCAACAGAATGAATACGCGTCGTCTCCAGAGACTCAGCCAACGTCAACAGCGGAAGAATCGTGGGCAAGCGCTTCGCAAGCATCGTCTTGCCCGACCCCGGAGGCCCCAAGAGCAACATCATAGGCGCAAGTGCCAGTAGCAACTTCCAGTTCGTCAACATGCGAAGATTTCGTATTCGGATGATGATCTTACGTATACCCCACCGTCGAACAATCCAGTGGCTCATAACTGCCGGTCCAACCGCCGATAGTGAATCGCTTCCGACACATGGCCGGCGCTGATACGCTCTGCTCCAGCCAAGTCGGCGATGGTCCGCGCAATTCGCAATACCTTGTCGTGGGCACGAGCAGAGAGGCCCAGCTCTGTCATGGCTTGATGCAGGATTGTTTCACCGGGATCGTCGAGTTTGCACCACCGACGGACTTGCCTGCTGCCCATGCGCGCATTGGCACTGACCGACGCACCCGCAAACCGTTCGCGCTGACGCTCGCGCGCGGCGACCACATCCGCACGCATGGCCGACGACGGTGTGCCATCGCTATCGGACCGCAATTCGCGAAACGGAACGGCTGGGACTTCCACGTGAATGTCGATCCGGTCGATCAACGGCCCGCTGATCCTCGCCAAATACTTGTCGATCTGCGGCGGGCTACACTTGCAGGGTTTGCGCGGGTCAGTGAAGTAGCCACAGGGGCATGGATTCATCGCTGCTACCAACATAAACGATGCGGGAAATCGCACCGTCGTATGCGCCCGGGCGATGGTCACGTCGCCATCTTCGATAGGCTGGCGTAGCGCTTCCAGCGATTGGCGAGAGAATTCTGGAAACTCGTCGAGAAACAAGACGCCGTGGTGCGCCAAGGAGATTTCACCGGCCCGTGGTATGGTCCCACCGCCGACCAACGCCGGCGTACTCGCTGAGTGATGTGGTCTTCGAACCGGTCGCGTTGCCAACAATGCAACGCCCCCTTTCAACTCGCCCGCCACGGAGTGAATCCGTGTGGTTTCGAGCGATTCGGCCAGCGTAAGCGGCGGCAGAATCGTCGGTAGTCGTTTGGCCAACATGGTCTTGCCCGAGCCCGGCGGACCCAGGAGCAAGAGATTGTGCGACCCAGCAGCCGCAATGGTCAATGCTCGTTTGACATGCTCCTGGCCTCGAACGTCGGAAAAATCCACGTCGTATTGGGATCGCTCAGAAAACATCGTGTCGAGATCGGCTGACACTGCATCCAGTGGGAGCTGTCCCGAAAGAAACCCAACCGCCTCGGTAAGCGAGGTGACCGGGATGACCTCCACGCCGTCAACGACTGATGCCTCCGCTGCGTTGTCGGCCGGCAGCACGATGCCGCGCAGCCCGCGCTCTTTCGCGAGCATAGCAGCCGAGAGCGCCCCTCGGATGGAACGAACGCGACCGTCAAGCGCCAATTCCCCGGCTACCATGAACTCACCGATCAACTGCGGTACAACGGTACCCGTGGCGAACACGATACCCAGTGCGGTGGGAAGATCGAAAACGGGCCCTTCCTTGCGAATGTCCGCGGGGGCGAGGTTGACAACCGTACGGTATCGCGGGAACTCGTAGCCGCAATTCTGCATCGCGCTGCGAACGCGCTCGATGCTCTCCTTGACTGCGGTATCGGGAAGCCCCACAACCGTCGCTCCAGCAAAGCCCCGGCGCGCAACATCAACCTCCAACTCGATGGGTACGGCGTCGATCCCGACAAAAGCCGCGCTATGAAGCTTAGCGATCATGGTCATATCCTACCGAGCGGTCTCTAACCGGCCAACTGGCACCCGCGACCGGACTTTCGCGACGCACGAAACATATGCAGTTTGCTTGATAAGTAGCAAGGAGTAACTCAAAATAGCCCGGAAGGCTAGGGCCACTCGATAGCCCCGTCTCTGCTCTCGACCTTGCCACTGCCCCACAAACACCGTTGGAGATCGGCATGAGCGCCAAAGATTTTTTGCGACCGCCGAACGATAGCGCCTACGAAACCGACGAGCTTCGAACCGGCCCGCCACTCGGGTACGTGGCTGAGAAGGTCCGGCGTAACCTCGAAGCTACCCACAGCCTGATCCACGCGATTCGGCGGCGCGTGCCTGACGATCATTGCACGGGCAAGCCAGCATCGGGACCACCCGTATCTGTCAAGGAGGAGTACCTGCTTCCCACGGCCCTCTACGCGTTCCGGTCGGGCATCGCAGGCTACCTGGCCCTGAACAACATGCTCGCGCTCGCAAGCGAGAATGATCTCGACGACCGTCTGCTGGCGCATTCGCGGGACGAATCCAAAGAATGGCTTGATCGCATCGATCAGGGGGGCTCGGTTACCGGGTGACGATACGATGAAGCCAGAGTACACGTCGAGGCAAGGCCAGGTTCTGACGTTTATCTACTACTACACCAAGCTCAACGGGTGCCNNNNCCCGCCCGCCGAGAACGACGTGGCACGGTATTTCAAGATCACAGGTCCATCGGCGCATCAAATGATAGTGACCCTCGAGCGGCGCGGGCTGATCGGGCGTGTTGCGGGCCGGGCGCGGTCGATCCAACTTCTGCTGGACCGCGACGACTTGCCCGAACTGGAGTGAGTGATAGCCCCCGCATGCGGTTGCGTTTTCCGCCACGAGATAACGAACCGATGATCGCAATCCGAAAGCATCGGGCAACCGTGAGGGGCAATGGCCCTCTTGAGCCCTTTCCCCGCCACACCTCATCCCTTCCCACTTTCCGGACACCACAAGAAGTCATTCCCGGAAGCGATCGAAGATTAATTATTTTCGGCCGGACACATCCTCTCCACCGGCGATTAAGTATGCGAAGAGCGTCAACGTGATGCTCAACGCATAAAATCGCCGCCCGACCCTCCGGACGGCCCAGAATTCTGGAGGTTGCATATGTCACACTCAAAAGTTTCACATTTCCGTTGGAACGCCATGCCCCGGTACATTGTCGTACAAAAGCCAGTAGGCGATCGGGATTACGAACATCGTGAAAACGGTGGAGGCAAACAAACCGAAAATCAACGACCAAGCCAGCCCAGAGAAGATCGGGTCGAGTGCGATTGGTGCTGCAGAGAGCATCGCCGTGCCTGCAGTCAACAGAATCGGGCGCAGCCGCACCACGCGGCTTTCCATGATGGCATCGAAGAATGATCGCCCGCGAGACAACGAGAGGTGGATGAAGTCCACCAAAATGATCGAATCGCGTGTGACGATTCCGGCGAGTGCAATCATTCCGATCATACCGGTGGCGGTAAAGAAGATCGGGTCGGAATACCCTCCTGCTTCACCGCCAGCGACGGCGTTAAGCAGCCAAAAGCCCGGCATGATACCCAGAATGCTCAACGGAATAGCCAGCATCACCACGATGGGAATCATAAACGATCGGGTCTGCCCAACGAGCAAGACATAGATCGCAATCAACGCTGCACCGAAGGCGAGCCCAAGGTCGCGGAACACGTCCAGCGTGATCTTCCATTCTCCCTCACCGGCAAAATCGACCACAAACCCATCTGGCACATACCATTCGATCCCGCTTCCATTTGCAAAAAACGTACGAGCCTCGACTGGTTTCGGTTTGGATCCACCTACCCACCCGTTGCCGACACGGGTGACGTCGTCGCTCGCACTGGCCCCGTCTGCGACGCGATCCGCTGTGATGTCAACCACGGCATCCGCGGGTGGTCGTCCGGCTGTCTCGGCGAATACATAAACAACTTGGTGCAGGTTCTTATGATAAATCGTCTTCGCGACCTGGGACGATTTCCAATGACCCAACTCCGCGAGTGAAACGAGGTGATCGCTCCGTCCTTGCAGGTGGATCTTTAGGAGATCAGGTGCACTGGAGCGGACCGCACGCGGAAGTCGCAGTTCGATCGCCAGAGGATTTCTCTCTCCGGGGAGATGAACGAGCCCCGCCCTCGAACCTGCAAGCGTTAACCGCAACGTCTCGACAATATCCGAGACGCTGACGCCATGCAGCGCTGCTTTTTCCTGATCGGGGACGAAGACGAGTTTCCGTGAGTCGGCTTCAACCGAATCATCGACATCCACAACGCCGGGCTCTGATTCCATCCGATGGCGCACAACGCGGGCCGCGTCAATCAAGTCGCTGTATGCGTGGTCGGGTTGCCCATAAATCTCTGCAACGACACTGGCGAGAACCGGTGGTCCGGGCGGTGTTTCAACGACTTTGAGATTCGCGTCGTATCGCTTGGCGATCTTGGTCAAGTCATCGCGGATCCGGAGCCCGATCGCGTGGCTCTGTTGGCTACGGCTTTTTTTGCCCACCAGGTTGATACGCACGTCGGCAATACTGGGCCCCTTACGAAGATAATAGTGCCGAACCAGTCCATTGAAATCCATCGGTGAGGCGATTCCCACATACGAGGTAATGTCCGTCACTTCTGGCACACGTTGTAAGTAGTCTTCGATTTCTCTGACTGCAGCGTCGGATCGCTCCAGCGTGGTTCCCTCGTCAAAGTCGAGTACAAGAAGTAGTTCATTCTTGTTATCGAATGGGAGCATTTTGAGTGGGACATGGCGTGTCGCGCCAAGCCCTGCGGCAAGCAATGTGGATGCCCCCATCACCAGCAGGAACCCCCACGCCAGCATTCGAGAACGCAGCAATGGAGACATCAGAGGGTAGAAGAGTTTATACAACAAAGAATTTCGCACCTTGTCGTAGTCGTGTGGGTCCTCCGTCAGGCTTCCAGCATTGGCGGATTTGTGTTGGCTCTTTAGTACATGGTAGGAGAGCCAAGGGGTGATTGTGAACGCGACCACCATCGACATCACCATTGCGACGGGAACGTTCAACGCCATCGGGCCCATGTATGGCCCCATCATCCCGGTGATGAACGACAGTGGTAGAAAAGAGACGATGACCGCCAGTGTCGCCGTAATCAATGGCGGTCGAATTTCCGCAACCGCTTCAACCACGATACCTCGAGTTGCCCGGCCATGTAGCTTGAAGTGTCGCGATATGTTTTCAACATCGACGATAGGATCATCAACCAGTAGGCCCAACGACAGAATGAGCGCGAAGAGAGTGACCCGATTGATCGAAAAACCGAATAGCATGTTGACCGTGAGTGTTAGCCCGAAGACAACGGGGACCGCGACCGCAACGATCAATGCTTCCCGCCAACCCATACCTAGCGTCAGCAGCGCGATCACGATGAACACAGCCACGCCAAGGCCTTCGACCAATTCATTGACCTTTTCATTGGCGGTCAGGCCGTAGTTTCGCGTGATCACGATCTCGATGTCATCGGGGACGACATCGCGCTTTAATTTTTCGGCAGCGGCCAGAATGTCTCGCGCTACGGTAACCGCATTCGTGCCTTTCTTTTTCGCCAACGCGATCGTGACAGCCGGCTGCGATTCATTGTGGGCTTGTGCCGAGGCAGGCGGACCGACCAAACTACCTGGGAACCCGTGGTGTGTCTCGAACCCGCGTGCCGGACCCCACGCATGCCGCACATAATGAGTTACCTCTTCGGGGCCGTCAACGATGCTACTCACATCTTTGAGAAAAACGGGGCGGTCGTCGTGAATTGCGACGACTATGTCTCGCAGATCCGAAGGAACTTGCACGACCATCCCAGCCTCGATGCGAACAACCTCGTCCGCCCGCGCGAAGTCACCGGCAATCCCGGAGGTATTTGTGACTTGAAGCGCCCGACGAATTTGTATCGGTGAAACGCCATAGGCTTGCATGCGATCGGGATCGAGATAGACGTATACCATTCGGCCTAACCCACCGGTGATGTATGTCCGCGAAAGGTTCTTGACCTTGGACAAACTCCGTGACATCTCCTCACCCACGCGTCGCAAAACATACTCATCCGAAGTCGCGCTTGTGAGTGTGAGTGTCACGGTGGGTACATCATCGATCTCGACGGGCTTGACCACCCACGCCGTTACGCCCGGAGGTACGATATCGACATGTTCGTCTATCCGTTTGTAGAGTTTAACGAGACTGCGTTCGCGATCTTCTCCAACATAGAAGCGGACGGTGATAATCGCCTGTTCATCACGGGACATCGAATAGACATATTCGACGCCATCGATTTCAAACAGTAGCTTCTCAAGCGGGGTTGCAACGAGTTCTTCAACCTCCTCAGCCGAGTGTCCGGGGAAGCTCACGTACACATCGGCCAACGGTACTATGATTTGAGGGTCTTCTTCCCTCGGTGTCACCATCAACGCTGCCACACCGACAGCGGCGGCAAGCAATACCAGGATGACAGAAAGGTTGGACCCGAGGAAGGTTTGAACGATGGAATTGGTCCAACCGTGTTTCGCTCGATCGTGTGGCTCGTCGGAGTACGCTTGCATATCTATCGTTCACTCCCAGGATCCGTCGCGACAATAGCAACCCGTTCGCCGACTTGTAGCCCCGAAAGTACCTCGACATCGTCTCCGAACCGACGCCCGAGCTGTACTGCGCGGCGGTGGAGCGTGCCATCCTGGGCGAGATCAACAACCGTCAGTTGTCCGATTCGACGAACAGCTCCATTCGGTACCACCACAACTTCTTCATCATCGAGCGGAATGAGAAGCCGCCCAAACATTCCCGAATAAATCCCGGGCGGACATGGGCCGGTTACCTTTACCGAAAAAGTCCGACTCTTTGACTCAGCTTCAGGTACGATTTCGCTGACGAGACCGATGCACGTCCTGCCGATCGCATCCACCCGCACGCGCACATCCTGACCAACGATGAGACGTCGCGTCAACGACTCGCGTACGCTCGCGACAAGCTGCATGCGGGTCGGATCGTACAGGGTGAGGAGTACCTCTCCTGGCGTCACCATATCACCCGCCTCGACGCGCTTGTCGACCACGACACCGGTGATGGGGGACGACATCGTGGCATAGCCAAGAACCGTCTGCGCTTCGGCAACGGCTTGCTCCGCGCGATCGAGTTCCGCTTGTGCCGATCGCAACGTATTTTGCGTACGATCCCACTCGATTCTGGCGGCTGCCTTCTGCTCAACCAGGCGCTTGATCCGGTCGTGTTCGATCGCTGATTGATCGCGCGCAGCCCGTGCCCCGTTTGAAGCCGCTTGCGCTTGCTCCAGTCGAGCAACGAGGTCGGCTTTGTCCAATTCCACAAGGACGTCGCCTTTTTCGATCGCCTGCCCCGCGGTAACGTTCACCGCCATCACCTTCGCGAGCAGCTTTGAAGCGATGGAAGTTTCGTGGACGGCGCGGATGGTGCCTACCGATGATTCAACACGCGGAACGTGGATCGTTCGGACCGGCGCGAGTTGCGCGTCTCCAATCTGGCGCCCACCCGGTGCGACCGACGTACTTGCCTGATCACCGCCATCGACCTTGCGATGAAACGCACCACCGAGCCACATGAGCAGCAGCACAACCACGCCGGCAAAAGCGATCCCTGTTGCAACCTTCGTGAGTACCGCCCCCCTGGACCGTCCGGAGTCAACGTTTTTCATTGCGCATCTTCCTGCCTTCTGTCCCGCTGGTTCTTCTGCTGATCGCCGTGACCAATCTTCGGCGATTTCGTCTCGGTTTTGCTGCGGCGAATGATGCCATCCTCCATCTCGAACACTGTGTCAAACACATCGAGCGCGCGGTGATCGTGTGTCACAACCACGACACCGGTTCCATATTCGTGGGCCACTTTCCCAAAAAGCTCCATGACCTGACGCCCCCGTTCGCTATCCAGGGCCGCCGTGGGCTCGTCCGCCAGAATGATGCTTGGTTGATTTGCCAACGCACGAGCCACGGCGACACGCTGTTGTTGCCCACCGGAGAGCATCGTGGGCGCGTAGTTGGCCCGATCGGCGACGCCAAGGTAATCCATCAATTCCATCGCCCGCGTGCGCGACGCTGTCGCAGACCAGCCGTTGATCTCGAGCGCAATCTTGACGTTCTCGATAGCCGACAGAAAGGGGATCAAATTGGATCGCTGAAAAACGAACCCGATGTGCTTTCGTCGAAACATACGCGATCCGCGAAACTTCTTGGACCCGTCCG
Organism: Planctomycetota bacterium; assembly: GCA_013151185.1. GTDB lineage: Bacteria > Planctomycetota > Phycisphaerae > UBA1845 > UBA1845 > UBA1845. The sequence goes on from JAADIU010000115.1 coordinate 10,473, forward strand.
CGACCAACTCTCCGCCAATGAAAATCCGTCCTGATGAGGGTGGGTTGATCAGACCGACCGCCGTGAGAAATGTCGACTTGCCCGACCCGCTCGGACCAAGCAACGCCACGACTTCACCGCGTCGAATCGTGACTTCAGCGTCGCGCATGGCGACAACCTCCGTGTTTCCGCTGCCGTACACCTTCGTGAGGCCTCTGGTTTCGATGGCAAAGGTACTATCCATCACGCTCATCCGGAGAGTGCTTCGTTCGGTTCGACGCGCATCGCTTTCCAGATACCGAGCACACTGGAAAGGACGGAAATGATCACGACGGCGACCCCAAGTTGCGCGATGTCGCCATCCGTTAAGATGACCCGTCGCGGGAAATAGGGGAAAATCTTCATCCCCACCACGTAGGCGATACCAAAACCAACCACGCCCAGGAGCAGCGCCTCCTGTAGGATCAAGCCAAGAATTTTGCTGTTGGGTGCGCCAATCAATTTGAGTAGCGCGATGTCATGCAGCTTGTCGAGCGTGAGTGTATACAGAATCAGTGCCATGATGATTGCGGCGATGATCGTGAGGAGTACGCGGAAGAGCCCGATCTGTCGACGGACCTTTTCTACCGGTCCCTTCAATAGGAGATCTCGCTGCTCTTGGGCAGTATAAACGGATACGTCGCTCCAGCCATCAATAATGGCCGCAACCGAACGCTGCGATGTTCCAGGCTGGATGTTCACCATGACCGCCGCAATCTGCCTGGGCCCCAGCGCCGGAATTTCGGAAGGAGGCGCGAAGGCCAAGTCGGTCAACGATGGTTGCTTCCTACCGTAGTCGCTCTGAACGCCCCGAACGCGGCGTGCTTCGCGCTCAAGTCGCACTGCTTCGCCTGGAACATCGAACTGAATATCCAGCGCGTCTTGTATGGTAAAAAATGCCAAACCGTCGCCCGATGTTCCAATCATGTCCTCCGTCACACCGACGACCGTGTAGTTCTCCTTGCCAAGGTTGATGGACTCTCCGAGTTGCAATCCCAGACTACGATCCGCAATCATCTCGAAATGTGACTGAGCCAGTGGCCTTCCCGCAACGAAAGGTAGCGATTCTCCTTTGTCCGTCGGCCAACTCAAGCCAACGACTGCGATGCGGATCGGTTTTCCGCCACGCTCGCGCTGAATTGTGTGGTAGACAAACTCCCTCGCGGTTACAACCCCTGGCACCGCCAACGCGCGATACACCAAATTCGACGGGACACGCGAAACTTCGGCGAACGGCCCGCGTGTGTTGTGCTGCACAAACAATTCTGCTCCGATCCTGTCAGCCAGCAACGTGGCATCTTCGATGATACCGCGATAGATTCCGCCCATGCCCATCACAATCATAAGGAGCATTCCGACCCCCACCGTTGTGAGGGCGAATCGGCCAAAATTGTGCCGAATGTCTCTGACCGCAAGATTCATCGCACGAACTCGACTTTTCTCCCATCTCGAAGCGAGGACTTCGAGCCGATTGGAATCACAACTTGGTCGCCGGGTTCAAGCCCCTCAACCACTTCGATGGAATCGCGATTTCGTAAGCCTACTTCGACGGGCTGCCACACGGCCCGCCCGCCTCCTTCCTTGTACACGCCGAAGGTCTCTCCCCTCAATCGAAGATACTTGGCGGGCAGCACGGTCACGCGATCTTTGCGATCCGTTTCGATGTACACTTCAGCCCGCTGGCCCACGGCCCAGTTCTCGGGAAGTTCAAGCACACGCACATCGACAATGAATTCTCGCGTCTCTCGGTCAGCCTCCCGACCGAGTCGAGAAACCCTGCCCACGTAGGTCCGATTGGGGTCCGAACGGAACACGACGCGTGCGGGTTGCTCCGCGTGGAGGTGCATCATCTCCGTTTCATCCACCCACGCCGAAATCCAGACTTCATCAGTCGAAATCAATGTCAGCACTTGCCCACCGGGGACGACGACATCGCCAGGGTCGCGGTGTCGCTTCACGATGAGACCGTCGAACGGTGCAAGGATTTCCGTATCGGTCAAACGCGCGCGGTGATAGGCGAGTGTTTTCTTGTCGGCAATCAATTGTTTTTGCCCTTCGACGATCGCGGCTTCGCTTCGAGCCAGTTCAGCGCGCGCAATACCCAACGCTTCTGCGGACTTCTTGAACTCCACGCTTCCCGCAGTCTTTTGCTCAAACAATCCTTCCGTACGGTTGTAGTCGAAATCCGCCTGTTGCATCACCGCAAGGGCGCGGTCTCTGTCCGCGTTCAGCCGCGCCAGCCCCGCTTCTGACACCTCGACACTGGCGCCAGCGATTTCGACCTGTTGTTGCCATTCTTCATCGTCGAGCGTGACGAGCCGCTGCCCCTTCGACACGCGGTCGCCCTGGTCCACCTCTATGGTAGCCACGCGCCCGGAAATCTTCGGACTGATAGCCGCCTTGACCCGCGATTCGAGTGTCCCGGTTCCCATGGTTTCAGACACGATCGGACCGCGTTCAACCACATACCCGTCAACCGGAACCGGTGCGCTGATCACGAAATACCACAAGCAAGCCATCCCCCCAGCCAAGCCAAGGAAGACCGCTCCGCGAAAAAACCATCGTTTCGCGATGCCCGAACGACCAACGGGTGAAGCCTCACGGATGCCTGCCATGTGAAACGGACCACCTTTCAGAATTCGTCAAGTACCGATTTTCGCCAACTCTACCGATTTACAAATCGTTCCGATGTCGATTTCGCGAATCAAAGGATGATTCAGATGCCACCCATAGCCAGATGCCACCCATATGATGCCAGGGGAATCCATTGGGCGTCGGGGGCTTAGGACTTTCCCTCCAAGTGATCGAGAGCGTCAATCACTTCGGGGATGTGCGTGAACGATGGCCCGCCTTGCATGACAACAGCCACGCCTGCTGCTTCGAGGATTTGTTCTCGCGTGGCGCCGGCTTTTAGGCACTTGTCCACATGCAGATTGATGCACGGTTCACATCGAACAGCCAACCCGATTGAAAACGCAATAAGTTCCTTCTCGCGCACAGTCAAGGCGCCTTCCTTCATCAGGGCTTGAAACATCCCGCCAAACCCCCTTGCGATGCTTGGCGCCATCTCTTTGATCCGCCGTTGGTCCGTTTCCCATCGATCAAAAAACACTGCTGCTTTGTTGGACATCTTTCTTCTCCTGTCGAAAGTTCACCCTGCTCATCTTCCATACCGCTTTTGAATACACTGCATGATGCTCGCCAACCCCTCGTCCTCAACTCGATAATATGTGCGGCGACCGTCGCGCCGGCTGTTGAGCAACCCACGATCCTTCATCATCCGAAGGTGCTCAGAGGCCATGTGACTCTGAATCTCGCACGCCTCCGCAAGATCGCCCACGGTGTACTCGTCATGTAGAAGCAGGTCGACCATCCGTAGCCGATGCGGGTGGGCCAAAGTCTTCAGGCACTCGGCAGCGCGAAATAGCGCCGCCATCGTAATTGGTTTGTGTTTCTTTCTCGCCATCATTATCCAATATATCGCTATTTATCGATATGTCAATATATCAAGGCGTTTTTTTTCAAACGCACCGACCTGAGATCCCGCCCCAGCCTCCCGCGATTTCGCATGCTCCAGCTTCGTGTAGGCGGCATCAATGGCGTCACTTCAATCCTCGGCGCGACCGATTTTGACCGACAGGTCGACAGCGAAGAGGGCCAAAGTGGGCTGGCAGTTTCACGTCGATGAGGTCGAGCGTTATGCCCAGTTGTTCAATCCTTGCGTAGGGTCGTCAGACGATCGGGACGGCGGCTCGGAGACCTTAAACTTTGTCTCCGCCGTTCTTGAGGGGCAACTAAGTGCTCAAAACGTGATCAGCCAGCTTGCGGACCCGCTTGTTCCGGCCATCAGCCTGCATCTCCGCGAGGAAGATCAGCGTCCAATAGGCCCCCTCGTACTTCGTGTAGTTTCGGGCGTCCATGGCTTCATCGAGGTGGTCGAGCATGCGCGCCACGGGCGGATACTGAACGCAGCGTCGTCGCAGGGACTTCATTCTCCGAGAGGCGGGGGCTTCGTCGAGGAGGCAACGGCTGGCAAGATAAGCTACGCCGGAAGCGTCCTCCTCCAACAGCCATTTGCTTGCATCCACGACGACGCTCCGCGAACCTGTCCAACAAAGATGACAACGCATCCGACCACATTATGCTCCGAGTACCCCCGGCGGTCCTAACGGTTTTCGGCGACACCTAAACATCGCCCCGCTACCTGTTCTCGCAGAACGACTTAGCAAGTTTGTGGCACTTGGCCCTAACATCAAAACGTTGTGCCCGCCAGCAGCAGCAATCGTCAGCGCACGCTTAACGTGCTCCTGGCCTCGAACCTCCTCGAAGTCAGTGTCATACCGTGACATATCCTTCAAGAATTGATCCGGGCAAAGGTAAACCGGGTCGATTGGAAGCTGGCCCGAAAGAAACCCAACCGCGTCGGTCAGCGTGGAAACCGGAACGACCTCAATATCATCAACGACTGCCGCTTCCCGCGCGTTGTCCGCAGGCAACACAATCCCGCGAAGCCCCATCTCCTTGGCCAATATCGCCGCCGAAAGCGCACCACGCATCGGACGCACCCGGCCATCCAATGCCAACTCGCCCGTCACTAGGTACGAACGCGTAAGCTCGGGTACGACAGCATCCGAAGCAAAGATGATCCCCAGCGCGGTCGGCAAATCAAAAATCGGCCCTTCCTTACGCAAGTCAGCCGGCGCAAGATTGACCACCGTTTTGTATCGGGGAAATTGATAACCGCTGTTCTGCAAAGCGCTGCGGACGCGCTCAACGCTCTCCTTGACTGCCGCGTCAGGCAAACCCACAACCGTCGCCCCGGCAAAACCACGCGAGGCGATATCCACTTCCACCTCAACGGGCACCGCTTGGATTCCGTAAAAAGCCACGCTGTTGAGTCGAGCAATCATGGATATGATTCTAAAGCCGAACCCACCCAACCGCCAATTTGAGAAATGCTGACTACTCTTGGTTCTCGATTGACGGATCGAGTTCCCTGGCCTTCTGCAAATCCGCCTTAGCCTCTTCAGCGTCACCTAGCTCAGCATGCACATAGCTGCGGCCTAAGTGCGCCCACGCGTCATCGGGAGAACGGTCTATGACTTGGTCATACCAACCAAGCGCAACTTCGTATCGTCCTGCGACGTGCTCACTGTAAGCCTTGAACGCGACCCAGCGAACAGACCATGGGCACCAAAAAAGAGGCACAACAGAAAAAGCCACCAATGCGACCAAACCCGACAGGACAAGGCGCGGCTTGTATCGAAGAACAAAACAGCCAGCCACCATGCAACCAAACAGAAGTCCCGAAAAATGGGCGGCATTGCCAATGTTGTAGAGTTCGAGATAAGTGGCAACGACACAAGCGCCGAGCCAAAACAGAAATGCATTAACGATTCGTTCGTTCAATACTTCCGTGAAAGACGGATAGCGGCGGCGCGTGAACCACATGAACCCGAAAATCGCATAGACCACACCTGACGCACCGAAACCAACGTCATCTGACGCGGCAAGTTCAAACGTCGAACTCACGAATCCCGACAGAACAAAGAAAACAAGAAACCGGCTTGAACCAATCGCCCTCTCCATCCGACTTCCAAGCACCCACAGCCAATAGAGATTAAGAGCGATGTGCCAAAGTTCGATATGCACGAACACCGAAGTGACCGGAACCCAGAAAGCACCCTCCCAAATAGAGATCGCAGGAAGATAGATGAATCCCCCGAAAGATTCCCAAGACTCAAAACCGGGCTGTCTGCCCAACGCGCAAAAAACGCCTAGGCACGCAACAATTGCGAGGATCGTTACCCAGGGTCGAGCGATTGATTTTATGGCAATTGAAGTTTGTTCCGAATTATCGAAGCCACGGTTGGGTGAATTAGGTTCGATTGTTTTGTCTGCGCACATTAGCAAATTCGGTTCTCCTCTCAAGAAATTGGTGGCCCAACCTCGAAAGGCATTCGGCTCGAATCGCTTCGAGACGTGGCGCCCGAACGAATCGCTAGCAATACAAAGCAGCTATCTGTTGTCGCGCCACACAGCAGTGACCTTCATGTCGGCATCAACCTGGAACGTACACTCCCGATTGGAGCCGCACGGTGAAGCGTCATCCTCCCATCGCTCAAAGTTCTCGAAGCACATCCCGCTCACCACGTCATATCCATTGGTGTCCTCGGCGGTTAGCGTAATGACGGTGCCCATTTTGACCTGTTGAACTGATCGAACGCTGCAAGAACCTTCTCTGGTTCCGTCGATCCTGATGTCAGTCGGAAGCGCAAGCAACGGAGGCACATCGATCGTAAAATCGTAGCAACCCCCGGTGAGCTGCGCATTGTTTTCGTTCTTCTTGATGATGTCCACCACTGGCATGGTCCGAAACATCACCGTCACGTCCTTGTCGCCATCCATCACCAACGTTGCCACACCATCTTCCGTATCGCCAAGCCAACCGACGAACTCGAAATGGAATGGCGACGGAAACGAGTCGTTATTCAGCGGCACGTCAGCCGTGATTCCTTTTGCTTCGATGGCGATCAACGTCACCTGTCTGCCGGCAGCGATGACGCGCTCCACGATGTCAGGATTCTCATTGCTCGTTGCGCGGAATGAAACCTGATTGTCGGAGAACGGCGCGGTCTCTCGCGAATACAAAACGTCGTCTTCGATGATGAACACGCGCATGCTCTGGACCTCGCCAAGACCCTGCATCGTTAAGGTCAGCCGAAACAGGCCATCACCATCAGGCGCTTCCAAGTCAACTTCGCCGTCATCTTCCGCGACACCATTGGTGCAGATACCGATCGTGCCAACGTCCTCGACACCGTTTGAATTGATTCCGTTAGTGCAAATTATTGACGATGTCGTCGTTGGCACCGTTGCCGACACCACCCCCGCCAGAAGGCACAGGCGTTTCACAGCCCACGACAGCGAAGAACAAAGGCATGACAAGAAGAATCCGACGGTAGCGCTTTCCACAGGAACCCATTTTAGTCTCCAATCAGTGGTGGTACCCAACGACAGTCGCTATGCTCGACGACCGGACCGATTCTCGCACAATCCAATATGCTGCCACCACTATATTGAATTGGCGGCATGATACCAAAGAATACTCCCTCGAGCCCATCTTGGTACGAGGGTTTCTGCTTAGCAACCTTCCACCGGCACCGGATCGTGGCGATGATGGCGTCAAGCACGCAGGGAGACACACGGTTGCCTGATCCGACGGTTGCAGTAAATCGCAGTGCGCTCGCTTTGACGCCGATCCTACCTTGGGGGATTGGCATCATCATTGGGATTGCGCTGGAGAGTCGGACTTTTCTTCACCCATTGCTTTGCTTGGTGGTCATTCTCGCGTGCGGGATACTCGCTGCATTCCATTTCATACGTGCGCGGGCTGGGCTCATTCTGATTCTCGTAGCGGCTATCAGTTTTGGTGCGCTTCGTCACCACGCTGCATTTCGCGCCATATCTACTGACGACACCGCCCGCTTGGTTTCGGGTGAGAAAACGCTGGCCAAGGTTGCCGGGACCATATCAACGCCGCCGCAAACCCGGCGCACGGGATACGAACCCTTTGAGCCGTGGCTTCATCGCACGGATCAAACGTGGTTCATCCTGCGTATCGAAAACGTCAACGTCGGCGAGGGTCCGCAACAGGCAAGTGGACTGGTACGGGTTACGATATCTGAGCCTACATTGGCACCGCAAGAGGGCGACCGTGTGGAAGTTTCCGGATGGTTGTCCGCTACCAGGCCGCCACGCAATCCCGGCCAACGCGATTGGTCGTTGTACAATGCCCGCCACGGAATCCGGACACAACTCCGATCTCCCCGCGCAGAAAATATCAATGTATTGCACACCAGAACCAGTCATTCAAATCCGCTCGCCAATCACTTTCGCAAACTCTTGCTCGGGGCAAGCGTCGATTCCGGGGACGAGTCTGCGACTCTGCTCGACACCATGGTCCTCGGGCACAGGTCGGCTGTGGATGAAGAGGTCGAGCGACTTTTCATTGATACGGGCTGCGCTCACTACCTCGCAGTCAGCGGTATCCACATCGCGATGCTAGCATCGTTGGTCTGGTTTCCAGCGAGATTCCTCGGTGCGGATCGACGAATGGGAGCTGCGCTCGTCATTGCATCGGTCGTGTTGTATGTCACTGTTGCGGACGCCCGCCCATCGATGCTGCGTGCCGCGGTCATGGCGTGCAGCTACGGCTTCGCGCTATTGCTGCGTCGCCGGGGAAGCGTGATCAACACGTTGGCGTTCGCAGCCTCCCTACTGCTCGCAATCGACCCACTATCCCTGTTCGATATTGGCTTCCAACTGTCATTCATTGCCGTCCTCGGTATCGTCCTACTCAGCCCCATACCGATGTCAGCATATTGGTACTTCAGAGGTCCAACTGCGCGCGCAAAAACGACAGTTACATCACCCGCCGAACTCGACTTGGTCTTGCAGAAGAAGCAACACACATCCACCGTCATGAACGGGATTCTGCGATGGGCGGGAACGCTAATCTGTGTCTCGATCGCCGCATGGGTATCAACGCTCCCGATCATTGCCCTACATTTCGGAAGATGCGCACCTATTGGCTGGCTTCACTCCTTCATCGCGTTTCCGTTCGTGTTCGGCGTGATGGCGATGAGTTTCCTGAAACTCGCGGTCGGTCTCTTACTACCCTTTATTGCGCAGTACACCAATTCCCCACTCGAATTCACGACGCAAACTCTGCGAAACGTTCTTTCGACTTCGCGCGACATCTTTGGCGGCCCGATCGAAGTCACCCCACCGGCGGCTTACACTATATGCGCCTACTACGTCGGACTGCTTGCCATCGTATACTACTTCCGTCGAGGATGGTCGCGGCGGGGAATCGCAATTGTGCTCGTGCTTGCTACCTTCGTCGTGGCCTCCTGGTGTTGGCCCCGCCGCACGACCGACGCCCTCGCCATCACGCAACTTGCCGTCGGTCGAGGCACATCAACGGTGATTGAATTACCCAACGGAAACGTCTGGCTATACGACGCGGGCTCCTCGTCACCGAGCGATCCGGGCAAGAACACAATTCTGCCGCTTCTCAGGCACCGCAGCATCAGGCAACTCGACGGTATCATTATTTCCCACGCAAACCTGGACCATTTCGGCGGTGTACCATCGGTCCTCAAAGACAAACGATGCGATGTGGTGTACCTCAATACGACGGGCAAAAAAAACGCGGAAGAGCGTGATACGCCATTCGATACACTATGCAATGTTTTGCGCGATATGAAACAAGACACTTTGCCGCTACGCGCAGGCGACACGCTGGACTGGGGCGAAGGCGTCACCGCACAAATCCTTTGGCCACCAACACAAACACCCGCACACCTCGACGCGAACGACCGCTCCATCGTCGTGAAGATACTATACGCTGGCAAGAGCGTCCTACTGACGGGCGACATCGGGTTTGCGGCGCAACAACGGCTGATCGAAAACGAAGACATCGGTGCCGACGTTCTGATACTACCCCACCACGGCGCCGTCGAAGACAATACTGCCGCCTTCATCCGCATAGTAGGACCGAAACACCTGATAAGATCGAGCTTTGTGAAGAATTCCGAAAGCCCAAAATTACAACGCGCGGCGGGCATGCTTCATATCTACAACACCGCAGACGTTGGTAGCATTGAGATTACACTGACCGATGACGGGATAAAGGTATCCCCGTTCCTACCTCCGAAATCATAAGCCAAACTACTGCGGACCCGTCAGGAGTAAGACCAACTGCTCCCAATCGAGAAGGTCGATGACCACATCGGTGTCAGCAACGTTTGCACAAAGGCAAGCCGAGTTCACCGACACATCTTCGGCGAAGCACAGGTTGAATTGATCCACATCGAACAGATCGAAGTCGCCATCGTTGTCCATATCGCCCGGAGTCGCACAGCACCCGTCGATGTTGAGCGCCGCATCGTCGCTGAACAGAATACAGTTCGCCCCCAAGGTAAGTGCCCGCATCGCGTACACGCCAACGTCGCCCGCGCCAACGGGTGAAATGGTCAACGTATTTCCGAACGTACCCAACACGTTTCCGCCATCCGCCAAGCCGACACCATCCTTGAACCACTGGGTGAACTGACTGGCTCCGCCTGGCGACACAGCCACCGCTGTGAAGGATGCCTGCCCTCCTACCGAAGCACAAACATCGCTTGGCTGAGATGTGTAGGTCGGCCCGGTCACAGTGAGTACCGTCGAACTCGACAACTCAACCGCACCACAAGCACCCGTGACTTCGCACCGATAGGTACCTACTGAATTCGTAGTGATGTTGTTGATCGTAAGCATGCTGGTATTCGACCCAACGATTCCACCACCATCAACAAGCGCAACGAAATCCTTCTGCCAGGTGAAACCGAGCAGGTCGCCCGTAGTCGCGACAGAAAAAACAGCAGCATTACCGATGCAACTGGTCAGCGCGGGCGCGGGCTGTTGGGTGATCGCAAGATCTTCAAACGGATCAACGGAAGCGCTCACGGTTTCTCTAAAACCGCAGGTGTTGGTTGCGCGAAGTTGATAGACGCCATAGTCGCTGCCATCCACATTCGTCAAGACCAAGTCGGGATCGGTTTCACCGAGCAAGGGCGACCCATCCTTCGACCATTGAAGGCCTTCAAAGTCCGCGGCGATGGTAGACAACGTCACATCGTCGCCCATGCAGGCCTGCGTATTGATCGGTTGCAATGAAAACACCGGGATCGGACACGCTTGACCGCCATAAATCACCAGCGCAAAATCCGCGTCGAGCGCACCGGTTCCGAGATGCCCATCCAATACGATCTCATCGCCAAGAACCTCGACCTTCCAAATCCCATCTTCCGGCAGATCGATGAATACATTTTCGACCGTATCAAGTGTGTTTGAAGAACCGCCGGGCACAGAGAGGTTCCCGGTCAACAGACCTTGATTCCCCCAATAGACAACGTTCGAGGGCGACGTCACCTTCAACGAAAGGTCGTTGACACGATGAACGCCCGCTGCCGGCGATCCGGCGCGATCGGTATAAACCATCGTCACACGAAGTTCGTCATTGAACGGCAGCGCCGAGGAAATCGTTCGGGAAAACTGCGCGGTCCCAAACGGGACAACCAATGCCGTCTCGTCGATGATCGTAAAATTATCCTTCCGATCGTACAGGTTCGACACGCTGGGAAGGCCCCACCCCTGATGCGTCCGCGTCAGGTCTGCGCCCGCTCCCGAAAACGCATACGAGTTGGCAGTGTTGATCAGCATCGCCTTGGCTGTGGCTGCATGGGGGCGTTCCTCGTAGACAGTGCCACCCGAAACTGGATTCCCAAACAAACCATCCGCCCACATCTCAAAGAACAGCCCGAAGTGTCCCGCAACAATCGGACACGCCCCGCTCGTCCCACCAAATCCGCCGGTGTAACCTCCGCCAAATGTCGTGGTTCGAATCGAGTCGTAGAAATGTGTCAGGTCGGGTTTGATGCGCCCATCGGAAGCTGGTCCGATCGATCCACTTCCACCCCACACATGCGAAGCCGTGTTCCCGTTGTTGAAATGTCGAACACCCCCGACCCCAACGATGTTCTTTCCCCAGGCATGTTCAACACCTGTTTGCGCGCCTGCGTTGCCCATCGAATGCAAGACGAGAATGTCCTGGGCAAAAACGATTTGATCCATCTCGGCGGTCACGGCGGTGTAGTTCGGCGTGTCGGCGAACCCCCAACTGTTGGATTGAAACACGCACAAGAAGGGCGGCTGGGACAGCTCCAACATGTTTTGTGTGCGTGAGCCTGCGAAATTAAAGAACGAAAAAATACCTTCGGCGTCGGGCATCATTCCTCTGCCCAGTGCGTTACCTGTGCCATCGCCAAATACAATGCCAAACGTCGACGACCCATGCGGGAGCGCACTGTCCGCCGGAGCGGGACCATTACGCACCATGAGTCGCGAGGTAAACGCAGTGTGAGACTGATCGATCCCGTTGTCCATCACTTCTGCGCGCACACCCACTCCCGTATATCCGCCGACACTCTCGACGAAGTCGGCACCGCTGATGGTGTTGGAACGCGCGATATCCATTCGGGTTCTTGGCGCAGACCAGGGCTCCACAAACGCGACCTGATCGAGCGTAACAAGGGCAGCCAACTGTTCGATCGAGAGCGTCGCCTCCAGCAAAAAACTGACATCATCCACGACATGCACGTCGCCACCGCGCGCACCGATCCAATCAGCCACCTCGAATTGCTGTCCGATTTTTGAATCGAATACCATGATTCGATATCGGGCGGTCGGAATAGTTTTCCCCGATCCCACAAGCCGCTCTAGAACCTGGTCGTCGAGACGATAATCGGGGTGATACGGACCCACCCAGCGAACAAAAGGCATCGCTGCGACATCGGGAACCGAAGCAGGATCCATCTCGACAACATAGCTGTGTTGCGGAAGGAAGCCGCGCACCTCACCGAAGCGTTCAACCTCTTTGCGCATCTCGATCAGTGGCGGTGTTGCGAACTGAACGATGTGCAATCGGCATGTGGCATCCGCCTTCAACATGGCATGAACCGAAGGGACAGAACGCAACGGCTCGAAATCGCCGTCGCGAAGTTTGATATCGTAGTTCAACAAACGCGGCTCAATAAACGTCGCGCCCGCCGGTGCCACCGTGAAGAATTCCTGCTCCACATTGCCGGCGCCCGTTTCGCGCCACACGGCTACCACCGCTCGAGAAGCAGAAAACTCGAACAGTTTTGGCGAGTGAATCTGCGAGCCCGATGTGCGAAGAACCGTAACGTCATCCAGCATCAGCTTGCTGCCAGCCGCATTCGAGCTGGCGTGGTCCGATTGAACGCGAAGGCGGGAAGAGTCGGTTTGATCATCCGCCAACGTATTCCCGCCCGTCGAGACGACGAGCACCAACACCACAAAACCGATCAACCAACGCTTGTAAGACTGATAAAATCCCATTGTTCTTTCCCCTGGTCACCATTGCGACAGGCAATGACGCGTATTTCAATGTAGCCAACCGGCAAGCTCAGTTCAAGGAATTCGGCACCAACGGGGCTCAATCGCCACCGACACCGCATCTGTAACTTATGAACGATGCACCACACTTCGTTATGGGCTGATTCGCGAATTTCTGTGCCGCGCCAGAACCGCACGATTGTTCGGTTTGCCTGCGTGCCCTACACTGTTTCCCATGCACCGAGGAAAGGGAACGAGCAAACCAAGCCGCAAACCACCAACCCAACGTGCGTCCACCGCGAATCAAGATCCGCTGCTTGTCACGGAAACGGAGAAACTGCGCGAAATTTGCGAACAGCTTGGCCAGGAAAAGAGTTTCGCATTCGACACCGAATTCATCATGGAGGATCGATTCAAACCCGAAATCGGATTGATCCAACTCGCGACCGACAACGTGGTGGCTTTGGTCGATCCGTATAAGGTGGACGACCTCTCCCCGATTTGGACGCTAATCGCCGACCCGGAAATCGAAGTCATCGTCCATGCCGGCTCGGAAGACCTGAACCTCGCGCATGCCGAAAGCGGGCTGCTGCCTCAAAATGTGTTCGACTGTCAGATTGCTTGCGGGATGATCACGACCGACTTCCCGCTCAGCCTCGCGCGCATCACACGAAACCTCTTGCGCGTTCGCCTGCACAAATCACAAACGCTCACCGACTGGCGACGACGGCCGTTGACCCCCGAGCAGATGCGGTACGCTGCCGACGACGTCATTTATCTCCCCGCGATTCGCCGAGCCATTCAAACCCGGATCGAAAAACTCGACCGAACGGATTGGATGGGCGATGAAATGTCAAGATTCAGCGACCCCGCAACCTATCAGCGCAGCGACCAAGCGAAAGCCGTCCGCCTCAAAGGTGCAGGATCGCTCGATGGACTCGGGTTGGCCATCGCAAGGGAACTCGTCGGTGCGCGCGAAATACTGGCCAACGAATACAACCGCCCCGTGCGCACCGTGGTTCGCGATCACCTGATCGTCGAAATCGCGCGACATCGCTGGACCAAACCCAGCGACATCCGAAAACTGCGCGGGATGAATCTGCGAAACAGCGCACTAAGCCAGTTGGGATCTGCGGTCGAACGGGCATGCGCCTTGCCCGAAGAAGATTGGCCGCCCGTTGCTCCCACCAACGATGAGACCGACCAGGAAGCCGCCCTCGCGATGCTCTTGGGCTCGGTACTTCGCACACACTGCGAACAACAAGACGTGTCGCATCAATTGGTTGCCTCCAAGGCGGACCTGCGGGAATTTACGCGAACGCGCGTCCGCTCAGAACCCCCCACCGCACGCCTTCCCTTAGACGGAGGGTGGCGACAATCCTTCGTGGGTCAGCTGATCAGCGACGTGCTCTCGGGAAACGTGCCCGTCCGCGTCAAGGACGGTATCGTGACCATCGGTGAGTGACTGCGTCGCCAACCGTATCACCCACTAACACGGCACAGAAAGGCCGAACGTGCCCGCCATCCGAACGATCAATCTCAAAGAAGGAATGCCAACCGTAGAAGAAGCACGGCAGCGGTTGTCAATCGCATTCGCCAAAGCCCGCCAAGACAAGTGTGTAGCGCTCAAGCTGATCCACGGTTATGGTTCGTCCGGCGTAGGTGGTGGTCTACGGGTGGGAATCCGAAAGTCGCTGCGAAAGAGACGCAAGAAAGGCGAAATCCACAACTATGTATTCGGCGAAAACTGGTCTATCTTCGATGAGGTCACCCGCGACATACTGGAAAACCACTCCGCGCTGAAAAGAGACAACGACCTCGATCGTGGCAACGAAGGAATCAGCATTGTCGTGATGTAGTCCACGCGAAAAAAACCCGCAAGATCGCTCCTGCGGGCTGGGTGTGGATGAATTGATTCTGCTTGGGCGACCGCCTACTCGTTGGTCGCCTCAAGAACTGAACTGTACTTTGAAAAAGCCTCGGGGTTGCGGGCTTCCAAGTCGTTCGCGTCGCTATAAACGTTGACGATTTCCGTATCGCCCTTGCGAAGCGTGACTTCGATTTCACCGTCCGGATTCACGCGGAACGATTGCATCACCGCGCCCGCCGAGATGAACATACCGCCGGGAACCTGGCCACCATGACCACCGTGCAGTCTTGCAATTGCACTGTGTACTTGTCCCGCGGTTCCGGTCACTTGGGGAAGAGCCTTCAGTTCTGACGCCAAACGCTTATACAGGTCCTCATTCAGGAAACTCGGCTTGGCTGCATCAAACGAGAATGTAGCTCCAGCATCATCGCCGAATTTAAACTTCATGTAGCCTGCCTGGGAACCCTGCTGATCATAAAGCTCGAAAGCATCGGTATCGGCGGCTTCCAAAGCATCGGCATCGGCATATTCCGCCTCCTCGGCGTCGTTCTCTTGCCCCTGCACATATCGCTTGACGGTGATCGGTCCATCCCCGTCCTGAGAAATATCGAGAACCTCACCATCGCCTACCGTTTTGATATTGAGCTTTCGCTCGCCATCACCGAACCGAACATCGTATTGACTGTTGATCTTGGCGAGGCC
>JAADIU010000050.1 GCA_013151185.1 Planctomycetota bacterium
ATCGATCAGCATGGTCACGCTTACGGCAGTGTGTTTCTGGAGACGCCGGAATCGTCCAGGTCTTGCTTGCCGAGCATGCGAGTACGATCTGCGTGGAAACGAATCCGGAATCTGTCCCGAATGCGGAACGCCAATCGAGAAGGTCTCGGAAGCATCGCAGTGACCCAATTTAGTAGTGTGCGGCTTGCCGCACCGTCTTGCATTTGTTGATTCGGTGCGTCCGGGACGCACCCTACGGGTTTCGCTACCAATGAGAAACGGCTCATTCGGTTCCGAATGATATTAGTTCATCGGTAGCTTGTCAGTCCCCCACCCTTCCGCTTCGCTCAAGGGTGGGGCACCCGCTGTCCCGTGACCAAACTCGCTCTAACGTCGCTTTGTCTTGCGGCGCTTTGTTGTTGACTTGGACTTGCTTGATGTCTTTTTTGTCGCTTTCTTTTTGACGGTCTTTTTCTTCACCGTTTTCTTCTTGGCTGTCTTTTTCTTTGCGACGCTCTTTTTTGCGGGCCTTTTCTTTTTTGTCTTTGTCGCGAGTTTCTTCTTGGGCTTGGCGGCTGACTTGGATTTTCTGGGGCTTTTGCCACTGGCGGTTGGCCGCTTTTTCTTGCTGGGTTTCTTGGCCAACTCGTCTTCGATCACGACCTGTGCTGCGGCTAGCCTTGCTACGGGGACGCGGTAGGGGCTGCACGAAACGTAGTCCATACCATTTCGATGGCAGAATTTTACAGAATCCGGGTCGCCACCGTGTTCACCGCAGATACCGATTTTCAGCTTCGGGTTGGTATCACGTCCGCGATCGATGCCCCACTGCACCAACATCCCGACGCCATCCTGATCGAGCGATTGAAACGGATCATCCTTGAAGATGCCCGTTTTATCTGCGTCCACATAGTCGGGGAGAAATCGCCCCGCATCGTCGCGACTCAGGCCCATCGTGGTTTGCGTTAAATCGTTCGTGCCAAAGCTGAAGAACTCCGCAACCTTCGCAATGCGATCGCCAAGAAGTGCCGCACGCGGCGTTTCGATCATCGTTCCGACGAGGTACTTCAACGACACCTGCTCTGCCGCCAGAATTGCATCTGCGACGGCTTTGGTGCGCTCGGTAAGAATCTGCAATTCAACAGGGTCGATGGTGAGCGGAATCATAATCTCCGGCAAAACCTTAATACCCCGACGCGAGCAGTTGATGGCGGCTTCGATGATGGCCCGCACCTGCATTTCAAGAATTTCGGGATATGTAATCGCCAAGCGACACCCGCGATGCCCAAGCATCGGGTTCGATTCGTGCAGTTGCTCTGTTCGCCGGGCGATGAACTCGCGCGTGACACCGGTGTGCTTCGCGAGTTTGTCGATGTCGGCATCGGAGTGCGGGAGAAACTCGTGCAGCGGAGGATCCACGAGGCGAATGGTGACGGGCAAACCGTTCATCGCGTTGAAGATGCCCTCGAAGTCACCGCGTTGGAAGGGCAGGAGCTTTTCAAGTGCGTGTCGCCGCGACCCTTCATTGTCTGCGACAATCATTTCCTGAATCGCCAACCGACGCTCTTCCGTTTCAAAGAACATGTGCTCCGTGCGACACAGACCGATCCCTTCCGCACCCAGCGAGATGGCTTTCGCCGAATCGCCCGGTGTGTCGGCATTGGTGCGGACACCGAGTGTGCGCCGCTTGTCGCACCACTTCATCAGCTCGTCATACTCAACGGGTGCCGACGGTGGAACCAATGGAAACTGGTCTCGGTAGATGGCACCGCTGGAGCCGTCGAGCGTGAGAAAATCGCCAGCGGAAAGCGTAGTGCCATTCATCGACATTTTTTCGGCTTCGTAGTCAATTTGCAGCTTGTCGCATCCAACGATGCAGCACTTTCCCCAGCCGCGAGCAACGACAGCAGCGTGCGAAGTTTTGCCACCCGTCGCGGTCAAAATGCCCTGCGCCGCATACATACCGCCGACATCTTCCGGCGATGTTTCCTTACGAACCAAAATGACCTTGCTTCCACCTTCTGCGAATTTTTCGGCTTCGGCGGCTGTGAAGCAGATGCGCCCGCATGCCGCACCAGGAACGGCATTGATACCGTGGCCAAGTTCCTTTGACGCAAGCTCGGACGATGCGATGTCCGGATCGATAACGGGATAAAAGAGTCGTTCGATGTCGGGACCGGTGACGCGCTGAATCGCGTCATCTTTGCTAATCACGGGCTTTGCCGCCAACGCTGCGTAGCGTTTGGGAAGGTACTTTTTGCGTACCAATCGATTCACCTCGCGACGATCCAAAACCGGTTTGGTTGCCTGCTCGACCGCAATGCGAAAGGCGGCAGAAGGGCTGCGTTTACCGGATCGACATTGAAGCATGTAGAGCTTGTTGCGTTCGATGGTGAACTCAAGATCCTGCATGTCGCGATAGTGAACTTCGAGCATGACGCGGACGGCTTCCAACTGCTCGTAGGCTTCGGGCATGACGTTGCGAAGTTCGCTGAGGTGAACCGGTGTGCGGACACCCGAGACGACATCTTCCCCCTGTGCGTTGATTAGGAGGTCGCCATAGAAAGTGTTCTCCCCCGTGCTGGGATCACGCGTGAAGCACACGCCCGTTCCACAGTCGTCGCCCATGTTGCCGAACACCATCTGGCAAATGTTGACGGCAGTTCCGCCAAGACCGGTGATGCGTTCGACCTGTCGATAGGTGATGGCCTTGTCGGCCATCCAACTGCCGAAGACTGCGTTGACCGCACCTTTTAATTGTTCGTATGGATTCTGAGGAAAGGCCTCTCCCGCTCCATCTTTGTAGATGCGTTTGAACTCGCTGATCACCTGGTCGAGTTCGGCTTCGTTGACTTCCGTATCGAGAACGGAGTCGTGCTGCGGTTTGCCGATTCGAGTTCGCGTCTGGCGATCTTTGATGGCGTCAAACGCCTCGTCAAATCGTTCGCGCTGGATGCCTTTGGCGGTGCTGCCATACATCATGATCAACCGGCGATAGGCGTCCAAAGCGAACCGGCGATTGGAAGAAGCCTTGGCGAGTCCTTCGACCGACTCATCATTGAGGCCGAGGTTCAGGATCGTTTCCATCATGCCCGGCATCGAGACTGCCGCTCCCGAGCGAACGGAAACCAACAGCGGATTTTTCTTGTCGCCGAGCTTTTTCTTGCAGGCGCGTTCGAGCTTCTTGAGATTGTCCTTGACCTGATTCTCCAGACCCACCGGCCAACGGTTGCTGCGCCGTGTGAATTCTGCGCAGGCGTCGGTGGTGATCGTGAAACCTGCAGGCACAGGAAGCCCGATGCGGGTCATTTCTGCGAGTCCGGCACCCTTTCCGCCGAGCAGTTGTTTTTGTGTTCCATCGCCTTCGGTCTTGTTCGCGCCGAAGAAGTAAACCCATTTTGTCTTTTTAGCCATGGCCGTTTTCTCCAAAATGACAGCCTCACTTGCAACAGCGCGCCACTATAAGTGGAGCCCTTGGCGTGTCAACGAATGTGTGTTCCGGTGCGGGTGGAAAGCGACCGGTGCGCGCGTACCTTGCTGCGCGATGGCGTGCGGACTAGACTGGCGGAACCAAGGGTGTCGCCCCGGAATCTTGAGCGCGGGCGCACCGCCCTCGGTGCGATCCGAGCGGGCTGTGAATCAGCGATACGAAACAGTCGCAATTTGACCACCCGTCGGCCTACAATAAAAGAGTGAGACAAAAGTGAGACGTCTGCGAAACTGATGGCACGCAAGAAAAAAAAACTTGGTGAGATTCTGCTCGGATGGGGCATCGTTGATGACGACGCGATCGCTCAGGCACTCGAGTATGGGATGCAAAACGGCAAGCGCATCGGTGAAGCGCTGATCGAACTGGAGTTGTGCGAAGAAGAAGCCGTCAGCAAGGCGCTTGCCAACCAGTTTGGTCTTGAATTCATTGATCTGGACAAGAAGGTCATTCCTCGCGAGGCGTTCAAACTCGTCCCTGCCGACGTCGTTCGCAAGCACCTCGTGCTTCCGTTGGGAGAAGAGGGCGACAAGCTGAAGATCATCATCACCGACCCGCTCGATCTCGACACGTTTGACCTCCTCAAATTTCGCCTCAACAAAGATCTCATTCCTTCCCTCGCGCCCGAGGGAAAGGTCAAGAAATTCATCGACGAAATGTTGAGCAAGATGACGGACGATCTTTCGCAATCGATGGCCAGCATCGACCGAAGCATCGACCGTGCCAGCATTGACCTGGCCGACGAAGAAGCGACAAAGGCAAAAAGCAAGAAGGAAGAGGACGGCGAGGCGCCAATCATCCGGTTGCTCAACCACATCATCGGAGAAGCCGTTCGCGCGCGGGCCAGCGATATTCACATCGAACCGATGGCCGACCGCGTCCGCGTGCGCTATCGCGTCGATGGCGTGTGTCACATTCGCGACGACATTCCCAAGAACATCCAAAGCGCGGTGATGACCCGCCTGAAAATTATTTCGGGCATGGACATCGCCGAAAAACGGATTCCACAAGACGGCCGCATCAAGATGAAGTTCGCGGGAAACCGCATCGACTTCCGTGTGAGTTGCTGCCCGACGTATCACGGTGAAAGCACCGTATTGCGAATCTTGCGACCTGAGTCGGCGAGCGTTGGTGTGGCTGCACTGGGATTCGACGAGGACAACTACGAGTCGTTTTTACGCATTATTCGCAGGCCCAACGGCATTTTCCTCGTAACGGGCCCCACTGGATCGGGAAAAACCACAACGCTTTATTCCGCGCTTCAGGAACTTAACCGGCCCGACAAGAAAATCATCACGGCTGAGGATCCGGTGGAATACAACTTCGCCGGTATGAATCAATGCCAGGTCCGCGATGACATCGGTTTGACGTTCGCGTTGATTCTCCGGGCGATGCTTCGCCAAGCGCCGAACATTATTCTTGTGGGTGAAATTCGTGACCGCGACGTGGGCGACGTGGCCATTCAAGCGGCGCTCACCGGGCACCTTGTGTTCAGCACGTTGCACACCAACGATGCGCCGTCCGCGATCACCCGCTTGATTGATATGGGCATCAAGCCGTTCCTGGTGGCCAGTTCGATTCAGGCGATTCTGGCGCAGCGTTTGATCAGAACGATTTGCAAAGAATGTCGGGTTGAAGACACCAAGCCCGACAAGTTCAAGCTGAAACTGCTCGGCTTCACCGATGAAGAACTGTCCGGTGAAACCATCAGCAAAGGTGCGGGCTGCAATCGCTGCGGTGGGACGGGATACCACGGACGAAAGGGCATCTTTGAACTTCTGCAACTCAACAACGAAATCCGCGAGTTGGCATTCAATCGCGCGCCCGCAGGACAATTGCGAAAAGCCGCTCTCGCATCCGGGATGAGATCGCTGCGCGAAGATGGAAAACTAAAAATCCTTCGAGGCATCACGACACCGGAAGAAGTATTGCGCGTAGCCCAATCTGAAACGCTCGTCGCCGCCGACCTGGAAGACGAGGATGCAGCATAGCTCGCAGCGGTGATTCACCAGAAGGGTCGAGGAGCCAGAAGTGCCGAGGAGATAGTCACCACCATGTCGGATCGCAAGAAAACAACCATCGACACGCTGCGCGGGCGACAACTTGGGCGCATCCTCATCAAGATGGGGAAAATTCGCCGCACCGAAGTGCATGAAGCCCTCGAATTGCAGAAGGAACGCAAGCGCCCGGTCGGTGCGATCCTCGTCGAGTTGGGCCACATCACCGAAGAAGATCTCAACATCGCGCTCGCAGCGCAGGTCGGGATGGAGACCGCCGACCTCGCCGGTATGGATATCCCGGCAGAGATCATCGCCCTAGTTCCGCAGCAGATGGCCAGCACCTATCGCGTGATTCCGTTCGAGTTCGACCCGCAGTCGAACGCCCTGTCGGTCGCGATGGCTTCGCCCGACAACTTCCACGCGACCGACGACATGCAGACGTTGCTGGGATTCAAGATCAAAGCGTTCATCTGCGCAGAGGATGCAATGCAAACCGCACTCGATCGCTACTACCCCGAGGGTGGTGGTGAATCGATGAGCGGTCTCATCGATGAAATTGCGGGCGACGAAGACCTGGCCAAATTTGAAGGCCGCGGCCAAAGCATCGACCTGGAAGATTTGAAAGAACTGGCTGAGTCCAACCCGGTCAAAAAACTGCTGAACCTTGTGCTTCTGCAAGCCATTCGCGATAAGGCCTCCGATATTCATTTTGAACCGTTCGAGGATGAGTTCAAAATGCGCTATCGGATCGACGGCGTTCTTTACGAAATGGTTCCCCCGCCCAAGCACATCGCGTCTGCCATCGCTTCCCGCGTCAAGGTACTCGCCAGCCTCGATATCGCTGAACGCCGCCTACCACAAGATGGCCGCATCGAATTGCAAATGCAGGGCAACCCGATCGACCTGCGTGTTTCGATCCTGCCCACGATGTTCGGCGAGAGCGTCGTCTTGCGTGTACTCGATCGCGCCAATGTGGACCTCGATCTCGACAAAATCGGCCTGCGGGATGACGACCTGATGGTGTTTCGGCAGTTGATCCGAAAGCCCAATGGCATTGTGATCAATACCGGTCCCACCGGATCGGGCAAGACCACAACGCTCTACGCAGCACTCAATGAACTCAACGTTCCGGAGACGAAAATCCTGACGGCAGAGGATCCTGTTGAGTATGATATCGACGGTCTATGTCAGGTGCAGGTTCGCCCGGAAGTTGGGTTGACGTTCGGTAAGGCGCTGCGGAGCTTCCTGCGACAGGACCCCGACATCATTTTGGTGGGTGAGGTTCGCGACCTCGAAACGGCTCAAATCAGCGTTCAGGCATCGTTGACGGGACACTTGGTATTCACCACGCTTCACACGAACGACGCGCCGTCCTCGATTGCTCGACTGCTGGATCTCGGTTTAGACTCCTTCTTGATTACAGCCACACTTGAGGCGGTCGTCGCTCAGCGGTTGTGTCGCAAGATTTGCGCCAACTGCAAGACCGAGTTTGCACCGTCGGAAGAGATGCTGATGGAACTGGCGATCTTGCCGGAGGACATCGGCGATCAGCCGTTTTATTACGGTCGGGGTTGTGACTATTGTAACAACACGGGCTATCGGGGGCGGATCGGGATTTTTGAAATCATGGTTCTCGACGATCACCTTCGGGAACTGATTATGCGTCATGCCTCGTCGGCACTGCTTCGGCAGGAGGCCATTAAGCGCGGGATGAGAACCCTCCGGGAGAGCGGGTTGGCTGCGATTTTTGACGCGCAAACCACCATCGAAGAAGTGGTCAAAGAGACACTCTTCGACGACGAATAAACCGGGTCGAATAAACCGGGTGATGGCTCAAGAGTGATGGCTCGGCCACACGCATGGGAACGTCGCACCACCCGTAGATGTAGGGCCGTAGATGTAGGGTCCGCTGTGCGGACCATTCCTCGGTGTCGAACATTATCCCTGTGACGGTCCACGCAGCGGACCCCACCAGAAACTGCCAGGCGTACGAATTGAGGTAAGTTGCGATGTCAGTATTCCAATACGAAGCGATGAACCAAGCCGGTCAGGAGGTCAAGGACAACATCGACGCCTCCAGCGCCGAAGATGCCCTCGAAAAGATTCGCAATCTGGGTCTCTTCCCGACCCGCATCCGCGAGAAGGGCGGGCGAAAAAAAGCGGCTGCCGCTGGCAAGAAGAAAAAGGGCGGGTCAATCTCCTTCGGCAAAGCGAAGGTAAAGCACGTCACACAGTTCACCCGCCAGCTTGCAACGCTTCAAGATGCCGGTCTGCCCATTCTTCGCAGCCTCAGCATCCTTGGTGAACAGCAAAAACCGGGTCCACTCAAAAACGCATTGACGGACGTTGCCGACGATGTTGAAGGCGGCTCGACTCTGTCAGAAGCGATGGGCAAACATCCCAAGGCCTTCGATCGCTTATACGTCAACATGGTGGCTGCCGGCGAAACGGGTGGTGTACTCGATGTCATCCTGGTTCGCCTGGCTGAGTTCATGGAAAAGGCCCAGCGACTCAAAGCCAAAATCAAAGGTGCGATGATTTATCCGGGCGTGGTGATCTCGTTTGCAATCGCCATTGTCACCGGAATCATGATCGTGGTCGTGCCAAAGTTTAAGGAGATTTTCGCAGACTTCGACACCGAACTGCCCAAGATGACCAAGGCGCTGATTAACACGAGCGAGTGGTTTGTCTCGGGCATGCCACCGGGCTGGGTGGTGGTACTGTTCTCGCCAGTCGCGATGATCATTTTCATGAAGTTGCTCAATCAATCAAAAGGTGGGCGCTACGCGAAGGACGCGGTCATCCTTCACATCCCGATTGCCGGGGGCATCGCCAGCAAGTCGTCCATCGCGCGCTTTTGTCGAACGCTGGGCACGCTTGTGACGGCAGGTGTTCCGATTCTTGAAGCGATCAACATCACCAAAGAAACTTCCGGAAACGAGGTCTATGCTCGGGCGCTCGAAAAGGTTCACGATTCGATCCGCGAGGGAGACACCTTCGCCGATCCGCTTCGGGCGGCAAAGGTGTGCGACGGCATCGTGGTAAACATGATTTCCGTTGGTGAAGAAACGGGCGAGTTGGACAAAATGTTGCTGCGAATCGCAGACAACTACGACGAAGAAGTTGAAGTCGCGGTGACGGCATTGTTGTCGCTGCTCGAACCGATCATGGTGGCTGTCCTGGGTGTAATCGTCGGTTTCATCGTCATCGCGCTGTTTTTGCCGTTGGTTTCACTGATTCAGACGATGTCGGGCGGTTAAAATTCGGGCGGGCAATCAGAATCAGCCATGCGAACTTTGGCATCTGAGCCGTATAATAATGGTGGGCACAGCCCACCCTACTTGGGAACACACTGCTCCTGAGAACAAATTGCGAATCACGGGGCCATCGAATTGGTGGACGACAGGCGAGGTTGGATATCATGTTAACGGCGCGATCAAAGAGAAGTTCATCCCAGAGATGTGCTTTTACGCTTGTTGAGTTACTGGTGGTGGTGGCGATCATCGCTACGTTGATCGGCATCGCGTTGCCGTCGTTTACCGGTGCTCGGCGACAAGCCAAAAATGTTGCCAGCCGACAGGTGTTGACGACTTTGGAATCTGCAATCGAATCGTACCGCACCGAGCGGGCGCTGGGTGGCCGTTTGCCTCCGTCGGCCAGCGATGCCAACGGTAGCGGTGTCCCGCCAGGATCAATTATCGATCCCCTCGACGGTTCCGTAGCTGTCCCCTCCTCGGGAGCAACGCTTTTGGTGTTGGCGCTGGCGGGTCCGGACAAACAAGGGACCGCCGGATTCCGACCTGAAGGTGCGGCTGGTACTTGGGCAGATTCGATTGGCGGGTTCGGATCGGGCGGTATGTATGACACCAACCCAGCCACCCGGTTCACTCCAGCAACGCGATATGGTTCCTACGCAGGCGCAACCGCGATGGAGCATCTTACCTCCATTGGAGAGGTTCGAAAGAAAGGCTTTAAGTTGTCCGTAGACCCTGCTGTTTGGGACATACACGCGAATGAGCAACTCGTGTTCACCGATTTGTTCAATAGTCCAGTCCTTTACTACAAGGCCCGCAAAGCCGCGAGGAGAATGATCACGGACGCGAGAAACGCCCCGATCAAGGTTGGCAAGTACGATCATCGCGACAACTCGGTGCTGACAACATTTAACACACCGCCTTCTCCGCATCGGCTTGCGGGAACGCGATACGACGACCCACTGAACCCTCCGCTGATCGTACCGCTCGTTCCGGATTCGTTCGATTCGTTCATTATCGATCGAACCGCCTCACGTTTTGTTCCGAACGACGCGACGTCTTGCCTGCGGGCGGTTCCCCAGCGGGCCGACGACTATCTTCTGATCTCTGCCGGTAGCGACGGAATATGGGGCACCAAAGACGACGTGACCAACTGGAAGTGATACGCGCGACAAACTGGAAGTGATACGCACTATGCTCACTCGATTTTCAATGTTCACCCAGCTTTCAAACACGGGTTCGCCAAACCGATCGCCGCGACGCAGCACGGTTCGTCGAACGGGTGTTACGTTGCGACCGGGTTTTACGTTGATCGAAATGCTTGTCGTCGTTGCTATTCTTGCGATTTTGATTGGCATGGCGTTTCGCGGCGCCACAGCGATGACGGAAGCCGCCAAGATCCGCGAAACCAAAGCGGTGATGGCGTCGTTGGTCCAGGCAATTGATGCGTACAAACTCGAAGTCACGCAAAGTCGCGCGGGTGGTGGGAAGGTGACCGCCTTTTACAACGGTTCACCCCCGGACGACTTGAATGTTTTCAGCGCGACCGGAGCCAACATTGGCATCATCCCAACCAATATCAAACTCGCGGCGGGCAGCCCCATCGTTCCGGAATTGACCGACCCGCGCGACCTGACCAGTGGTGTGCTGCCTTCTCCCAACGCCCGAGGGCACGGTGATCTGCGGGCCATGGTACTCGCGATGCGTTTGCGATCACCCCAAGCCAGCCAGATTCTCGACGGCATCAACTCCAAGTATCGCGTCAAAGACAACGCGGTCTTCGACCCCAACGATGGAAGCGAACCCATCCCGCTGGTTTATTATGTCGATGCGTGGGGCACACCGATTGAGTACTACTCGGTTTGCTCTTCGCCAACGTCACCCGCTCCGCGCGAGCGGGCGGCCTTTGCTTTCGTGCACAACAACAACACCGAACCGCTCCTGGTGTCGTATGGCCCTAATGGTCCCGACCAGTTCTCTGGCGACTTCTTCAACGATTTTGGTGATACCAGCTTGATCGCCGATTTTCACGACAACGGTGTAGACGGTCGCATCAACAGCGTGTTGAACCAAGACAACGTGTACTCTTCGGAAACGTTCAAGGAGCGGATGAAGTAACGGGGTCTGAACCGGAGTTTTTGGTAGGGTCCGCTGTGCGGACCGTCACGGGGACTATTGTTCGATACAAGGGAATGGTCCGCACAGCGGACCCTACATCGTTGAATAGTATCCCAACAGGTAGTGATCGGGTTCGAGGGAAGAGACGGGAGGCCGGTGGCCATGTCGAGATGGCGAAGAACTAAACAAGCACCAGACCGCTGCCGCGCGGGTGCCCCGCCCTTTCAGGGTGGGGGACTGACCGGGCAATGTGTGGATGCGGTGCGGCGAGCCGCACCCTACGAGCGCGCGGCGTTTCGTTTCCAGTCTTTCACGCTGATCGAATTGATCGTCGTCATCTCCATCATAGGGATCTTGACCGCATTGGTGGTTCCGGGCGCAGCCGGCTTGTGGTCTCAGCGAAACGAAGCCGCCTCCGCCAATATGATTCGCGGATTGTTGCAGAGCGTTCGCACCCAGGCGATTCGCTTCGGCGAACGCGGCTTGTTTTTCTATGTGGATCGCGACGGCGTTCAGCGCATCGCCTTTATCGAATCCGACCCATCACGCGGTGGCACAACCCCGCGCGATCAATTTGATTGCAGCGCTGCATCACAACCTCTGAACTGCGTCACCGAAGCTGGTGCTGTCAACCGCTTTCACGTCATGAACAATAAAGTCTACACCGTGCCCACTCCGTTTCGGATTGCACCCTCTTGGGCGCTGACGCCTGTTTCTCCTCCGGGTCCGGTTCCGTTTCCACTGAACCCATCATCGAGTAGTGCTTGGCCGCAGCAATTGCAAAACCAGCGGTTTCCAATTGATACCCGCGGTCCCGACACACCGCAGTACCATCGCAACTTCTTCACGATCGTATTCGATTCTGCGGGTCAACTGATTGTCGGCCGTCCCATGCTGATTCACGACACCGACGCTGACGACAATGGCATCGGTGATCGCTCGCGGTTGGGTGTCTTCGATGTGGTCAGATGGTGGGACAATGCGGGTGTTCGCCAGGATGTGGATGGCAGGCTATTCGACATCGTCATGCTGGACGACACCCATGCCGCCAACTTTACGAGTGTAGACGGACTCGTGGTGTACGACGATTCTGAGGTCGAAGGCCTTGCGGGCGGTTCCATCCAATCCGTGATGTTGAGCGATGGACAATCGCTTTATGTGAGTCGATACACGGGCGAGGTTATTTTCGGACCAAAGGGCGGCTGATGGGTAACAGGGCAATTGGTAACAGCGCAATGGGTAACAGGACAGGGAGCAATCAAAGGCATGGTGATTCGCCAGCACCGTTCCTGCCCGCAGGCATCGGTAGGGTGGGCTGTGCCCACCATCTGGCGCGACACGAGAACTGCGGTGGGCATAGCCCACCCTACCGCTCTTGGCGACGCCCTGCGTTTTCCATGACCGAGATGGTCTTCGCGATTTTCATTCTCGGACTTGGGTTGCTGTTCACCTCCAGCATGTTTCCCATCGCGTGGTTCAAAGCCCGCGATATATTCGAAGCAACAAATACGCAATCCTGCACCCACGCCGGGATCAACATGTTTCGCCGCAAGGCAAAGATCAACGGTCCGAACGACCTGTCTTTGCCGGTGTCCTCTTTTTTTGCAGACGATTGGTTTCCGGTCGATCCCTCAGACCCGAGGCGGCCTTTTGTTTTTCCGACGACCCGTGTTCATACAATGAACCTGGGAAACTTCCTAGCCGCACCATCTGCATTTGCTGCGACGGAGCCCGACGATCTCGCGGGCGGTGGCAGCAACATGCCCGTGGGTGATGACGGCTGGCGGTTGTCTGATCAACTGACGCTCGCAATGGGCGACTCACTCGCCGTCGCCAATTTAACCGCCCCACCGTTAGTCAGCGATCGATCGTACCCCGCATACACGCAGGCCAGCGATCGGTTGTTTCCCCCGATGTCACCTCGCCCCGATCCGATGAACCCAGCCAACGCGTCCGCCATCGGGCTCTGGGATGAACAGTTCGCAGGACGTCGATATTGCTGGTCGGTGTTGCACCGCTTTAGCCGCATGTACGGTCCGGATGTCTCGGTTGATCCGGTGGATCCTTTCCGAACCGTGTTTGGCACAGACTGTTCCGTAGCAAACCCACCGCCCGAATGCCAAGAAACGGAGAGCGAACTGCGAAGAACGCTGGCCCAGCCACGCGAAGCCACCGTTTATTACATCACCCTCAAACGCCCCGAAAACGCACGCTTTGCCAGACAGGAAGGCATCGTCGGAAGCGGTGGTGGCGCGACGTGGAACAACGCAAAACGCATGGACCATCCCCGCGCCTTAGCGCCAGCCGCAGACGTTCTTTTGCCTTCACCTTGGCGCATTGAGGCATCGCTCGTTGCGGTGCCTGCCATTGGTTCTGCGCCCATCGGCATTCCGTCTGAGATCGTCGTCAATGATATCGTGCTTGCAGATATGCTCGCCAAAAAAACGGTGTTGATCGACGAACGCAATGGCCAGATTTATCGGATCACCCAGCGCCGCGAAACGAGCGATGTCGCCAGCGTGGTGCTGACGCTCGACAAGGAATACTCAGCACGCGACGTGCATGTGCCCGACTATCTGCCCTTTCCAACACAGTTCAGCGAGTTGCACCAGAACTGGCTCAACGAGTGGGAATGGATTGACCGCAAGTGTGACGCGTTGGACCTGACGGATAACTCGGTGACGAATGTTCCGGAGTGTCTGAACGTTTTGGAAGACGAGCCGCAAAAACGATACTACTGGGTGTTTCCACCGGCGGTTGAAGCACAGCGTGCAGGAGACGGCATCCCGATTTTTGCGGGAACGCCTCCGGTCGTCGCGGTGGAAACGCGCCAAGTCGTTCTGCGACCCAGACAATAACGTAGGACCCAAACAATAACGCGGAACCTAGCCCATAGTGGGACATAACCCATCACGGAACATGGTGCCGTTTCCAACAACGTTGTGTTTCTGTTTTTGAGCGAGCGTAGGGTGGGCCATGCCCACCATTTTGCGTCGCAATGAACCTTCGGTGGGCACAGCCCACCGTTACCGTCACGCTGCGATATGATGGCTTCACCATGAAACGAGCTTCCACCAAATTCAGAAAACGTTCCCGAGCCAGCGGGCACTTCGGGGCTGCGCAAGCGGCTGCTTTTACTATGGTCGAGTTGGTGGTTTCGGTGGGCATCCTCGCCATCTTGATGGTGATGGCCGGGGCTATCTTCACCTTAACGCTGCGGTCATCGGGCGAAGCCAACGCACTCATCGAAGTCAGCCAGATCATCCGGGCTTTTGAAGACGCCCTTCGAGAAGACCTGCGCAACGTTCACCCCGGTCAGTCGATCATGGTGATCCAAGGCAACCCGATCAACGCATACATGACCCTCGACGATTTGGAAGTCGACAACGATGGCAACCCTGCGACGCCAAACCGTCGCGATCCCACG
>JAADIU010000257.1 GCA_013151185.1 Planctomycetota bacterium
CATCAGCGATACAATTGTCCAGCGTGTATTTGAGAGCAAGGGCATCCAGCTTACCTCAAAGCAGGCCAACGAGGTTAAGACTGCGCTGCTTGCATCAAAGGGACATTCATTCCATCTCGACTTAGATGTTTCCGGGCCCGATCAGAGCGTTACGATTACCGATGATGATGTCCGCAATGCCAGCGATACGTTTGCCTGTGAACTGCAAGAGTTCATAGAACCGCTAATCATTGAATCAATTCGTAAAATCGGCCCGGAAATACTCGAATCCAGTCGCAAGGATGTCAAAGAAGCAATCGCCGAATCGCACGAAACATCTGAGCAAGTTCGTGCGGGACTGCGAAAACAATGGGCGCCAGCTTTGGATCGTCTCGCCGCCTTAGTAGGTATCTCAAGGGAAGCCTTGGAGACGTTGCTACAAGATCAACAGGCAACCGTAATCAGCGAATCTAGGAACGACAGCGAGGAGTCAGGCGGAGACGACACAGGGGACGAGCCGGGGTTGTGGGATGCCATAATTGCAATCCATGCCCGCGCTTGTCGGACGGCGGCAGAAATCGTGACGCTGCTTTCATCCGGCTATGTTGATGGAGCACTGGCTAGGTGGCGGTCACTTCATGAGCTAACCGTCGTAGCGATGTTCTTAGTACAGCAACGTGGGGATATTGCGGAACGATACTTGAGGCATGAAGCGGTACAACGCTCGCGTCAGGCTCGCGAATACCAGCGATGGCATGTACAACTTGGGTTTTCGGCGGTTCCTGAAGCAGAAATGAAGGAAGTCCAGGCGGACTACGACGAGGTGATTGCAGATTACGGCGACGAGTTTCGCCATGATTATGGTTGGGCGGCGCACGAACTGAGGAAGAAAAAGCCGACCTTTCGCGACCTCGAGGACAGTATCGACCTATCGCATTGGAGGCCGTACTACAAATCCGCCTGCGATGTGATTCATGCGTCTCCTGCTTCGTTGTTTGTTGCACCAAAAAATGGAGTTGAGGGAACCCTGTATATTATTGCAGACGCCTTCAATGAAGGACTGGCGTATCCAGTGATTTTCACGGCTCGTTCGCTCCTACTTGTCACTTCGTGCTTGGTCGCGGTTGATCCTACGATGGATAACCTAGTTACTTGCGAAGTCATGCGACTCATAGGTGAAGAATTGGAGGAGGTAGCACACGAGATCGAAGAGCAAGTCGCCAAAGAATCGCAACTCTCATCTGCAAACAATCGAGCGGAATGATGTTGGTAATCAACGGATCATTTGGAGAAGGTGGTGGGCAGATCTTGCGGTCTTCGCTTGCGCTTTCGATTGTGACTGGGGTTCCGTTTCGTATTGATTGCATTCGTGCGAAGCGGCGGAAGCCTGGGTTGATGCGGCAGCACTTGACGGCGGTTCGTGCTGCTGCGGAGATTTGTTGCGCGAAGGTCACTGGTGACAAGATCGGTTCGACGGAGGTGGAGTTCGTACCGGGTGAAGCGGTTGGTGGCGAATATTCGTTTAGTATCGGGACGGCTGGCAGTACGACTTTGGTATTGCAAACTGTTTTGCTACCTCTCGTTTTGGCGAAGGAGCCGAGCACGATTGTACTTGAAGGCGGAACGCACAATCCGTTTGCGCCGCCCTTCGATTATTTGCAGCGCGTTTATCTACCACTCCTGAACCGGATGGGCCCGCACGTTGAGGCGAGATTGGAAAAGCCGGGGTTCTATCCTGCTGGTGGCGGGCGGATGGTTGTCGATGTCACACCGGTGAAGTATTTGGATGGCATCAGCATTCTGGAACGGGGCGAATTGAAGCAGCGGGCAGCGAAGGCCGTTGTATCCGGCCTGCCGAGGTCGATCGGTAAGCGCGAAGTTCGCGTGATCGAAAAGCATCTCAAATGGGATGACGGCGAAACGCGGATCGTCGAAGTCGAGCGTCCGGTCGGTCCGGGCAACATCGTGACGATCGAATTGGAGTACGACAATGTCACCGAAATGTTCACCGGTTTCGGCGAGGTTGGCCGCAGCGCCGAAGCCGTCGCCACACATGCGGTGCAGCAATATCAACGCTACATCAAAACTGATGCACCGATTGGCGAGTACCTGACGGACCAGTTGATGCTACCGCTGGCTGTGGCAAGGTCGGGCGAGTTTCGATCAACCGGCTTGTCGCGCCACGCGGAGACGCACATCGAACTCATCCATAAATTCCTGGACGTGTGCATCAACACTAAACGCCAAACCGATGGTGAAGTCACCATCACAATCGACCAGCAAGCCATCGATTAACCCAGCCGCTGCCTTCGGAACATATGCCGACAATCCATCGAGCACTCACGCGTTGAATCGCCATCAACTTGTCGATCGCGTCGGGGCACTGGATGCGGATGAATTGGGGAAGGACACAGGCACAGGCTGCGGTCGGATTCGAACCGACGAATAACGGATTTGCAATCCGTCCCCTTAGTCCACTTGGGCACGCAGCCGTCACAGGCGCCAGCAAAGCCGCCTGAACGAATCGACAAGTATATCCTTCCAAACAGACCGATCAAGGCGATGGAGGTGGCGGTGAGCAAGGGTGATTCTTGAGCACCCGGGCGCATTCAAAACGCCGAGGCCGACAGATCGCCGCAAGTCGGAACCGGAAGGAGATAGCCCGACTAAACCCTTACGAGTGGGCGTGTCGTCCGTTGTGGTTATTGGGAGTATCGTGGCTGTCTGGTGTATCGTGGCCGTTAGAAGTATCGTGGCCGTTGCGAGTGCTTTGAGCGCTAGAACTATCGTGCCTGCTAGAGTCGATGCGGCTTTTTACATTTCTGTGGCCATTGGTCTGGGCGATCTGACCGTTCGCATCAGCCTTCGGTGAATCTTCCGGCTGCGAGCCTCGCACCAATGAACAGTAGAGACCGTTCTTCATCGGAGCCTGGCCGATGTGGGCGCGCGGATATCGAATCGGACGGGGCAATCGACTGTTCGTGAACTCGTCTATCGTAACCAGTTGGATGCCCTTTGCATCCAAGAGCCGCAGCGCCTGCTCCGCATCGGATCGGCACCAATAACCACATGCATCTACCACCACTGTCACATGCTTGTGTCTTGCCAAAAGGCTCAGGGCGACCGACTTGATCGAGCCTTCGATTCCGAGACCGAAGACGACATAGTTGCTGGCTGGCAGGTTGCTGATGAATCGATCGGCTTTGGGATTATTAAGAAAGTCTGAAGAACGCTTTCGGAAGATGACCTGTTGGTGCTTGCGAAACAAATCGATTGGCACAACCAGCGTGTTGTCTCCCTCAACCTTCACATAACTTCCGAACAATGTGAATTTAACTTTCTGCTGACCGACGGTTCCATCGATGCAGTGGGCTGGAAGCCGGGCTGACGGGAGTTCTCGTACGCGGTGACAATCAACGGCGGATATCACAGGTGCGTGGTTACGCTTCGCCCAAGCCACCATTCGCCGAAGCGAAGAGATGACGAATTCACGGTCCACAACCGGACAAGAGCCGTCCGGTTGAAGAAAGTCGTTCTGCGTGTTGACGTCCACCAACACACACGGCAATCTGAAACCGTTGCCGTTCGATCCCATCCCCTGTTCCCCTTTCCACGCAGAATGCCCGACTTGCGCGAAGAGCCAAACGAGGCGGCAGCAATGACAGAGGATGAAAGCTCGACCGAGCCCAGGATTATATTGGGACCAGAAATGTTGGGAGCTTCTTCCCCGCGATGATCCCCCGGACCACCGATCTGACGCTTCTTCCAACCGTATCATAACCCCCGAATAGGTCGAGGCAACCGGCACACTAAAATAGTCGTAACTTTTTTGTTTACATTATGTTAAGTCAGTTGTCACAGGTTATGGGAAGTTTGGGCTGCGGTGGTTTGATTGGTTGTCGCGCATCGCACCACCCGTGGCACGGAGTGGTCGAAATTAACGGGAAGGTGGAAAAATAGGTCGGTGGAAAGCGCTGTGATATGTTCACATTGAGCGCGGGAATCCGATGCGAATTCTTGATTACACGTCGAGATTCTGCACGTTGATCGCGTTGTCTTCGATGAAACGGCGGCGCTCTTCGACGCTGTCGCCCATGAGGACGTGGAACATTCGGTCGGCTTCCTGGGCGTCGATCGCCATCTGCTCGGCATCATCGGGATCGTCGGTGATGGTGACCCTTCGCAGGGTTCGGCGCGATCGATCCATCGTCGTCTCCCAAAGTTCCTCGGCGTTCATTTCGCCCAGACCTTTGAAGCGCTTGACCATGATCCCGCTGCTGCCGAGTTTGCGGACACCCTCCAACACCTCTGCAAGATTGTTCAGTTCGACTGCCTCGTGGTCGCCCTGTTTCAACAGATACTTGGCATCCGGAAATTCGCCGGTAATCAACTGCTCGCGCACGAGGAAATAATCGTCGATGTTGATCTGCATTTCATCGAGGCGGCTTATCAACGCATCGAGCAGGCGGCATTCAGAAAGTTCGTGTCGAACGATGTAACAACTCGACAGTTCTTCCGCTTCGCCATTGCGAGCGCTCGACTGCGCGACGGCTAGGTGGCGGGCTTCGATCAAGTCGACGCGTTCAAAGCGTTTGATGAGTTCTGCACGATAAGCGCCCAATGCGGCATCGTCGTGAAAGAACCTCCGCTCCGCGACATTCTTATCTTCGCTGTGAACGTCGGCAAAAATACTCGGCAAACATCCTTGCTCGTCTCGGTATTCCAAAACGAGCGATTTGAATCCGATGCCGCGCCGCTCAACGACTTGTCGGTATTGATCGATTCCATCGAGGATTTCCAGCAATTCCCGCAAGTCTGAACCGTCGAATTGCCGTTCGTCACCCTGGCCGTCTTGGGTTTCCTCGTCGTTCTTGATAATCAGCGTTGTCTTTTCCAAGCCCATGTCGGTGAGCTTTGCGTTCATCACCGATTCGTCGAGCACATAGGTTTCCTGCTTGCCTTTTTTGAGCAAGTATAGGGGCGGCTGGGCGATGTAGACGCGCCCTTCTTCGATCAAAGGGCGCATGTGCCGAAACAGGAATGTCAATAGAAGCGTGCGAATATGGCTGCCGTCTACGTCTGCATCGGTCATGATGATGAGTTTGTCGTAGCGGCGTTTGGAAACATCGAATTCATCTTTTCCGATTCCGCAGCCCATCGCTTTGATGATGTGCGCAATTTCGTCGTGGGACAGCATCTTGTCGATGCGGGCTTTTTCGACGTTTAGAATTTTTCCTTTGAGGGGTAGGATCGCCTGGGTGCGCGAGTCGCGGCCTTGCTTGGCGCTGCCACCGGCTGAATCACCTTCGACCAGGTATATCTCCGTACCTTCGGCGCTTTTGGAGCTGCAATCCCAGAGTTTTCCGGGCAGCCCGCCACTTGCCATGACGCTTTTTCGGGCGAGGTCGCGCGCTTTGCGAGCGGCTTCTCGGGCTTGGGCTGCGTTGACACCGCGTTGCACAAGTTTCTTTGCGTCGGCAGGGTTCTCTTCGAGGAAGTTGCGCAGTTGCTCGTTCACCGTTTTCTGAACGAATGTTTCCACTTCCGGATTGAGCAATCGCACTTTGGTCTGCGATTCAAACTGCGGGTTGGGAACCTTCACGCTGATGATCGCCGTCAACCCTTCACGCCAATCATCACCGGACGGAATCACCGATCCCTTCACCAGATTGTTTTTCTTCGCGTAGTTGTTCGCCACGCGCGTCAGCGCACTCTTGAATGCCGACATGTGCATCCCGCCATCGATGTTCTTGATGTTGTTCGCGAAGGCGAGGATGTTTTCGGAATAGCTGTCGGAGTATTGCAAGGCGATGTCGCACGCGAGGCCCTGCTCCTTGTCTTCCGCCTTCAACGTGATCACATCGCGGTGAATCGGCTCAGCCCCCCCAGCCAAGTAACGCACGAATTGCTTGATGCCATCGTCGAAGCAAAAAGCCATCTCTTTGCCTGATATTTCGTCAACGATTTCAATGCTCAGGCCCTCATTGAGATAGGCAAGCTCCCGAAGTCGCGGGGCCAGCGTATCGAGGCGAAACGCAACTTCCGGAAAAATGTCCGGATCGGGCGCGAATTCGACGCGTGTTCCGCTCTTGGACGATTCGCCCATGACTGTAAGTTCGCGGGCGACATCACCGCGCTCGAATCGCATCGAGTGCATTTTTCCATCGCGCTCGACCGTCACCTCCAGCCACTCTGCCAGCGCATTGACCACACTAACCCCGACACCATGCAAACCGCCGGAAACTTTGTACGCGTTGTGGTCGAACTTTCCACCAGAGTGCAACACCGTCATCACAATTTCCAACGCGGGCTTGCCATTGAGCAGTGGGTTCTCATGCTTCATCGGGCCCACTGGAATGCCGCGCCCATTGTCGACGACGGTACAGCTTCCGTCGGCATTGAGCTTCACGAGAATTTTTGTGCAATACCCCGCCATCGCTTCGTCGATCGCGTTGTCGACGAGTTCGTAAACCAAATGGTGCAGACCATTGATGCCTGTTCCACCAATGTACATCGCCGGTCGCTTGCGAACTGCCGCCAATCCTTCCAGCACCGTGATCTGACTTTCATCGTACGCCCCACCACCATCCGGCGAGGACGATGATGCGCCGTCTTGAGATGCGCTGTCCTGGGATGTGCCGTCCTGGTGTGCGGAATCTTTGGACGCTGTGGGTGTTGGATCGATGATGCTGGATTGTTCTGCTGCTTCGCTCATGGTTGCCAATAGCCTATGCACACCGGTGGGGTGACGCGGTGCTGCAAGAAAACCTCGTCACTAAAAAAACCTTGTCACTGAAAAAACGATGTCGTTGAAGACAGATGTCATTGAAGAACGCCGGCACCAATTTCAAGATGATGCCAGCCATTCGCTGGTTGGATCACGCACACAATCGGACGCGCACGCGAGCTTAGAAAGCGACTCCATCTGTCCCCGGTTTGAAATGAATCCGCCGAATCGTGCTGCCCCGGCAGGTTCGTTTCAGATGCTCCCACAGAGGCAAATGCCACCGCGTTCGCAGCGTACTATGATACCGCGCATGAGCCGGATCTACCAATATGATGACCTCTCCCGAACGGACTCCGCCGAATCGGCACATGCGTCGAAACGGGTCATCGATCATCTGCCGAATCGCCTCGAATATCGCAAGATCCCCGGATGGTGCCCGCGACACCGATTGGGCTAATTTGGCGACGGCTTCCCCCAGCGGTTTGGTCCTTGAGCGGGTCTGCCTGTTGGCGTGGCACCAGTGCAACTGCTGGGGCGAAACGCGGTCTGAATCGGGAAGCATCCTCGGATCGGCTGGCATCACCGCCTCCATCCTTCTTGGCTCTGTCCTTATTGACTGGACGCTCAGGAGAGATTCACGGGCATGACGACGTATAATCGGCCCTTGTCGCCTCGAAGCACACCCGGACGGTTCGGCTCCTTCAAATCAAGCGATACTTCGTCGGCTTGCACAGCCCGCAACGCCTCGACCAGAAACGTCGGGTTGAACCCGATTTCAATCTCCCGATCGGAATACTCGATCGGAATCTCAATGACCGACTCACCCTGACTAGGAGCGCGACTCGATAGCTGCAACTTACCGCTCGAAAACGACAACCGAACCCCTTTGGATTCTTCGTTGGTCAAGAGCGCCGATCGCTTGACCGCGCTCAGCATGTCTGCGGTCTTGATGGTGGCGGTGCAATCGCAGTCCGACGGAATGACATCCTGATATTTCGGGAATTGCCCTTCGACCAAGCTGCTGCTGATGGTTGCCTTCGCCGTGCGAAAGACCAGTTGGCTTCCGGTCGCTTTGACCGCGACGGTTTTGTCAGCAGCCCCAAGGATGCGCGGGAACAGGCTCATCGTCTTGACGGGAACGATGCATTCGAGATTCGCGCCTTCGTCTGATTCGAGCTTGCCCTGGGCCATTGACAACCGACGGCCATCGGTGGCCACCATCGTCAGGTCCTTGCCCTTGCGTTCCCACAACACTCCGTTGATGGCGTACCGGGTGTTCTCACGGGCAGCCGCCAGCACGGTCCACTCTGCCATGCGCCGAAGCGCGTTCGCATCAACTTCAAAATCAGGTTCACCGCTCAACTCTGCCACGGGGGGAAAGTCTGCGGGCGGCTGGGTGTAGATTTGAAAGTGAGCACCAGCACCGCGAACATGGCAAATCGAATCGTCCGAATTGAACTCGAGAATTTCATCGGTGGATTCCCGAACAATCTGGCTGAGCTTGTCGGCTTTTAGAACCACCGGGCCCGTTTCATCCACCTCGACCTGCGAGACGGTGTAGCGGATACCAATTTCGAGATCGGTTGCAACGAGCAGGCAATGATCGGCGTGCGCCTCGATCATGGTGCATTCGAGAATGGGCTTGGGCGTACGCGATGCGGCAACCGAGCCGACAGCCCCAAGGGCTTCCGCAAGTTCCTGCCGGTTCATTCGGACTTTCATGAAGGTTGGCCTCTTAAAGAAACACGTGTGGGTATATATGTAGTTCTAATCTAAAAAGAACTACTTAGTATTATGCACTGTGACAAAGGCAGCTTTCCCTTCGCCCGATCAAGTAAACTATTGAGCACGCCCATCTTAAGCGATTTTTCCAAGCCCACCAACATGTGGGCAACCTGTGCGTGACGCTGTGCCTCGCAGCCCAACCACTCACCTGCCCTCGGTGCTGCGGCTTGCCCCTGTGCGTTCCTGTGACAAAACCGCCAACTTCTCACGCACATTCTGACAGGCCCAGCGTGCATCCGTGAAATCCGAATCGCCCCTTCGCAAACCCCAGCCAAGGCAGCTATTCGGCACCATTTTGCCTCGCTCGAAGCGTGGCTCGTAAATCCTCGATCGTGCGGCGGACCTTGTCGTTGGTCTCGACCATTTTCTTCACCGTCCGGTCCGCGTGCAAGACCGTTGAGTGATCCCGCCCACCAAAATACCCGCCCACTTCTTCGAGGCTGTGGCTGGTGAACTCACGCGCCAGGTACATGCAGACTTGCCTCGGATGGCTGATAGACTTCGGGCGTTTCTTGCTTTGCAGGTCTTTGACGCGAACCCCAAAGTACCGCGTCACTACATCGATGATGTGTTGAATGGTGATGGCGTGCCTTTGCGAATCGTCGTCCAACGCCCGCCGAGCCAACTCCATGTCGATCGCCGATTCGGAAGATTGGCTCATCGCGTCGAGACGAAGCAACGCGCCTTCCAGATCGCGAATGTTCGTTTGAATGTGGGTGGCGACGTATTCGATCACGTCTTCAGGAACTTCAATGCACCGAAGCCGCGCCTTCTTTGCAAGGATCGCCATCCGTGTTTCCATGCAGGGCGCGTCGACGAAAGCCACTAAGCCGGATTTGAATCGGCTGACGAGGCGATTTTCCAACGTGGGAATTTCCGCAGGTGGGCAGTCGGCGGAAAGCACGATTTGTTTTTGCGCCTGGTGTAGCGTGTTGAACGTGTGAAAGAATTCTTCCTGGCTTCGTTCGCGCGTGCCCAAAAATTGGATGTCGTCGATCACAAGCAAATCGACGTGCCGATAGTGATATCGGAATTCGTTCATCGCGCCACGTTCGACGGCTTCGATGAAATGGTTTGCGAAGGTTTCGCACGAAATATAAAGGATCGTCGCAGAGGGATTCAGCGAGCGGGTGGTGTGGCAGATGGCTTGCAGAAGGTGCGTTTTTCCCAACCCGACATCACCGTGGATGAACAACGGGTTGTAGGTTTGTCCGAGTGCCTCTGCCACCGCCACCGATGCTGCGTGGGCCATTCGGTTTCCGGCACCGACGACAAAATGCTCGAAGATGTAATCTTCGTTGAGTTGAAGCTGGTTGTTTTCTGACATAGACAACGGATACCCGTCGTCGTCAGCGATTTCACCCGGTGCGTCGGTCTCGAAAGTTGTCGTGACCAATTGTTCGAGAACCTGCTGGGCGGCATTTGCAAATGCGGAGCCACATGCGTCGTCGAGATACCGAACCTGTTTGAGGTTGCCCGCCCGAATTCGCAGCACGCCCCCGCAAAGATCGACCGGAACAAGTCCGCCAAACCAACCCCGAACCAGCGCCGGATTTTGGGTGCGGACCCGGTCGAGGATGTTCTTCCACTCGGCAGTTGTCATCACGGACATGCGAAAACCCAAATGCGAGTCAAGTCAGCGCTGCCAGTCCGACAGCCCAACCAGACAACAGAGCCATGATGGAGATAGAACGTTCGTAAGTAATTATCTTAGAAAGATTTACAGTAGAAAGGGCACCAATTCCAAGCGTCGCCCATTGTACACAAACCGCGTGGAGAAACCAGTGTGAATTGTCCCTGGCTGGTCTACTTTTCAACACCGCGCCGAAACCGTTGTCCACAAAATGTTTAACTCCTTTGTACCCTCGCATGGATCAAGTAAGCAGTTCAAATCGGCACTGGGAAGCCGTCATTGCGTCGGCTTTTCGGTTTGGACCGGGGACGTTAGGATAGGCGGACGAATTCACTTCCCGGCGCGATTTCGACTGAATCTGCGTGGGGTATGGAGGCCTTCGGGATCATGGACGATCATCGGACGGGCGGTACGCGCCAAATCTCGAATATCACAGGGCAAATTGTTTCCCCGCCTCGGGTGAGCGGATTGGGAAGTGTAGCCCCCGCCAAAGTATCCTCGAAGTCGGCACAAGGTTCCGCACGAACAGTGAGCAAGAAAACCTCGGCTACCAGGAAGCGTCCGGCTCAGGCGTCAGCCGAGTCGATGGCCAAGCAGCAGCGCGAGATTTCGATTTCCGAATTCTTCGCCCGCAACCGTCACCTGCTCGGATTCGACAACAAACGCAAGGCACTGCTCACCAGCGTCAAGGAAGCCGTCGACAACGCCCTGGATGCCTGCGAAGAGGGCGGTGTGCTTCCCGAAATCCACTTGGAAATCAAACAGTTGGCGGAAGATCGATTCTGCATGATCTGCCGCGACAACGGCCCCGGTATCGTGAAGGCGCAGATCCCGAACATCTTTGGCAAGCTGCTTTACGGTTCCAAGTTCCATCGCCTCAAAATGTCGCGCGGGCAACAGGGGATTGGCATCAGTGCAGCCGGGATGTATGGACTCATTACCACAGGAAAGCCAGTCAGCATCGTAAGCCGCACCGGAACAGGAAAACCCGCGCACCACTACAAGCTGGCGATCGATACGAAGAAGAACAAACCCGACATCATCGCCGACAGAACCGTTGATGTAGAGTGGAACAGTGGCACAGAAATAGAAATTGAAATGGTAGCCAGCTACAACAAAGGGCGTCAAAGCGTTGCGGAATATATCGAGTTAACGGCAATCGCCAATCCGCACGCCTCCATTTTCTTTCGCGCGCCCGATGGAAACGTATTCGACCACCCGCGCAATGTAGACGAACTTCCCGAGGAAACCATCGAGATCAAACCGCATCCACACGGCGTCGAGTTGGGTACGCTGATGAAGATGCTCAAGGAGACGAACTCGAAACAGATGGGCGCGTTTCTGAGCACCGAGTTCTCGCGGGTCAGCCCGAAAACTGCGAAAGAAGTTTGTGCCAAAGCAGGACTGACGCAGCGCACTTGGCTTCAAGGCGTCGGACCGCAATCAGTCGAAAAATTATTCAACGCCCTGCAAGCGGCAAAGCTGCGGGCGCCGAGTACCAACTGCCTCGCGCCGATTGGTGCGGAAGCGATTCTCAACGGATTGCTCAAAGGTATCAAAGGCGAATTCTATACCGCGTCCACCCGCCCACCGTCGGTCTATCGCGGGAATCCCTTCCAAATCGAAGTGGGCATGGCCTACGGCGGCCAGCTTGGTAGTTTGAACGACGGTGAAAAATCATCATCCAAGAACGCAAAACCACCGCCCAGCGCACGAGTCATCCGCTTTGCCAACCGTGTACCATTGCTATATCAACAGGGCGCTTGTTGCACGTTCAAAAGCGTTGTCGAAACCAAGTGGAATAACTACGGCTTGTCGCAGTCGCGTGGTACCTTACCGCAAGCACCACTCGTCATCTTGATCCACATGGCCAGCGTTTGGGTACCGTTCACTTCGGAATCGAAAGAGGCTATCGCGGATTACGATGAAATCCGAAAGGAAATTCGACTTGGCCTCGCAGAGTGTAGCCGTCGCCTCGGTATCTACATCCGTCGCAAGAAGAAACGGTCGCACTACTCGCAGCGGCGCGATGTGTTCCACCGGTATATCAACGAAGTAGTCCAAGCATGCCACTCCATGACCGATTTTGACAAGGAGGTGTTTCGTGACCAGTTGCACAAACTCGCAGTCCGCGCGACCCAAGCCGCAGACATGGAGTTCGACGACCACGGAAAAATCATCGCCAAACGAAAAAACGGTGACAACGAGATGGACAACACCATCGTCGTTGAGGAAGACGGAGAATCGCCTGCGGGTCAGCTTGAACTGTTCAACAAAGAACCCGAGCCCGTCCCACTGAAGAAGCGCCGCGCCAAAGCAGCGACTTCAAAGAAAAAGAAGAAGGTCAAAAAGCGAAAGTAATCGCGCTACCATCAGTCGATCATCAATCATGGGTAAGAAAAAAACAACCAAGAAACGTAGCTCGCGTCGAGGCAAGAACGGACAGGACACCGGTGCCAAGATCAAAGGGCTCGCGGATTCTGTCGTCAAGAGCGCCTCTGTGGAGCGCGAGCCAGCCGTGGATATTCCCACACGCGCGCTGAGCAACGTCAGCTTCAACAAGAAAACGCGCTATATCGAAATGGGCGACCGTTTCCAGCAACGCAACTTGTTCAACTATGGTCAAGCGAAACGGTTCATGCAGACTATGCTGGTTGCGAGCAAGTGCAAAGACTTGATCGGTGTGGACAAGACCGCCAGCATTCGACAGATTTATTATTTGGCAAAACACACCATCAAAGGTACGAAAGAAAAAACCTTCGACAATCAGGATGAATCCGATCCCATCATTGAAGACCTGGAGGTAGCCCTCAACGCCCTTCGCGAAGAGTTGCATGTTTTTGCCGGCAGCAAGGGTGCGCTGATCGGTGAAATTACATTCATCGACAGCGGGGACACCATCGATGCGACGAAACTAGGAAGCGGGGGTTATGCCATTCCCAGTATCGTTGAACCGAGCGTGATCCAATTCAAAAAGTGCAACGCGAAGTATGTACTGCACGTCGAAAAAGATACCGTGTGGCGAAGGTTCGTCGAAGATCGATTTTGGGAGAAACACAATTGCATCTTGATGCACGGTGGTGGGCAGCCATCGCGCGGGGTGCGACGCATGCTCTACCGTCTTCACGACGAATTGAAGCTGCCTATCCTGACGCTTTTGGATAACGACCCGTGGGGTTATTACATCTACTCGGTGATCAAGCAGGGTTCGATCAATCTTGCGTTCGAGTCATCGCGGATGGCTGTGCCCGATGCGCGGTTTATTGGTGTATCCAGCTTCGACTACGACCGCATCGACCTGACCGACGATGTCAAGATCGACCTCGATGCCAACGACATCAAGCGGGCCAAGCAGATTTTGAACTATCCCTGGTTCGCTGGAAAAAAGCACTGGGAAAAAGAAATCAAGCAAATGATCAAGAACGGGTTCAAGATGGAAGTCGAAGCGCTGTGCAGCAAGGAACTCACGTTCGTGACGGAGCATTATACCCCCGAGCGATTGAAGCAGAAAAAATATTGGCTTGATTAAGCCAATCGGTGCGTCCGGGACGCACCCTACGCACGACGTCCGCCAATCAGGTCCAATACCAGCCAACTGCGCGGGTGCCCCATCCTTGAGCGCAGCGGAAGGGTGGGGGTCGGACATACTATGAATGGATCAAAACTTCTTAGAGGTCCGCGTGACTCAGGGAGATAGTAGTGGAATCCATCGAACATTCCATCACCAACGGCATGAAGGCGGAGCGCATCGATGAAACACATGTCGAGCATCTGATTGCGATATATCAAGACCCGAAAGTGATGGCTACGCTCGGCGGGGTTCAAAGCGAAGCCAACATCCGCGCAGGGATGGTGGACCTCATGGCCCATTGGCGGGAGCATAGATTCGGCCTGTGGGCGTTCTTCGATCAGACGGACGGAAACTTCGT
The DNA here is from genome assembly GCA_013151185.1 of Planctomycetota bacterium. Lineage (GTDB taxonomy): Bacteria > Planctomycetota > Phycisphaerae > UBA1845 > UBA1845 > UBA1845. Next base: position 14,054 of record JAADIU010000257.1, read on the forward strand.
CGGTCGAGGCGGCCTGCGACGACTGGTGCAGGACGGGGCAGAGGAAACGGAAATCGCTTATGCGATCGTCGCAAATAAATGGGGATGCGGTTTCGCGACACAAATCGCTTCACTTGCAGCCCGCATCGCATTTGACGTGTTGGATATCTCCAACGTGGTGGCGTTCACGCTGCCCGACAACCTAGC
>JAADIU010000219.1 GCA_013151185.1 Planctomycetota bacterium
TCCCGGTGACATGGGTGGACGGGTAATCGCAAACGCGTTCAGCCCCACGCTTGAAAAACGGATCGACGATTCCGTATCCGTCGAGGCATCCGAAGCAATGACATCTGGCGCAAGCGTATATTCAGCCGAAGACGTCGCAAAGCTGTCGGAGCGGTTGGCCGACCTGGGGTACCTCGAGTAAAGATGACTGCTCCGAACGAACTACAAAAAACCTAGCTGCGTGTCCGTCCCGACGCCCCCGGTTGTGATTTTGCCGTTTCGGCAGTTCCGCGGCCCGCGTTGCCGGTACAGCAGGATTGCGCATAATCACCTGCATGAGCGATTCACCTTGGAGACATATCGCATTGCTTCCGTTGTTGAACGCTGGGCGTACCGACATCGACAACTACGATTTCCATTGCGGTGCGAAGATCCGCATCGGAGTGCCGGAGCCTGTAGAAACAGGCTTGAATGGGATCATTGAGGCGAACCATGTGTCGCAAACCGAGCGCTGGCAGTTCCGGCTGGCGAGGGCGTGGCTGTGGATCGAATCCAACGAGATACCGGGAGGCCTCTCAGGGCCACGAAATGAATACGCGATATGTAGCGAACTTGCCGGCACAGTATGGACGTTACGGTGGTTAATTGATCTTGCCGGCGCTGGCGAAAACGATTTCTGGAGGAACGGAAACATCATGCACTGCGCCGGCCCATACGCGTTCTCGCGTGATCTGCAGATTCCTTGGTCTCCGCCTCGACGACATTTTATTTACAGCCCTCCTTCGTACACTCAGAGGATGGCATCTTGGTCTGAAGAGCGGTTGAATGCGGCAGACCGTATTCAACGAAGCTTCGAACGGGACAACGGTGAAACTATCCCGAGGTTGGCCTTGGCAAACAACTTGAAAAGTGCGCTGACGACGTACCCTGCTCGTGACGTGGCAATTAGATTTGCGATGGCGGTTACCGCAATGGAAACCCTCTTCATTGCGCCGAGCGAACCCGGTCGTTCGTATCTTTGGTCGGAAAAGATTCAGAAGAGAATCAGGCAAGTCTGTCCCGGCGTCGAGGGGATCGGGGGCGACTTTTTTCAGCAGGTGAGGAACATGCGGAACGACGCTGTCCATAGGGGTGGGTGGGACAAACAAGGCAATCCGATTAAATTCATTGATGTGCACGCCAAGTTTGAAGAAGTTCTCCGAGCATCGCTACGGTGGGGGCTGTTGAGCCAAGCTGAGATCGCGGATCCGTTCGATAAAGATGAATGGCCGAACCCCAGCCAATCCACACTGGATTTGTGTCGGAGTCTGAACCAATCGCTATTCGTACAGCCGGCCAATGCGAGTTGATCATCCGTGACGCAGCCAGCCGATCAGGGTCCGTTGTGCGGACCATTCGCTTGGTTGGTGGATGATGACACACGCGGTCCGCACAGCGGACCCTACATCGCTTGGGTCGGTGCGCTATGGTGTAGCCTCGCTGTGTTTTGCTTTTGGTTTTGCGTGGTTGTGGCCTTTGTGTTTCTGTTTTCTGCGGACGAGTTGGTCGAAGCGTTTTTTCATGGCGGCCATGAAGTTGAGCATGAAGCGCTGCACGCGTTTCCCACCGAAGTAAGCTGCGGGCGTTCCTCGCACACCGATCGATTTCCCCAGCGCAATATCTTCCTTGACGCGGGCTTCGACTTCGGGTGATGTTCGATCGCGGTCGAATCGCTCCACGTCAAGTTCAAGTTTCTCTGCGAAACCGCGCAGCATGTCTTCGAACGGTTCGGGTTTTAGTCTGACGATGAACCGTTGATTCTTGAACAGCAAATCGTGCAGTTTCCAAAAAGCGTCATTCCCGCCTTGCATCCGTGCGGCCTCTGCAGCATAGGCAAGTTTGCACGCGTAGGGATGGATGTTTCTCTTGGCGACGACATTGCAATCGGTGCAAAGCGGAAAGTGCTTCCACACGATTCGCAGGTGGCCGTCGAATGTTGGCTTGATTTTTTCTTCGAGTTCTTTGGAAAACTTCCTGCATCCGGGGCATTGAAAATCGCTGAATATCACCAGCTTTGTGGACGGCCCTTCTGCCGTCGCCGATTGCGGGTCGTCGGGCCGCACCGCGATTTTGACAGGCTTAAGCCCTTCAAATTGAGCGACTTGCGAATCCGTGCCTGCGCTCATCCGCTTGATCTCGTCCTTGTATCCTTTTTCCCGCGCCTCCGCGATCGCGATGGACTTGTTCGACAGATGGGCCGAAAACAGCGCCATCCAAACAGTACCCACGCATGTGACCGTTGCGAAAATCAGACGCCACGATGGGTGAATCGCGACGACGGGCAGCGTCGCTTTCGCCTCATCTGCACCAGCCGAAGTTTCTGTACGCGATTTCTCCGGACGGGGGCGAATCAGGAACACCAGGATGAGCATTGCGAAGTTGATCGCATGCGACACCAGACACCAGCGACACTTGTGATCCAAATCGGTGAGCATCACATAGAGAAAGAAAATCGATGCCGCGCAGCCCAATAAAATCACGACCGTCAGAAGGCGATGCCAGTGTCGTCGTTCGTAGTCGACCCGTCCGATCAGCATCATCCAAACGAACACTGCGGCGAAGTATGCCCAACCGATGAGGGCGACTGGAATGGCAAGTTGCGGTTCGCCCGTGTTTGTGTCCCGGTCTCGAAAAGGAAACGTACCCCATTTGGATTGGACCACAGCCGTGCAATCGAACGTTTCGTCGGCATCTGATTTGCAGGCCCCGGAGAACCATTCGGGTACGGTCCCCTTGGATGCGTTCAAAGAATGCAACGTCGTCAGATTTTGGTTGATGATGCACCCGCCGAACGACAGGATCAGCAGAAGGATCACGAAAATTGCAGACCGGGTCATCAGGTTCCTCCATGACAGGACGATGCCGCCAATCTTCCGGCGACATGCACGTCCGGGTTCTTCGGTTCAATGCCCGAATCGGCACAAGATAGCCGAGGATTCCCCTCCCATAAACCCCTCAAGCGTGATTGAATGTAAGGATTTTGTGTCAAGCGGATGGGCGATTTCGGTGGTGGCTTACTTTGAATCCAGCCACTTGAACCATTGGATGCGAAACTCTTGCAGGTTTTTCTTCGAAAGAGTGATCGGTTCCGCGAAGAATTCCTTGTTTTCGAGCACTTCTCCTCTGGCGAGCGTCACGCACATTTCGAGCGCGTGCTCTGCGATCTTGTCGTACTCGGCTCCGACCAGCGCGTAGCAGGTGCCCCCGTTGACGAGCGGCCAATAGTCTGGATATGGGCCGTAGGTGATCAGCGAGCATGTCTTGGGCAGAAGAATCTCACCCGGTTTCAAATCCCTCAATGGCCAATCGTCGATTGTGACCCATGCGTTGAGGCGCGGAAACCGCTCGGTGTACTCGCGAACCATCCGCTGTCCGACAAACGTGTTGTTCATGCACTCGAGGGTTGTGAGAATGGTCATGCTTGGGCGTTGTCTTGCCCGTTCGGCAAAACCCAGGTAGCGGTCGGCATGGTGACGCAATCCGCTGCCGTCTCGTAGGACTGCGAGTGTGCCCTTTTCCTTGACGGCTTCGAACGCTGCGTTGGCCATCGCCCGACCGATGGCGAAGTCATCGAGCCCTGAGTGAACGAACGGCTCCCTCGTCAGAATCGGTGTGACCATGGTGACGATGGGGACGCCCTTGGTGCGAAGATCCAGCAGGATGTCTTTCATGATCAAGGTGTCGGTCGGCCAGATGCACAATCCGCGCATCCGTGGGTCATGCAACTCGCGCAGCAACCGCATCTGAGCGCTGGGGGTAGCGGTGTCGGCGGCTAACACTTTCAGATCGAATCCACCGGTCCCAGCCCGATAACGTTGCGCCGTCGCCGAAAGAACCTGCCAAACAGGATCGTCCTTTGCATTTCCAACAAAGGCGATGAACCCGTCTTCTTTCCGGTCGAGGGATAGTCTGCGCGGTTCATCGCATCCGCCTGAAATGCTGGCCATCAGAATGAGAGCCATCAGCGAAAACGCTGTCATGAATACCGATCGCGATAGCTTGAAGGCTCTTGGCGTACTGGCCATCGATGGCGGCACGAGATGTTGTGCAGGTATAGCCCCCGCCAACCGAATTGGGCCAATCGTCGGTGGCTCCGAATTGAACTGATGACCCACCTGGTGGTTGCCATCGTCGGGCACAGCTTTCAATTCGGTTGTGGCTCCATTGCGCATCAAGTTCACCGCCCTTGCAAATACACCACAGTCCGACGATAATTGTATTTCTCTGGTCTACGGGTTCTTGACGTGCAAAACAACTAATTTTTGAGCAGGTGATTGATGGGAGCCATCCTGGATGCTTTGGATCGGTTGCAAAAAATCGAGCGGGATCTAAGCCGACAACGGGCCAAACAGGCGGCGTATCGGCGAATGATTGCCAAATGTCAGGCGCGAATCGATACCAATCAGGTCGAGTACGACGCCCATTTGGATGCTGTCCGACGCTGCCAGATGGGCATCGACGAAGCCGATCTCGACATCAAATCCCGAGAAGAGTCGATGGCTAAACACCGACTCGCACTCAATGCGGCGAAGACCAACAAAGACTATGCCGCGATTCTGACCGCCCTCAACACCGAAAAAGCCGACACCTCAAAATACGAGAGCAAGGTCCTGGAGTTGATGGCCCAAAAGGACGAACTTCTCGGCCAGTCCGAAGTCTTTGAAGAGAACAATCGCAAACTTCGCAAGCGGTTGGAAAAAAGCGAGAACGAGTTGGCAGACTTTCTGGATCGCACACGCGGCGAACTCGAACTGCTCGAAAAGGCGCGCGAAGATGCTGCGATTGAAATCGCCCCGTCGGCATTGTCTTCGTTCGAGCGCGTCGCAAAGAAGCACGACGGCGAAGCGATGGCCGAAGTGATCCGCCTCGGCAGTCGCGGTGACGAACATATCTGCGATGGCTGCAACATGTCAGTCACGTTGGAAGTCGTGAATCGGCTACGCAGCGTCGATGAATTGGTCCTCTGCCACACCTGTGGCCGCATCCTATACCTCTCCACCGAACCCGCCCCCAGCTAGATCCACCCTCGCCGAAGACGTGTGCCAAGGCACAGGTAGGGTGCGTCCCGGACGCACCGAATCAACTTAGCGTTTCTCTTTTGAAACGCTTCGTGGCGAATCCTTCCGCGCGCGAAGGAGTGTTTCCAAGGCGTCGCTCACGCTGCGAAGGGGCTGGGCTGATGCAACGGGCTTGGCCATTGTTCCCGTGACGCGCACTTCGACGAATTCCCGCGAAGCACCCTCCAACAACTCGGTGACGACAGGGATCTTTGCTGTCCGCTTCGGACTAACGGCAGTAAGTTTCAAGTCGATGTTCTTGGATGACCACTTCATTTCACCTTCACCCACCATGGCCAATGCGTTGCCCTGCAACAACAGATTGCGGATTTTGAGATCGTCGCCCAACATGAAGAATTCGCTATCGACGGATTGAAACGCCGATTCTTTCGGCAGTGTCATGTTGATCACATTGAGGATCGCCAGAAGCGGAGGCAACTTGTACAACTCTGCATCTCTGATTCGGATGTTGCCACCCGCGCGACGGTTGCGGTTGTCGCCCATGATGCCGTCGAGGAAGATTTGTCCGGAAGCCATGCCAGCCATTCGCATGTCTTGCACGCCGCCATCGGTCGCCGAAAACGCGGGCAGGAGAGCGTCGAGCGGAACATCCTGATATGCAAGCGATGCGGTGTATCTTGTCTGGCTGGATTCGACCGACGTTTGGATTTCACCCGTGAGTGTTGATTCGGATAACTTCGCTTGAAGATCGGTGAGCGACCATTGGCGATTCCTCGGGTCGTACACAACGTTGCCGGCCAACTGACTCAATTCGAGCCCCATGATCGTTATCTGCGAAGCATCGATTTGCCCGTCGAACGAAAGCGACCCACCGCTCGACGATGCGCGAAATGGCAAGGATACCTGCAAGTCTTCAAAGGCGAACCCCGACCGCACGCTGAATCGATCCGTTGCGATTTCACCCGTGAGGTTCCAATCGGTCGAGGCTTGGTCGGGGGTTTGTTTTAAACGCAGTACGCCGCCCCGCAAGTGAACGGTCCCTTGCGGTTGTAGATTTCCCAGCAGCTTGCGGATGCGCCAGGGGGCGGCTTCTTGGACGGATTCGGTGAAGTCTGCGAGGGTCGCGTCGATGCGGAGGTCTGCGGTCAGCGTCTTGTGCTGGGATCGAATCGTCCCGTCGATGTTCACGCTGATTCCATCGCCCGAAGCGCGAACCTGCAACAACTGAAACTCCGTGCCTCGAATGATCGCTCGCCCCGACTCGACGCGCATTTCAACAGGAAAATTTGGATGGCGGAACCGAACGTCCGCAAGGTTGACCTCGATGGAAGAATCCGGTGGCTGTCGCAAAGTCGCGGCTTCTCGCTTCCAGTGTGCATCCGCGCTGATATTTCCGCGAACGTCCCACTCCCGAAGCCATGATCGCAGGTGCTCCGGAAAGGATGCAACCACCGTGTTATCGAGTGTCACGTTATGGCACTCGGCGCGAATATCCAACTCAGATGTGGGCGACTCGCGATTCACATACCCATCGACACGCACACTCCCGCCAGCCACCACTCCGGATACGTTCTTGACCGTGACCCGATCGCGATCGATCTTCAATTGGCCAACCGTTTGAGTGATCGGCAGAACCAGGTCGGCGTGTCGAATGGTCACCCCGTTCAGGCGGACGTCGATGTCGTGGTCCAGATCGCCTTCGAGGCTGCGCTTCGACAAGACGACATTCAGATCGACGTCGCCTTGCGGTCGAAAACGTTGAATCTGTTCGCGCGTCTGATCGCCCACGCAGGAGAGCAGCAAGTCATCGAGAGCGATCTGGCTCGCATCGATCTTGATATCCAGATACGCCACACCGTGCTTAGTGGTCCGTGCCTCTCCATTGACCGCAATCTCGCCGCGACCGCTGCAACCTTGCACGCTGGAGACGATGATACGCTTGCCATCGATGATGACGTCGCCGGACAAATCATGGATCGGATATGGAAATTGCGAATAGGTTGCCTCTGCCGAATCAAGTTCAGCACGGGTCACGATGTGCCACGGCGCAGGCTCGCCATCGTTGGGAGGAGCCCGCTGCATGTTCACTTCAATGTCGGCAGCGCCTTGCGGATCGAACGAGTCCCACATGGCACGATGGCGCGGCCCCAGCCCCATGCACAGGTCGCCATCCAGCGGGATGTCATAGCCATAGATTGTGATGTCGGCGGGCACAGGGCCTGAGCGTCCGCCCGTCCATCCATTGGCGACCATCCATCCTTCGCCATGCGTTCCGGTCAGCCCCATGATATTCACACCGTCGGGGCCGATCTCTACCGTGCCTCGCAGATTGTTGATGCGATAGGGGAACTTGTGATGCGAGACGTCCGCGCCTTTCGCTTCGATGAGCGCGCGGTCGAACACGATGGGGGCGTCGCTGCCGTCGCCTTTGGAGATGGATATCGACAGGTCGATTTTTCCATGTGGATCGTAGTGACGATAGAACTTCGCCAGCTTCGGCAGGCTGGCGATTAGCCGCGACTCTGCGGGTGCAAGTGAAGGATCGCTGCGCGGAATCGTGAACCCCTTGGCTTCGAGCTCAAGGTCGAACGCGATATCGCTCGGAACGGTATCCTCCGTGATCGTTCCGCCAAGACGAAGTCGCGCGTTGCACGCACTGTCTTGCCAGAGGCCTTCGAGGTCCAGGGTCGCGCCATCCTGCTCGACAGTCAGCGTCCCCGCAACATCCGTCAAGGTGAGGTAACGCTCATGCAGAGGCACGTCCATTTCCAAATCGTCGATGGGAACTGAAAGAGCGGCTTGCTCGATTTCGATGGTGACGCGATGTCGCGCCTCGACTTTCGGAAGAAGTGGCAGCGAAAAATCCACCGCGTGAAACATTCCCTGTAAACCCAGCAAGTCCAGCCAATACCGCGCGCCAGGGGTTGCAGCTTCGGTGGCCAATGCCGCAGCGCGCACCGAAAGCCAGGGCGTACCACCCTTCACATCGGTCATGGTCATTTGGTCGAAGTCGATGCGGACCGTTCCGCTCGACGCGCGATCACTAAGGGCGTCCCACACAACGTCGTACGCAAGAACGCCGGCAGGATCGGGCAATGCAAGGACATTGAGCGTCAGCCGCTCGACCAAAGTCTCCGTGTTTGATCCGCGCCGCACCACGTCGACCTCGAAGTTTCCGGTGCTGATGTGTGGAAGTTCCTTCATGGCGATGTCGGAAAGGTTGTTCTGAGCGAGAATGTCCTGCACATTGAAATGCCCGGTTGCATCGTCAAACACAAAACGGCAGCGCGCTCCGCCAACATGAATCGAATCGATCCGGAGTTGACCAAGCAGGAGCGCCAACGGTTTGTGGCGCAGCGTCATTTGCCGACAAGTGAGAAGAGGCTCTGCACCGGGACCGGCGCAGGGGTCCGACAACGTCACGCCCGTGAGTTCGATTCCACCGAGTGGCGAAAAATGCACGCTGTCGATCGAAAGATCAGAAGCAAAAAACGCCTGTAAATACTGCTCCGCGATAGCCCGCAGCTTCGCCGGCTTGGTCATTGACCGATAGAACCAACCACCCGCAAGAAGCAGAATCAATCCCGTTGCAACCACCCAGCGAAGCCAACGGCGCTTCTTCCCAAGCCTCGCCTTCGCCGCGCGTCGCTGTTGGATGGGATGTTTGGCTGAGGTCATGCGTCGCCGCCCGTCGTCTGCCGAGAGCTTTTGAAAGAACCGTACGCGGTTTGCAAACCCATCGCAGCAATAATCGCCAACGTGGGCATTGCGATGAGGCGATACCGAACACTGCCCACAAAGATCGCGTGCATCAGGCAAACGCACAGCGCGGGTATCAGCAGACCAAGCAGTTCACGTCTTCGATGTCGATGGCTCCACACGCCCACGATGACAAGAACATAAAGCGGGATATACCAAATCGCAAAGACTACGCGTATCCAACCCGACCGATACTCTGCCGCGTTGAGAACCGGGCTCCATGTTCTTGCGAGCTTGGTGAGCGACAAACCCAGGATACGACGCGGGTTGCGACGGATTTCCTTCCACGATTCCTGCTTGAAATGGCGATTCCACGATGCTTCGTCGAGATTCACCACCTCGGGGGCAATCTTGATACCGCCCAAATCGCTGGCACCGGTTGCTGACGGCTGAACACCGTCGTAAAGCGAAATCCCGCCGCGAGAAGTCAGCCAGATCCACTCGCCCACCACCTGATTGTTGCGGTACGCCCAAGGGAGCAGGGCAACCGCGATGCACAAAATAGTTGCCACCACACCTGGAATCGCCGTCAAATCCTTGCGAGCGAACACGATATATCCCAGCAGCAGGATTACCATCGGCAGCGTTGATTCCTTCGCGTATACACAGAGAATCGCTGCGACGATTGTTCCCAGCCACCGTTTGATTGAGGCGAATTGCAAGTTTCTTAGTGGCCAGGCGATCCACCACAGCCCGGCAAGAAGGGGAACCGCGAGCGCCTCGTTGAGCAGCAACGAAGCGCTTCCGACGAGGCTCGGATCGAGCGCGATGATGAGGCCCGCTGCCCATCCCCATTCGCAAAATCTTCGTGCCAGCGCAAACGTGGCGCAAGCGGCTAGCGCGCCCAGAACGTATTGAAACCAGCGGGCCAATGACACACCGCTTTCGCCCGAACCAAACCAGGACAACACCCACGGGTACAAAGGCATCCGCTCCGCGCGGTGGCCGAACTCGCCAACCATGCCATCGCCCGCGCGATACGACTGCGCGATCGACCAGTACCATCGTTCATCGTCATAGTGAAGTGAACTGGGAATCTCCCCATGATCGTGCGAACGCTCGCGTACACTCGCCGCGCCGAACGCACCCCGCATCAGCAGCGCAAGCAGGAACATACCGACAAACATCGCCGTCTGTTTCTGCATTGCGTTCTTGCTGTTCGCGATCGATGGATTCATGGACCCGTACTGCCCTTGCCTGCGGGCTTCGATTCAATTGTGCATTTCGGGTTGCGCGATACGATGATTTTGTCTTGACGGAGTTGCACGTCGACACCATCGGGCAAGGCAAAGCGCCACTTGCTTCCGTCGCCGTCAACCGCATCGACAATGTCTTTGACATGCTGAAATGTGAGGCGACGTTCGCGTGTTCCAAGGCGTGCGATGGCCATCCTCAGCATGGCGGTTTGGATGATGATCGGCTGATCTGCAAGCGAACAACGGCTCAGCGTGATGGATGAATCATCGCAACGGGTGATCGCATCATTCAGCGCCTCCGAAGTCACTTCGCGAATGAAATGGTTCGTCCATTCGCTTTGCTCACCCAACCGAAGGATCGCCTGGCGAATTCGCGGGTTGAATTCTTTCTCCAGATACGGAATCAGATCGCGGCGAATCCGGTTGCGTGTGTGGTCGGTCGATTGATTGCTGGAGTCTTCGCGGTAAGCGATGTTTTCGGCGGAGGCGAATTCGACAATCTCCGCGCGCGTCAAATGCAGCATCGGTTTGAAGACCATAACATCCGACGATTCGTGAAGCAAACGTCGGACGGCCATTCCGGCAAGCCCGCGAATACCCGTTCCACGCAGGAATCGATGCAGTATCGTTTCGACCTGATCGTCGGCATGGTGCGCGAGCGCAAGGTGCGTTGCGTCAATCCGCTTGCAGACTCGCTCGAAGAATGCAAATCGTTCGCGGCGGGCGACGTCTTCCTGCGAGCCGCGATTGCGTGCATCCACCGTGCAACCATCGCTTCGCTCAATCGTGAAGGGTAAACCCAGACTGTCGGCGAGGGCGGAAACAAACTCGGCATCCCCGGTCGATTCTTCACCCCGCAGTTGGTGGTCAAAATGCGCGACGTGAAGATGGTATGACTCGCCAATAATCTGACCGACCCGTTGCAGCGCGTGGAGCAGAACCGTTGAATCCACCCCACCGGATACGCCCACAACGATGCCTGACTTGGGCGGGATGAGTTTGTGCAGAGGGCAGTCCTGCAACAAACGTTCGAGAAACGTGCTGTCATTCACTGTTTGCCACCCGGTTTGTGAACGCGGCGAAGCCTAAAGGGCAGACACACGGGTGCCCCATCCTTGAGCGCAGCGGAAGGGTGGGGGACGGACACGCTGCGAGTGAATCGAACCTGCTTCAATGGGCAGAAACGCCTGCCGGCATCATCTGATCGGCGACTTCGCCCATGAGTTCGGACACGGTCGGATGCGGATGCACGGACAGCGCCAAGTCTGCGGCGACCGCGCCCATCTCAATCGCAAGCACGGCTTCGGAAATCAATTCGCCCGCGTGAGGACCGACTATCCCAACACCAAGTACCCGCTGCGTTTCGGGATCAAACAGAATCTTAGTCAAGCCGTCGGTTCGACCGAGCGCCGTGGCTCGACCCGACGCGACCCACTGCATTTTTTTAACTTCGACGTTGATGCCGTCTTTCTTGGCATCGGATTCAGTAAGGCCCGCCCAAGCGATTTCCGGATCGGTGAAGACAACGGCAGGGATACATCGCGGATCGAACACAACGTCCAAACCCGCAACCACATCGGCAACGACCTTGCCTTCCGCGATGGCTTTGTGCGCGAGCATTGGGTCGCCAATGATATCGCCAATCGCAAACACGCGCGGGTTCGATGTTTTGAATTGCGCATCCACCTTGACGAACCCTCGGTCAGTCAACTCAACGCCAGCCGCCTCGGGCGCAATCATGTCGGAGTTGGGTCGTCTCCCCACCGCGATCAACACTTGCTCGAACGTTTTGCGATCCGGAAGATTCTTCCCGTCGAAGCTGACGGTGATGCCATTCTTCGCAGCTTTCATTGCGGTGACGCGCGTGTCGAGGCAAATTTGTTTGAAGTCCTTGCCCAATCGCTTGGCGAGTGGTTTAACCAAATCGGGATCGCACCCCGCGAGCAACGTGGGCAACATCTCAACCACCGTGACTTCGCTGCCGAGTGCAGCAAGCACGCTGCCCATTTCCAAACCGATGTAGCCGCCACCCACAACCAGCGTGTGTTTGGGAATGCTCTCCAGACGCAGTGCGCCGGTCGAATCGACAACGCGGGGGTCGTCGGCTTCCATTTTACCGAGACGGACAGGTCTGGAGCCCACCGCGATGATCGCGCGCTTGAATTTGATTCTCGCAACGTCACTGTCAGACAGAACGACGTGTCGCTGATCTTCAAAGCGGGCGGTGCCTTTGATGATTTCGATGTTGAGTCTCTTGGCGACCGAACCCAAGCCGCGCGAAAGTTTCGTGATGACTTTCTTTTTCCACTCGTTCACCCCTGCGAGGTCGACCTTGGGCTTGGAAAAAGTGACGCCCATTTGGCCCGCATGCTCGGCGGCAGAGATGACTTCGCCAATACCCAACAACGTCTTCGACGGAATGCAGCCGCGGTGAAGGCAGACGCCTCCGAGGGCGTTGTCCGATTCGACGATGGTGGTGGAGATCCCGTGGGCGGCAGCTTTGAACGCGGCAGAGTATCCGCCCGGTCCGCCTCCGATAACCAGCAAATCTGTTTCGTGCGTGAATTCACCGACGACCATGGATTATTGTTCCCGCGTTAGAAGTTGTGTGCATGATTCGTGAGTGGTGCACGGTTCGTAACTAATGCACAGTATCGGTTGAGGCCATCACGATGCGTCGCACCTGCTACTTGATCATCAATAGCGCCGGATTCGACAGGTGGGCGATGATGTCATTCATAAATCGCGCCGCCTGCGCACCGTCGGCTGCCCGGTGGTCGAACGACAAGCTGATGGGCATCATCAACCGCGTTTGAATTTCTTCGTCTTCAAGGTGCAATCTTTCCTGCGTGCGTCCAATGCCCAGGATCGCCACGTCGGGGTGATTGATAATTGGCGTGCCAAAGATTCCGCCGATCGCGCCGTAATTGGTGACGGTGAATGTTCCACCGCGCAGGTCTTCAATCGAAAACCGCGTATCGCGAATTTTTTGTGCCAGCTTCTGAAGTTCCTGTGCCAATCCCAAAATGCTGAGTTGATCGACGTTGCGAATCACCGGAACCACCAGCCCACGCGGAGTGTCCACCGCGATACCGATATTGATGTACCGCTTGTAGATAATCTCTTGCTTCTCCGCATCGAAGCTGGAGTTGAAAATCGGATGCTCGCGAAGGCAGACTGCAAGCGTCCGCAACACAAACGCCATCATCGTGACGCGCGGTCCGGTTCCATCTTCCCCGCGAAGGTCCTGTCGCATCGCGTCGAGAAGGGTGATGTCGATTTCATCCGTTTGCGTGACGGCAGGGATGGTCGAGGCAATCGTCATTTGACGGGCGATGGTCTTGCGAATCTGCGTCAGGGGCGAGGTTGTCACCGGCCCCCAATTGTCGTTGCCCGCGGTTCCTTCGATAACAGCCGGTGCACGAAACGCAGCGGGTGCGGCAATGGCGACTGCTGCGGATGGCGCTGAAGATGTCGGTCCGCCAGCAGCAGCCGATTCGATGTCGCTGCGAAGAACCCGTCCTCCCGGTCCCGAGCCGGTCAAGGTGTCGATATCGACGCCCATTTCCCGAGCAAGTTTACGAATGGCAGGAGCTGCCGCTGCTTTCGTCCGCTTCGGGCTAGATGGAGACGGGCCAGATGAAGACGGTACAGATGAAGGTGCCGCAACAGGAGGTGACACAGGTGGTTCAGGCGCGGCTACCACTGCAATTTTTTGTGGAGGTGAAGGCTTCTTTACCTCGGCAGATTTGGCAGCCGTCTTACCGGCAGTTCCGCTACCGTTTGTTTCCTCGATGGTCAGCAAGACCTCGCCAACCGCGACGGTTTGCCCCTCACTCACATGGATCTTTGAAGCCACCCCAGCGAACGGCGAAGGGATTTCGACAGCGGCTTTGTCGGTTTCCACCTCCATGATGGCCTGATCTTCGATGATGGTGTCGCCGGCTTTGCACATGATGCGCACAATTTGTCCTTCGGCGATTCCCTCCCCCAAATCCGGTAGTCGAAATTCCTGCGCCATATCAATTCGTCTCCACACCCAACTGCCAGACCCGTCCGCCAAACCCAAATGGATGACCAAGTCGAGAACGCCTGCGCGGGGCTGACCCCGCTTGGCCGTCCGTCCTCTTCGGCCACTCTTAGCCATATCGGCATTTGATACGATTTCGCGCTGGGAAGTGGTGGCTCGCCCGCAATCAATAGGCGAGCAGTTCGCGGACCGCTTGAATCACACGATCGCTGTTGGGCAGATACGCCCGTTCCCGCGCGAAGTATGGGAATTGTACGTCAAACCCCGTGAGTCGTCTAACCGGTGCTTCGAGGTGATCGAGGGCGCTTTCAGCAAGCCGAGCCGCGACTTCCGCCCCCACACCGCAGCGACGTGGACCTTCATGGACGATGATGACCCGACCGGTTTTGGCAACCGAAGCGACCATCGTTTCGGTGTCCATCGGTGCAATGCTTAAAAGGTCAATCACCTCAGCACCGACACCGTCCTGATCGTGCAAATCCTCTGCCGCTTCCTGCAACACGCGCACCATCGCACCGTATCCGATCAAGGTGACGTCACTGCCCTCGCGCACGACGTTTGCCTTGCCGATGGGGAGCGTTTCTGGTTCGTCGGGCACCTCTTCGCGAAAGGCTCGGTAGAGTGATTTGGGTTCGTAGAAGATGACCGGGTCGTCGCTTTGCATCGAAGCCCGGAGCAGCGATCTCGCGTTTCTCGGGGTGGACGGAATGACCACCTGCAAACCGGGCGTGTGTGCGTAGATCGCCTCGCGCGATTCGCTGTGGTGTTCGATGGCCCGAATGCCCCCGCCATAAGGCATACGGATGACCATTGGAACGGTGAAGCGGCTTCTACTTCTGGCCCGATAGCGACTCAGATGCCCTTCGATCTGGTGGAACGACTGATAGGCGAATCCGGAAAACTGCATCTCGCACACCGGGCGCAATCCATACAACGACATTCCAATCGCTGCGCCGACAATGCCCGCTTCCGCGACCGGTGTGTCGATGACGCGGTCGCTTCCGAATTCTTGCAACAGGCCTTCGGTCACGCGAAAGACGCCACCGTCAATTCCGATGTCTTCTCCAAGCAGGGTTACATTCTCATCTTCGCGCATCGCTTCAGCCAGCGCCAGATTCAATGCTTTCACCATGTTGATGGATGCCATAAGACGTCAATCTCCAAAAACCGACTCGAAGAACGGTTGTGGTCTGTTGGTACAAATCTGTTCGTACCCAATCGGCAAGGTAGGGTCCGCTGTGCGGACCACCAATACTATCGTGTACCAACGGAACGAATGGTCCGCACAGCGGACCCTACCCGTCTTGCGCTAATCTACTCGCGATAGTTTCCTTCAGCCCGTAGCGCGGCTTCGTATTCTTGCTGCTGAGCGCGCAGGTCTGCGGGTAATTCTGAAACGATGTGCTTGAACGAATCCATCGGGTCCAGACCATCGTAGCTTTCGTAGCGTTTGAGGGCAGCGACGATTTCTTCCTTGATGTCGTTTTCAATCCCCTCGATGGATCGATCGTCGAGCACACCTTTGTTGCGCAAATACTTGGTGAACCGAATCAACGGGTCACGCTTTTCCCACTCCTTGACTTCCTTGTCGTCGCGATAGCGCGTCGGGTCGTCTGCCGT
>JAADIU010000069.1 GCA_013151185.1 Planctomycetota bacterium
GTTATTACTCCTATTGGTTCGCCGCCAGTTGTGCGATTCGTTCCATCAGCGGCTGGATATCCTTTTCGTCGATCGTGCGAAGGTCGAATAGTATCATGCCTCGGTGCGCTCTGGCTACGATGGCTGGTTTTCCCTGACGCAACCGGGCCAACGCTTCGTCCACCGAATGGTTCGTCGGAGACCATGTTACACAGTGGGTTGCGATGTTGCGATCGGGTAATGAACCCCCGCCGACGGTCGATTGTTCTTCGATCACAGCGAACGCGGCATCGGCTATCCTCTTGGTAAGCAAACCGCAAAGTTCTTCCGCACGCTTTTTCAATTCGTCGAGCGGGGTAGACATCATCGATAGCGATGGGATGTTTTCTCGCGCGTGGTCTTCGTCGCGGTATTGTTGCAAGGTGGCTTCCAATGCAGCGAGGGTCATTTTGCCTACGCGGTAGGTTCGCATCAACGGGTTTCGTTCGATACGATTGATCCATTCGCGACGACCGATGATGATCCCGGCTTGCGGTCCGCCGAGGATTTTGTCGCCCGAGAAACATATCAGGTCGGCGCCGGCTTCTACAGACGCCTGGACGCTTGGCTCTCCGCCCAATCCGAAACGGTCGAGGTCGAACATCGCACCGCTGCCCAGGTCGTCGATGATTGGTAGTTCGTGATCGCGCCCCAATCGCACCAACTCATCGAAGTCTACCGCTTGCGTGAAACCGACGATGCGATAGTTACTCGTGTGGACCCGCATCAATGCGGCGACGTTGGGTCCGATGGCTTTTTCATAGTCGGCGATTCGTGTTCGATTGGTAGTACCCACCTCGCGAAGTTCGACCCCGCTGGCTTGCATCATGTCGGGCAGGCGATACGACCCGCCAATTTCAACCAGTTCGCCGCGCGAGACGACCACGCCCGATGCGACCGTGTTTAGAATTAGAAACGTAGCCGCAGCATTGTTGTTGACGACGGTGGCTGCTTCCGCACCGGTCAACTCAGCCAGCAAATTTGCAACATGGTCCGCCCGCCTTCCGCGCGCCCCCGACTCCAGATCGAATTCGAGATTGCAGTAGCCCGATGCGCATTGCGTGACGGCATCGATCGCAGCTTGCGAGAGTGGTGCCCGTCCCAAGCCCGTGTGTAAGACGACTCCGGTCGCGTTGATGACCCGCCTGATTGACGGCAGGCTCGTTGATTCGAGGTGTACCAGCGCCGCTTGCAAAATCGACTCTGCGTTCGGAACCGCGTCATCGTTAATCACACCATCGCGCGCGTGGTCAATGGCCCAATTCAAAGCCGCAACGACGACCGCACGCGGATGAATATCGAGCCACGCTTTGACTGTTGCATCTTCCAAGAGCCCCGTCATCGATGGCAACTGGCGAAGCTGTTCGTGCTTGTTGGGCGTCATGTTTGTTTCTCTGCCAAGACTTCCCGGCGATCCCCGGTGCGTTTGGTGAAACCGATGCGGTCGAGATATTCGACAAACGGAACGACATACTTGCGACTCGATCCGATCGCTTCGCGCAGCGTCGACACGGTGAATGGCCCGTCCGATTCAAACAGCCCGCGAACCCGTTCCCGAAGTTGGCGCTCGCATTCCTCGTGAAGATAGAGCGACGCATCGATCTTCACAACCTGCCCGAGCGATGCGGCGATCTTCAACAACTTGTTCACCCGCGCCTTGTTCGATTCGGTGCCCACAACAAGCCGGTCGATCGTGGGCGGCTGAAATCCACCTGCCATTAGCAAATCGAGCACGCGAGCCAGTAATTTTTCGTCCTGCTTTGATAGCTCCGGTGCGAATTCCTTATGACACACATATCGACCAAGCCGCTTCACTTCTGCTTTTTCGACCAGTCTTTCCAAGAGCGCCTTGCCCATCGCGGGCGTCCCGCTCTTTCGTTGAAGCCAACCGACGAGCGTTTCCTCAAGGATGCCCGGTTCCTGAGCGTGCATCTGATGATAGCGCTTGATCCACGCGGTGGCACGCAGCAGGAACGATTCGAGAAAAATTGCACTGATCGGTTTTGGTCCGCCCGTCAGCGAAATCAACTGGCCCGCCTTCTGCAATGTGGATACATGCGAATCGACTTCGTTCGTTGACGCACCTGTATCGAGTGCAAGCCGCTGCGATGTCGGCGGAGTGAAGCGTGCATAGCGAAGGCGTTCTTCGATGCGTTCGATGGGATCGCCCTGATCGAGAATCTGCAAACCGCGTACGCTTTCGGTCATGTTGCGGCTACTGCGTCGAGGCGTCGCGCGCAGAACCACGCCACCACCCGCGGTGCGCGATGCGTTTTCGTCGCGAACGATGAATCGCTGACCGAAGGCGGCTACGATTGGATGCGCAAGGCGCAATTGAACATACTCAGATTCGCCCGCAGCGATCGCCTCCGACGACAGGCAAACACATCGCCCCATGACCTCGCCAGCCGCGATGCACACCCGCATTGTGGAATGGTTGCGAATCGGTTTGCGATGCGACGCAAGGCAGGTTAGCCGCACATCGAGCAACCTTGTCGGCAAAACCGCACCCGGTGCAGCCAGTTCGTCGCCTCGATTGATCGCGATTTTACCCTGCGTTTGCAGGTTAATCGCGGTCCGTCTGCCCGCGTGCGATTGTGGGTTCGATTCCCCGTGCGATTGAACTTCGCGTACGCGGACGGGTTCGCATTGCGGCCAAAGGTCGAGCGTGTCGCCCGCCTGCACCTGCCCGCTCAACACGGAACCCGTCACAACCGTTCCGCGTCCCGCCACCGAAAACACCCGGTCGATCGGCATGCGAAACGGCAAGTCGAGATGGCCCCGCACGCGCTGCGATGCCTGCTCGATCAACACAGTTCGCAATTGGTCGAGGCCCGTTTGCTTGACCGCCGAAACCCGAACCATCGGCGAGTTCGCAAGCGGTGTGCCTTCAAGCAACTCTTCGATTTCCGCTTCGACCAGGTCAGCCAGATCGGTATCCACAAGGTCGCACTTGTTGATCGCAACCACGGCTTGTTTGACGCCAAGCAGATGAAGAATCTCAACGTGTTCGATGGTTTGCGGCATCACCGAATCGTCTGCCGCCACAACGATCAACGCAACATCGATCCCCGTCGCACCCGAAACCATCGTGCGAACAAACCGCTCGTGACCGGGCACATCCACGACGCCAAAATCAAACTCGCCCAATCGCAAATGAGCAAACCCAAGTTCAATCGTCATCCCCCGCCGCTTCTCCTCAGGCAACCGATCCGCATTCGTACC
>JAADIU010000109.1 GCA_013151185.1 Planctomycetota bacterium
TCGCTGTGCATTTGGGCGATCCAAAGCGATTCACTCGGCAAGCAGTGTTCAACGCGGCTGAACGTTCGTGTTGGCTCGAAGGGCTGGAGTCACTGGGCGGACGGGACCACAGCCACGCTTCTCATGTGGGCTGGGTGCGGGTAAACTTCGTATACCAGCAGGTCAAAACTCTCCTGCCTCCAGCGTAACGGATCGCCCGATGGCCACGAAAAAAACACCTGCCTATTTGTTGGCTCTGGGCCGCGAAGAACTGCCTGCGACTATTGATTTGGACGCGGGGCATTTTCGGTTGGAGAAAATATTCAAGCACGATTTCTTCGCAGCCACGGCGTGCTATGTGGGCGAGAACGGGAAAGTCGTTCTCAAAATCGGGCGCAAGGCTTGGTTCGGTATCGTTCCGTTGGGGTGGATTGGCCGATGTCATGCCGCCCACGAGTCTGCCGCCTACAAGAAGGTTGGAGATTTGGAAAGCGTGCCGCGTTTTGTGGAACGTTTTGGCAAGCACGGTTTTGTCCATGCCTATGTCGAGGGGCATCCGCTTCGCAAGGGCGAACAGGTGTCGGATGAATTTTTTGATCGTCTTCGCGACACCATTCATGCCATTCACGATCGGGGCATGGCCTACGTTGACCTCGAAAAATGCGAAAATGTGATCGTGGGCGACGACGGATATCCGCACCTCATCGACTTTCAAATCGCTTGGAACTTGCCGAGGAAATTCGGCGGAGAGCTTTGGCCGATGCGTGTGTTGCGTCGCAGGTTTCAGCAGTCTGACTGGTATCACATCAAAAAGTTGCAGCGGCGAACTCGGCGGGACCAGATGACGGTAGAGGAATTGAAAGCCTCGTACCACAAACCGTTTTACGTTCGGGCACACGGTTTTTTGACGCGGCCATTCACCAAACTGCGACGTCGGATTTTGAATCGCATCGACCCGGCTCAGAAGCGGGGCGAGCGGGGCAGGGTCAACGAATAGTTGCGGGGTGCAATTCCAGGGAGTAGTCGCCCAGGGAGTGGTGTAGAGTCAGGGCGTGGTTTGTTCCTGCCATTCGCGTTTGAGGACGGCCATGTGGAGTACGTCGTGGTATTTTCCGTTTCGATAGTAAGCCTCGCGCATGAGGCCCTCATCCTTGAAGCCTGCGCGCTTGTAGACGTTGTGGCCCATTTTGTTTTTCGCGAACACGCATAGTTCAATGCGATTGAGATTGAGTTCTTCAAATCCGTATCGAACCATCAACTGGGTCGCTTCGGTTCCGTAGCCCTTGCCCTGGTCGGTGGTTTCGCCGATCAGGATTCCGAAGGTGGCGCTGTGTGCGATCGGTTGGATTGCATGCAGTCCACACATGCCGACGAAGCGATCGTCTTTGCGCAGCGCAATTCCCAGGACAATGTCTTCGCCAGGTTTGTACAGTTTTTCAATAAACTCGATTTCGCGGATTCGATTCAGCGGGCTGATTTCGCCCAACGTGCGCCATTGTTCCGGATCGTTACGCCAAGCGATGATGGTGTCGGCATCGGCGGGTTCGATCGCTCGAAAATAGAGGTGCTGGCCCGCGTAGTAGATTTTGTTCATGGCCTTAATCCCTGTGCCCGATCGGGTTACGCATCGCCATTGCTCAAGACGCCGCATCCGAAACGGGGGGCTGTCCGAATGTGGCGGATATTCTGAAAATCGGTATCATACCGGGCCTGCACAAAAGCCCCAAACAGAGTCTACCCGTCAGAGATCGGCGTTCCAATCCGTTGGCAGGCACACGTGACGCTGGGCAAGTGCGGGCGCAGATGCGCACCCAAAAGTTTCAGATCAGTCTTGAGGTAAGAAAAGGAAAATAAACATGCAGCAACCACAATCACCCGATCGTGTCGCCCACCGACAAGCCCGCGGAGACGCAATTCGGACATTCTTGCAGGAGTTCGCCCCCGGAGAGCATGAGGATCTGCTTGCCGAAATGATGGTGACGATTTGCAGGTTATCGCAGGACAAAGCCATTCGCGGTGACATCAAGGTTTTGAACCACACGCTCAAAGAGCTTCGCTACGCTTACAAAGTCTTCGCTCCGTACGAGGACATTATGAAGTGTACGATTTTTGGATCGGCACGGACGCGCGAAGATCATCCGCAGTACATCCAGTGCGTGAAGTTCGCCCAGTTGATGCACCAGATGGGTTGGATGGTGATCACGGGTGCGGGCGACGGCATCATGCGGGCGGGCCATCACGGTGCGACGCGCGAGGCGAGTTTTGGTGTCGCCATCAGTCTACCCTTCGAGCAAAGCACGAACGCGATCATCGAAGGTGATCCGAAGCTGATGAATTTCAAATACTTCTTCACCCGAAAGTTGATGTTTCTAAAAGAAGCGGAAGCCGTCATTCTCTTTCCCGGTGGATTCGGAACGCAGGACGAGGGCTTTGAATCGTTGACGTTGATTCAAACCGGCAAGTCGGTTCCGGTCCCGGTGATTCTCGTCGACGAACCGGGCGGAACCTATTGGCAGCATTGGCGCACCTACGTCATGTCTGAACTGTTGCGGACCGGGATGATCGGTGAGGATGATATGTCGCTCTTCTCGATCACCGACGACGCTCAGGAGGCGGTCGACGAAATCGCCCACTTCTATAGCCGCTATCACTCTTCTCGTTTTGTGAACGATGAATTCGTCATGCGCATGAAAAGCTCCCTTCCCGCTGCCGTCATCGACAAGCTGAACGACGATTACGAAGACCTGCTCAACGGTGGCGATATCCGCCAGGTCGCCAAAGCCCTGCCCGAAGAAGCCGGTGAGTTTGAAGACCTGCCACGACTCGTCTTCAGCTACGACAAGAAGAGCGCGGGGCGATTGCGACAGATGATCAACGAAATCAACGACCACGGCGTGAAGAAAGCCTGACCCGCAGCCGTAGAAGATTCGGTCTACGAGGGCACCCTCCGTCGCCGCACAACCCACAACTGTTGAAGTCCCCCGGCAGGCGCGGTGTGCCCGTCCGACTGTTGATCGTCCGGCATCACCCGAGTCTCGGCAGGCTGGCATGAGACCGAGTTCTGCAACCTTCGCTTGATCGGTTGGCGATCTGGTGCCCGTTAACTCCCGAATTGATGGACGAATGGGTGGCCCGCCTCTTCAGAGGTGGAGGACTCGAATGGTCCCGGGAATCGTGTCCCCCACGGCTAAAGCCATGGGCCACCCAACCCATCACTTGAGCTGTATTGGAGCACTGGCCCCTTCATTTCATTTCTCAGTCTCGTGTCTCTTATTGGTATAAGTGTCGATAAATAAAACACTTATGGCGTCGTATCTTCAGATGCGCGCATGGGTGATGTTTGAAATACACTAATGAAGTTTGTGATACATTGGCGATGTGTCGTGCATGGGCTGCGAACTCGAATTGGACACGGCTACCGTTGCGCGGAGGACGGGTATTTCTGCTCGGCGGCTTGGGCATTGGGATCGGCTTGGCATCGTCTCGCCATCCGTTTCCCCATCGCGTGGGTCGGGCTCGCGAAAATTGTATTCGGGTCACGACCTTGCCTACCTCCTGTTGGTCAGCGCATTGCGACAACACGGGGGCTCGCTTGAACTGGCTCAAACCGTAGTCGGTAGGGCAAGGTCAGCCGAGCGCGAGCTGGGCGACATGGATGGGATGCTCTTGATTGCTGCGCCAGATAAAGTGCTTTACTGCGGAGTCGACGAGCGCGCGATGATGGGGGTTATTCGGGCGGCCCCTTCGGCGATGTTGTTCAGCTTTGACGTCTTGATGCGGGACGCGCTGCGTCTTTCCGCGCGCCCAAGCCAACCCGAAATTCACGTTGTAGATTTGCATGGGCTCGCGCTTCAGGTGACGTTGGTTCCCACTGCGGACGCCTATGATGCCGGCTGCAATGCGTACCCGGAGGTGAACGTCTCCGGCAAGTCGGCGGAGGCGGCAATCGAAGCATTGGTGACGGCGATCAAATCTCGTCAAACAGCCGCGGGCAAGAGCGCCAAATCTCGCAACGAAATTGACGCCAACACCGGTTCGGGCGCTGCGACTTGGGGTGGGGATTGGTAGAAGTGGATCGCCTCGGCGGTGTCGTCTGTGATGGTTACGCCGTTCGAGGACATCGCTTTGCGATATGCTGAAACCGTTGGTTTTACCCGTGTAACGTCCGCTTTGTTTGCCTTCCTGCCGTATTCTGGTAGCATCATCAATCGGTTACTTTGATCGGTATTCGGTCGTTTCGTCGCCCAGTTTCGGGTTAGAGCAAGCCTTGCCTGTTGGTCGCGGATCGTTGTCGGTTTCGGGTGCGAGCCCCGCAACGCAAGCCACCCAGCCTTGATCTAAACCGTCGCATGTGGCACCTGCGATCGGTCCGTTTCAATCACAAATCAGACGACAAGGCGGTGACACGATGGCTTCAATTCGCGATGCGTTCAAGAGCAAGATTCCCAGTCTGCGCGAGGATGTGGAGCGGTTGGTGGCTGAGCACGGCGACAAGGTGATCGCCGAGGCGACCGTAGCTCAGGCGTATGGTGGTATGCGAGGTCTGCGTTGCATGGTTTGTGACACCTCGCTCGTCAAGCCCGACAAGGGGCTCATCCTTCGCGGGACGCCGTTGTCCGAGCTGACTCACTTGAGTCCGGAAGACGAGTTTTACCTGCTGCTCACCGGCGACATTCCCGACAAAGCTGCTTCCAAAGAACTCGGTGATGAGTTGGCGTCGCGGTCGCACGTGCCTGACTATGTATTCGACGTGATCCGAGCCGTGCCCAAGACCAGTCACCCGATGGCGATGCTGAGCATGGCTGTGTTGGCGCTGGAAGAGGGCTCGAAATTTCGGGCTGCATACAACGAGGGCGTCCGCAAGGAAGAATATTGGGAGAGCGTCCTTGATGATTCGCTGGATTTGATTGCAAAGCTGCCGACAGTGGCAGCCGCTGTCTATCGCGTGCGGTATGACTTGGGCGACTTGATTCCGCGCGATCCGAACTTGGATTGGAGCGCCAACTTCACGCACATGATGGGCGTGCCTGATACGACGGGTACGCTTGGTGAATTGACACGCCTCTATTTAATGATCCATGCCGATCACGAAGGCGGTAACGTCAGTGCCAACCTGTGTCACACAGCCGGTTCGGCGTTGTCGGATTCATACTATTCGGTGGCTGCGGGTTTGTGCGGGCTTGCGGGCCCGTTGCACGGGTTGGCCAATCAGGAATGCCTGAGGTTCCACCTTCAAATTATGGAAAAGTTTGGCGGTGTGCCATCGAAGGATCAACTCAAGGAGTACGCTTGGGAGATTTTGAATTCCGGTCGTGTGATTCCCGGTTTTGGACACGCGGTGTTACGCGAGACCGACCCCCGCTACACAGCCCTCCACGAATTTGCGATGAAAGCCTGCCCGGATGCAGAGCTGTTCAAACTGGCCAACACGATGTACGAGGTCATTCCCGGTGTACTGACCGAACACGGCAAAGCCAAGAACGTCAATCCCAATGTCGACGCGCTGTCGGGCGTATTGCTCTACGAATACGGCATCAAGCAGCCACGTTTCTACACAGCCATCTTCGGCGTTTCCCGAGCTCTCGGAATGCTAGCCCAATTGGTAGTCAACCGAGCCATGAAAACCCCGATCACCCGACCCAAGTCGGTGTCAACCGCATGGATCAAAGAGCAAGTCGGGGCCAAGTAGGCCGCGTTGATCGAACCGAGTGAATAGGCTCGGGTTCGTCGCAGTGTTGGAAGCGACATGGCATGATCGGAATCAGTTCGTTTTCCGGTCCGTCCCCCACCCTTCCGCTGCGCTCAAGGATGGGGCACCCGAGTCGTCGTTGGGATCTACCCAATTCAGCGGAAATCAGTGAGATTGCTGGGTGCCCCGCCCTTCCAGGGTGGGGGACTGACGCGAGCGCCGATTCTCGTTATACCACCGGGAAGCCGCCGTCCCAATCCATTGTAATACTTGAACCATCTCCCAGTTCGTAGTATCGAAACGAACCCCATTTCCACTGCTCCGGGCGATCGACCAAGCCGCGGCGTACCGGATTGTTGTGAATGTAGTTTAGTTTCTCGATCACCTTCGCCTCTGCCATTATGTTGAAGTCGTGGGCACGCGGTTTCCAGAACGGTTTCGGATCTGGTCCCAAAGCCCAGGCATCAAGCGGTTGTGTTCCGAGGGATCGGTTCTGTTGCCAGATTGATCGCAGCGCTTGCTTGCAACTCTTTCCGCTTATTCCCTTCAAATCGTGCAAGATGGCTGAAATGGTTACGACGTGATCCGAGTCGTCCGCTTGCGGAAGTACCATGAGGTGGACGTGCTCGGGCATGACGACGTAGCCGATCCAACGAATGGTCAACTTGGATCGTACGGTTTTCATGGTTTCGACGAATGCGTCTCGTACGATTGCGTGGCGGAAGAATTGTAGTCGGCGGAAGCAGCAGAATGTCGTGAAGTGGATTTGGTTTGGTTCGTTTTGGCGTTTGAGGCGGGATGGCATGATTGAGCGTCTTCGGTTTTCTGTCAGTCCCCCACCCTGGAAGGGTGGGGCACCCGTATCCGGTCCCGGAAGTACCTGCTATGCGATTGAGGCTAGGGGGCGGATTGCTTCGACTAGATCTTCTGTGGTGTACTTCCTTTTTAGGTCGAATGGTAGTAGGACTCCGTGGTTGTGGTCGCTGGCTACTATGATCAGGCGGTTGGCTACTACGTCGTATCCCATGTCCTGGGGTTGGTGGCCGCAGATGAAGGTGTTTATGTTTAATTCTTCGGATAACTCGTTTAGTTGCTTTTTGGTTTGGTGTCGGCCCCATACGAGCATGTAGCCGCTTCCCCCGTCGCCCAAGTCTCTTCCTGTGGGTTCGCGATCGAGGACCGTCGCGTCGAACGACTTCATCATTTCCGGGCCGGGTAGTGAGTGTGATATCATAACCCGGTTGGCGGTTCGGATCGCCAACGGGTACGACGCGATGAACTCGAGCAGTGCGTCGGCGACGACGGTGTAGGATTCACCGTAGGTTTCTCGCATTCCCGCAAGGAAGCTATAGGTCACGACGCGGCCTCCTTTTGTGATGTCCTGCTCGATCAGTTGGGCGAGTTCGTGGTTGCTTTGCAGGAAGTGGATTTGCTCGGGGTATGCGGTTTTCCACTTTGCCGCGTCGAGCAGAACTTCATGCGACATGTCGTGCCCGTCGATGCCTTCGGGTTCTTCGTGAATGATTTCGTGCAGGACCACATGGCGGGCGGGTGCGTGGTGCAAGTCGCAAAAGTTCATGATGCGTTGCAAATTGCGGCGGTGGCCATGCAGGTCGCCGGTGACGACGAGTTGGCCATAGTTCGGAAGAACAATCGTGGAGCCTCTGAGGAAGGGTTCGTCACGGTTGTGTTGCGCTGCGGCTCGGTATGTTGCGGCATCGCATTCGATTTTCGTGGTTGGATCGGTGCTCATGCGAATTCTGATTTCCAATGCGGTTGAGTGTCGCGTTATTTTCGTTGGTGGATCAAAGGTTATTGATTTTTCGGAAGAATTGGAAGGCGTTCGTTGGTTTGGCGATTACTGGTTCGCCGTCGGCTGCCGTCCCGCGCCTCATTGCGGTTTTTCGCTTGGGTGTTACTCCACCGAGTCCGCGTTCTCCGCTTGATCGGCTTGCTTTTTGGCTTTGAGTTCTTCGAGTTTTCTTCGCCACAGAGTCTGGACGGTTTTGAGCCTTCCATCAAGTTTGACCATATCGGGCGGCCGATCGTTGGGGTTGGACTTACAACAATCCATCACCAATTGGCTCAAGGCCAGCGGGAATTTATCGTTTAGCTCCTTCGGGCTTTGCGGAGCGCTTGCTCGGCTGATGTCTGTCTTGGAGGTGGTGCTGTCGGCCATCTCGGTGGGATAGTTGATTCCTGTCAGCGCCCAATACATCGTGGCACCGAGGTTGTAGACATCGGTGCGTTGGTCGAGGTTGATGCGGCGAACCTGCTCGGGTGCGATGAAATCGGGCGTGCCCTGGATGCGTTTTTTCTTATGACCGATCGGGCAGCTTTGTCCAAGGTCGATCACCTTCACGACGCCGTTGTGTCCGAGGACGATGTTGTCGGGTTTGATGTCGGCATGAACGAAACCGCTTTGATGCAGGGCGTGCAACCCGGCTGCTATCTTGCGGAAGATGACGCAGAAATGTTCGATGCGGTTGGGTCGATGGTTTTCCATCGTTGCGCCTTCGATATACTCCATGACCATGAGGACTTCCTGCGTCTTGCGCCACTTTTTGTTGTGGTGGATTGATATGCACTGCCGAACATGCGCGTGCTTGAGCGGGCTACACACGTCGAATTCGGTTTCGACCTGTTCGATGAAGCGTTGGTCGTCGGCTTCTTTGCGAACCACGCGCTTGAGGGCATAGTGTTTCCCCGTGGCTTGGTGGACCACCCGGTGGATCGTCGAGCGCGCACCCTGGCCGATGAGTTCGATCGAACCGTAGCCGGGTAGCAGATCCGCCACTGAATGAATCCTCTAACGTTTGAATGCGGAAAACGCTCGGAGACGCCCCTGCGCGCAACCGTAGCCCACTCCATCATAAAGAAATCAAAATGTCCGTCTATGCGGGAGATCGTGTGGCTGAGGCGAGAGATGGTGCAACCGGGTTTTCAGGGAGGTGGTTGTGCTGGCGGTTCCATTGCACGACCCGTTCAAATCCGCAGCCGTTCGAGTCGGTCGGCCATCCCGCTGCGTCCGATGAGGACCAGTTGATCCTGGTCGTGGATGACTTCATCCGGGCCCGGACCGAACACCTGCACCCCGTCGCGACGTTTGATGGCCACAACCATGACGTCGGCTTTTTGTCGGAGGTGGGAATCCTTCAACGCCTTACCCACCAGTGTGGAGGTTGCATCGACTTGGTACTGGGCGACTTCGACATCGACACCCTTGGTGGCCATGTCGGTGAAGTCGACAACATGGGGCCGGCGCAGAATACCGACCATTTTGTTGGCACCGATGATTTGCGGGCTGATGACTGCGTTTGCACCGGCGCGCTCGAGTTTGGGTTCCGTCGAAGTTTGTTCGGCTCGGGCGATGATTTTGATGTTTGGTGCGAGGCCACGCGCGGTGAGCGTGACGTAGACGTTGTCGGCATCGCTGGCGAGACATGCGACCAGTGCGTTCGCCCGGGTGATGCCTGCTTCCTGCAAGACGTCGTCGTCGGTGGCGTCGCCCTGAACGTGCAGGATGTCGCGCGTGTCGAGTTTGTCATTCGATGCCCTGTCGATCACAACGCAGTCGGCGTGCTCTTTCGTGAGATCGCGGGCAACCTGGGAACCCATTCGTCCAAAACCACAAACGATCGTATGCCCACTGAGTTTTGCGATCTTGTCTTTCATTCTTAACTGTCCTCTTAGTGAACGAAGTTCGCCACCGACGATAAGTGACACGAGGTTCGCGATTGAAATCGTCACGACTGTGTATCCGACGATGATGATGGCCATCGTGAGCAATCGGCCTGCCGCGTCGAGCTGAAATGTTTCGCGATAGCCAACGGTCGAGAGCGTGACCACCGTCATGTACATTGAATCGAAGAACGACTGCTTTTCAATCACCATATAGCCGGCGGTCCCGGCCATCAGGAGCAGGAACAGAACCGACACAGAAATGAGGAGGCGGTCGCGCGGGCTCATGTCTTTGAGTTTCGTTGGTCGTTGCAGGTGGACGTTGTCGCCGGTGCGTGCTCCAGAACGGCGATCATTGTCACGATGAACAGGCATTGTCCGAACAGCAGCAGGGAAGCCGACCAATCTACGCGCGGGATGATGATCGCGGAGATACCCGTTGCGCCGGTTGCGAGGTAGATGGTGCAGACGGCTGCCCGTATGGTCATACCGCGGCGCACAAGCCGATGCGAAAAGTGTCGGTGGTCTCCGCGAAACGGACTTTCACCCGCGCGAATTCGGTGGACGGTGACGCTGGCGACATCGTAGAGTGGGACGGCTAACACGATGAGGGGTACGAGAATACCCACCGGTGACAGGCCTTGCTCGGGGTCGTAGTAGGTCGTCAGGATCGTGAGGATGCTGAGCAGGTACCCGACGACCATGCTTCCCGCATCGCCCATGAACACCGATGCCGGCGTGAAGTTGAAACACAGAAAACCCAGAAGCGTTCCCACAAGAACCCACGCCATCACGGGCACGAAGATTTGCCCAGCCAGCGTGGCGGAACACGCGAAGATACTGGCTGCGATGATGGCGACCCCCGCGCTGAGGCCGTCCATGTTGTCAAGAAAGTTGAACGCGTTGATGATGAGGACGATCCAAAATACCGTCAGTGTGATCGAAACGCCCGGGCCAAGCGCCTCGGCTGCCCGAATGCGAAAGACACCGACGACAACGAGCGCAACTCCGGTTTGAACAAGAAACTTGATACCGGGACCGAGTGGCTGCTTGTCGTCGATCAAGCCGAGCACATGCAACACGAACGCGCCGCCCAAAATGGAGAGCAGGGTGCCCAGTTTGCTGGCCATGCCTTCGAGGTGTGGAAGGATGAATTCGGGAAGCCAACCTGGCGCACCGCTCGAAACGCTCCAACGAGCCAGCAACGCGCCAAGGACGAGCGGTATCGTTGCGGACCAAAAAATGGCGATACCTCCCCCGAGGGCAACAGGCGCAGCGTGCTTCTTATGGCCGCCCGGCCGATCGACAAACCCGGTGCGGATCGCCCATTTTCGGATCGCCCATGTTAAGAGCACCGAAAGAGCGCACGGACCAAGAATCGCAATGATGATGAGAGTCCCCATTCGACCGAGTGTAGGCGACTGCAAATCCAGTGCAAACGATATTCAATCGGGCCGGAGGCAACGGACAGTTGTTGCGGGTTAGAATTGATTCAAGGGACGCCGCGATGGCTTCTCTCGGGAGAATGATCATGTTGTTGAATCGGAATCTAACAATTGTTGGCGTCATCGCTGTGTTGTCTTGCAGCATCCCGATGATCGGTTGTGAACGGATTATTTCTGCGTTGCCCTGTAGCGGCGAATGTGCAGATGGCGAATACTGCAAACTCGAAATGGGTGCGTGTATTTCCACCAATGGGGTGTGTACGGTGATACCGGAGGTTTGCACAGAGGAGTTCATTCCGGTTTGCGGCTGCGATGGCGAAACGTATAGCAACGCATGTAAAGCCGCGGCTGCGGGTGCGAACATCGCGTCGCAAGGCGCGTGCAGCGGTAGCGCAGATTCCTGCGGTGGGTTGGCAGGTGTACCGTGCGAAGATGGGTTCTATTGCCAATTCCCCGAAGGCACATGCGGAGCCGCAGATCAATCCGGAACCTGTGCAGAGACCCCCGAAGTCTGCGCCGAAATTTTCCAGCCGGTGTGTGGCTGCGACGACCAAACTCACGAAAACGCCTGCCAAGCAGCGGTTTCTTCGGTCAGTATTCTTTCCCAAGGTGAGTGCGTACCCTGATATAAGTCCAAATTAGCCCTTTCGCTGGACGGGGACATGGTTGACGGGGACATAGTTGGGGTACCAAGATGCGCTGCGAACGGTTTGCTCGATTTCTTCTGGAGGAATGTGGCGGCCAAGGTTGTTGGCGGCAGCGTAGCGGACCACTTCGCACGCGATCGCGTGGCTGACTTCGCGCAGGTCATTTTGACTGGGGTAGATTGCGCCCGCGTCCAGACGTTCGGGTTTGACGACTTGTGCCAACGTGCGCGCCGCGATCGCAAACATTTCATCAGTGATCTGTCCGACTTCCGAAATGGCAGCGCCCAATCCCAATCCGGGGAAGATAAACACGTTGTTGGACTGCCCCAGAACATGGCGGCGGCCTTCGTATTCAACATCGGGGTAAGGGCCGCCTGTTGCGACGATGGCGCGCCCTTTAGTCCAGCGGATGGCTTCGGTTGGTGAGCATTCGGCTTTGCTGTTCGGGTTGCTCAGAGGCATGATCAGCGGGTGGTCGACATGCTTGCTCATTTCAACGAGCATCTCTTCGGTAAACAAACCGGGCTGGGCTGTTGCGCCGATCAGCACGGTGGGTTTGAACTTCGCTATGACGTCCAGCGGTTGAAGTGCTGACGGGTTGCTCAACTTCAATTCGGACAGTATGTCCTGCGAGACAGCCAGTTCCGCTTTGTATTCATCAAGGCCTTCTCGTCCATCGTGCAATAGCCCTCGGGAATCGAATGTCATCATTGATCGGCGGATGACGTCGTCGGTCGCCCCATCTTGTTTCATCAGGAGGGCGCACAGTCGCGCGATCCCAGTGCAAGCCCCTCCCGCGCCGATGAACAATAGGCGCTGGTCGGCCATCGTTTGCTTGGTTGCTGATTGACCGGTCATGCGAAGTCTGGCGAGCACACCGGCGGCAGTGACGGCGGCTGTGCCTTGGATGTCGTCATTAAAACAGGGCGTACGCATCCGATAGCGTTCGAGCAACGCAAAGGCGTGGTCGCGTTTGAAGTCCTCCCATTGAATGATGGCGCGCGGGAATACTTCTTTCACAGCGTGAACGAACGCTTCGATAAATTCATCGTACGATTGGCCTTGGAGGCGGCGGTGTGGATAGCCGAGATACTGCGGATCGTCGAGCAGGTCGGGATTGTTGGTGCCGACATCGAGGCTGATCGGTAAGCATTTGGAAGGGTGTATTCCTGCACCGGCGACGTAGAGCGCCAGCTTTCCCACGGGGATGCCCATGCCACCGCAACCTTGATCGCCCAAGCCGAGAATGCGTTCGTTGTCCGTCACCACGATGAGGCGAATATCTGCAAAGGGCGCGTTTCGTAAGACTGCCGGCATATCATCGACGTCATCGGGTGTCAGCCATACCCCGCGTGGTGAACGGACGATGCGCGAAAACTTCTGGCAAGCCTCGCCAACCGTGGGCGTGTAAACAATGGGCATCAACTCGGCGAGGTTCTCCACAAGCACACGGTAGAACAGCACTTCATTTCGATCGTGCAGACTGGCTAGGTGGATGTACTTTTCGAGATCGGATTCTTTGACCCGAAGCTGCTCAAGCACGAGGTTCACTTGATCGTCGATGCTGCTTACCGCATACGGCAGCATCCCGCGCACATGCAACCCGTTGCGCTGCTCGTAGTCGAAGGCCTGTCCCTGATTCGTGGATGGATTGTGGAGGAGCCAAATGCCCGTCTTGCGGGTAGTGATGACCCGATCGCCAGCGAGAGAGTTATTGTCCGAGTGTTCCATGTAAGTCACCGACACATATTGTACACCGCACCGCCCAAAGCGAAAGTCGAGCGTGGTCTTCCTCGATGTAGCCAAGGACAAGCTGTGCTGGCTTGCCATGAACGGGGCAATCCACCAGAGCAGTGGCGCCCACGCATTCGAGTCTGGAGTATGCCCCCCCCTCCTCCCAGCCCCATTTGATTCGAGGCATGGTTCAGTGTGCAACCTGTTGCCAAGCCTTTGGTATACGCAGACGTGAGTCTTTCCATTTACTTCTGCGGCCAATCAGAAAGGTGTGTCACCATGTTCTCGAACACGTTTCAACGGTTTTCAAAAGTCATGCTTGTGGCAAGTATCGTGTTGACGTTCGTAGCTGTCGCCCATGCCGACGGAGGAAAGAAAAAGTCACCCGCGAAAACCACCATGACGTTGGAGGACGCTCTCCATCTTCGTATCGATGTGATCGAAGTAGCTTCCAAGACGCTCGCTCCCACAACGGATCAACAGC
>JAADIU010000323.1 GCA_013151185.1 Planctomycetota bacterium
CGCTGCCGGAAGACATCGCTCCGACATTCCGCGACGAACTGGCTGAGTTCATCTACTCGCTCGTGAGCCACTATGTGTTGGACGGCGGCAAGATCGTCGTCGCACACGCGGGGATGAAGGAAGAGATGCAGGGGCGTGGATCGGGGAAGGTGCGTGAGTTCGCGCTATATGGTGAGACGACCGGCGAGACCGACGAGTTTGGCCTGCCGATTCGCTACGACTGGGCATCGGAATATCGCGGACGCGCCTCGGTCGTCTATGGCCACACGCCGGTGCCGGAATCGGAATGGCTCAACCGCACGATCAACATCGACACCGGCTGCGTCTTCGGCGGCAAGCTCACGGCACTTCGATACCCAGAGCGTGAACTGGTGTCGGTGCCGTCCGCAAGAGTCTACTGTGAGCCATCGAAACCGTTTCTGGTTGATGACGCGAGCGACTCGGCGCTGACAGCCCAACAGGAGCATGACGACCTGCTCGACATCAGCGATGTGACGGGCAAGCGAATCATCACGACTCGCCTTCGTAGTAGTGTGACCATCCGCGAGGAGAACAGCATTGTCGCGTTGGAGGTGATGAGCCGGTTCGCCGTCAACCCGAAGTGGCTGATCTATCTGCCACCAACGATGTCGCCGAGCGAAACATCCACCGAGCCGGGCTTGCTGGAGCATCCCGCCGAGGCGTTTGCGTACTTTCGACGCCAGCGCATCGACAAGGTGATCTGCGAAGAGAAACACATGGGTTCGCGTGCCGTCGTGATCGTCTGCCGCGATGAGGATGTGGCACGCGAGCGATTCGGCGTTATCGACGAAGGCATCGGCACATGTTACACGCGGACGGGACGGCGATTCTTCAACGACGATGCGGTCGAAGCTGAGTTCTTGCAGCGGATCAATGCCGCCATCGAGGGGGCGGGGCTGTGGCAGGAGTTCGACACCGACTGGCTTTGCCTGGATTGCGAGCTGATGCCGTGGTCGGCCAAAGCCCAAGAGCTGCTTCGCACTCAGTATGCCGCCGTCGGTGCGGCTGCACGCGCTGCTGTCCCCGATGTCGTGGATGCTCTCACGCTGACCGCCGAGCGCGGCTGCGAAATGAACGGACTGGTCGAACGATACCGAGCCAAGGGCGATTGCTCGTCGAAGTTCGTGGACGCCTACCGCCAATACTGCTGGCCGGTTGCGTCCATCTCCGATTTGAAGCTCGCACCGTTCCACATTCTCGCCAGCGAAGGCGCGGTTCATACGGACAAGGATCACACCTGGCACATGGAGACGCTTGGCCGTCTGTGTGCTGCCGATGAGGAACTGCTTCTGGCGACGGTGAACCGGCTCGTTGATCTTACCGACCCGCAAAGCGAACAGGATGGCTTCCAGTGGTGGACGGAGCTGACCGAACGCGGTGGCGAAGGCATGGTCATCAAACCGCTGACCTTCATCGGCAAGGGAAAGAATGGACTCGCTCAGCCGGCGTTGAAGTGTCGTGGCCAGGAGTACCTGCGAATCATCTACGGCGCGGAGTATACAGCCGACGAACATCTCGACAGACTCCGCAAGCGTTCCGTGAGCGCGAAACGCTCGCTCGCATTGCGCGAGTTCGCCCTCGGCATGGAGAGTTTGGAACGCTTCGTCCGGCGCGAACCGCTCCGTCGCGTTCACGAATGCGCCTTCGGCGTACTTGCCCTTGAGAGTGAGCCGGTAGATCCGAGGCTATAGGGCATGTGATAACACAGCACTTCATCAACATCACCAGATGACTCCACGGACTCATTGCGCTGTTGAAGTCGCGCCATTGCGTTTCGTTGCGTGTTTGCTCCGGCTGTTCCGCCCACTTTCGCATCGATTTCAAAGCAAGGACCAGTCGCATTTCGTCGGCTCCATAGAGTTTATTCGGAGATAATCTCATGTTCTGATGGAACTCGGATAGGAGTTTCTGGTCGATCCTGCTCTCGTGGGGGTAGGGAGCATCGTTGGGGGACAGGCGCCAAAAATGCGTAAACCCCCGCTGAATGTCCCTATTGCGGGATTTATCGGGCGGTTGCCACTCTGACCGAATTCTCATTCAGATAACGATTTTTGCACTTGACCGAACAGGCAATGTGGGTGGTCTGGGGCGAGGTGATGCGTAGGCGTACGTGGACGGTTGGGAGAAACCGCGTGCTGTCTGCGGCCCAGCGTCGGGTTCGTTATGCGGGGGTGCAGTCCCGCGTTTACGATTCATCTCTCCCTACCCCTTCCCCGGAATAACAGCGATGAAGAAGAACAAGAAAAAAAGGCACTGGCTCGTCTTCCCCTGTTCGGAGACCCCGCGGACAAGCTCTTGAGTGACGTTCGTTCGGTCCTGTCCCAGCAGGCAATACTTATCTGTCTTGTGGGTGTGATCATACAGCTCCTAATTGCCATTATTGCGTCGAAGTAATCGCAGGGCTGAGCTGGATTCCAAAAACTTGGGTTGCCAAGTGGTGGGTGGCGGTGCGCGCCGTCACCCACCACCGGTGTCCGAGTGTCGCATGAGTCGCTGAGCCGTCTTTGGGGCAACGCCACCGCGCTGTAAGAAGGTCGCTGTCGTGTGTCGCATAGCGTGAACGTCGATTGTACGCCCGTCTTCGTCCACCTTGGGATACCGGTCGAGCTTCAAATCACGATCGAGTATCTTCACAAGTTCGGTAGGTACTCGAAACACCTTTACACTACCGTCAACCTTGCCGCTTTCAGTATGCCACTCTTTCAGTTCCGTTACCAAGTCGGCCCGCAGAGGTAAGGGTTCAGCTTTGCGGTTCTTTGCTTTGCCAGCCGGTACAGTCAGCCAACAGTCCGACAAGTCAACATCCCGCCACCGCAGAGCTTCAAGCTCGCCGCGTCTTAGGCCAGTCAGTACGAGCGTCATGTAGATCAGTCGTCGTTCACGACCAAGTTTCTCAAGCCTCTCGCGTTGTACGTCGCTCACCCTTGCTGCGATCTTACCCTTACGCGATCCACGTCGTATCGTCATCGCATCCCGCAGTGGGCGACGCGTGTCCGGGGCAATTCTGTGACGAGGTCGACGACGTTTGCTTCAACGGATGCGCTGATGCGTCGGAATGCGACGATAGCGACCCATGCACGGACGACATCTGCGACGCACAGAGCGTGTGCAGGAATCCGTCGATCTGTCCCACCCACCCCGATCCATGCATCATCAACACATGCAACGCCGCGATAGTCCAATGTGAAGCGATCCCCGTTCTCTGCGGTGCAGGCGAGGAGTGTTACCAAGGAGACTGCTTTACGGCTTGCGACACGGTCGTGGATTGTGACGACGGGATCGCCTGCACGACGGATACCTGTGAGCTAGTGATCCCGGTTGATGGTCAGCCCGTTGATATCTGTTTTCATGCCACGGACGATGCACTTTGCGACACGGGTTTGTTCTGCTCGCAGCAGCGCTGTGACGTTGATCTCGGTTGTGTGCTAGCGTACGAATGCATCTCGACTACGGGCAACCCTTGCCCGGACCAGTTGACGTGTGATGACGTTGCGG
>JAADIU010000047.1 GCA_013151185.1 Planctomycetota bacterium
CAAATACTCATATGCCTCGATGATGAGAGTTTCCAGCAGCCGGCGGAGCATCACGAGCGCCGCGTCGTAGTATGCGGCGCGAAAGCACCCGTTCAGTTGCTTGCAGATGCACTCGATATAGCCACGCGTTTTGCTCCACACTGCTTCGGGCAAGTATCCCTCCGCGTGATTCATCGCTGGCTGCATGCCATCGATACCTGCGGGAAGCCACCCCTGAACGACCGCACGCGAACCGGGCTTAATCGAGAAGCCCGATCGCGACTGATTGCACAGCTTGGTCTTTCGGATGGCCTCTGCCAACTGCGTGGAGTTGGGCGTGCCGATATGGTAATTCCCCATGATCTTAGTAAGGGCACCGGATGTCATTGCCACATCGTCCGCCTTGCGATCGTGATACCATAGGACGGCGACCGCCTTCTCCGCGTTTGACCCGTCGAGTGCCTTAATATGTTCGCAGAAATCGCCCAGCGATAGATGCACGACTACTTGTCCCCCTCGTCATCTCCATTGTTGTCACGGGGAAGTGTATGCTCGACGAAGTTGTCGCCAACCGTCGTGCTCTTCAGATCGTTAGATTCGGCGGTGTCAATCCAGCCCTTGCTATTGGCTGCGTTCCGGCACGTCTGCGACAAAGCCGCGGGCATCCGCCCGCCCGTCTCCTTGAAGCAAGTAAAGATGTGGCTGATGCCGATGTTGGTCTCTTCGAGCACACTCTTCAGGTAATACATGTAAACGGCTATTTTCTCAATCTGCGTCTTGGGTTTCTTCTTGGCAAAAAAATCCTTTAACGACGCCTTGCCTTTGGGATGAAGGTTAAGCGACTTGACGATGGCGAGCCCGGCGTTGTGGTCGCAGTTCGCGCCCTCACCACGCTTGCGACGAGTCGATCCATTTTGGCATGAATCCGGCTGCTCAGCCTGCTCGGTGTCGATGCCCTCTGCCGCCTGATTAAACGTGTTAGGTTCCGGCTCCTCCGCACTCGTCGGCGTGGGGCTCACGTCCGCGATCATCTGACGCGGAGCGGAAGGGGCAACTTGGACAGGCCTGTTTATGGCGGCGACAAGTGTCCGAAGCCCCTCCTGAAGAGTGGCATTGCCCCCGTTGATTTCAACATAGAGGATTCGCATCCCACCTTTGTCCGCGCCGCCGTCTTTTTCCGCACTTCGTCTTGCCATTTATTAGTCTCCTTACGAATGCAATCCATGTTGCAATCTGCGTGCCAAATTGATGCCTACCATTTTCCGAACTTTTGATAGCGAGCCCCACGAAATCGGAGCATTCAACTGCCGAGCTCACTGCCAAAACGGCAGGCGGCTATAAGCGCCCTGCCATTCCTGTCAAATTTGCGATTGCCTCAATGATCAGAAGCGTCGAAGGAGCGAGAGAATACAGATCGATTCAAGAAACCAACCGCTCCTATCTCCAAATCGTTGGTTACTAACGGTTTCAACAAGGTCGGAGGGGGCGGCGCTAGGTTAGGCGCACTCCACCGGTGAGGTGGTGTGCGACGCACCATCGGGGTCTGCCATGTCCATATTTGGAGGGCGCAAGACCTCGAATCTCGGTTACTTTGAAGCTGCGGGGTCGTAGCCGAGTACGTCGTAGAGTTCCTGGCGCGTTTGCATCTTTGATACGAGGCTCGCCTGCGTTTTGGTTTGCTTGATGACTTCGAGCGACTCTTCGACGGTTTTCATCACGAGGCGTTGCAGGGTGACCGGATAGATCACGATGTTGTAACCCATGTCGCCGAACTCGTTGGCGGGCGGGAGCGGTGACTTTCCGAATTCGGTGCAGTTGGCCAGTAGGACCGTGTCAACGTCGCGGGCGAACCGTGCGAACTCGTCGGCGTTTTGCAGGGCTTCCGGGAAGATGCCGTCCGCGCCGGCTTCCAAGTATTGATGCGCCCTTTTGACGGCTTCGTCGTATCCGACAACACCACGGGCATCGGTGCGGGCGAGAATCAAGAAATCCTTGCTGGTCTTCGCCTTCGCAGCCGCTTCAATTTTAACGCAAAACTCATCCGCATCGACCAACTTCTTACCGTCAAGATGACCGCACCGCTTCGGAAATTCCTGATCTTCCAAGTGGATCGCGCTCACCCCCACCGATTCTAAAATGCGAACGCAGTGGGCAGCGTTGTCGGCACCGCCGTACCCGGTGTCGGCATCCATCAAGATCGGCAACGACGTGGAACGCGCCACCCGATCTGCGTGGTCACGGGCCTCCGTCAACGTCATCACCCCGACATCGGGCAAGCCCCCCACCGAGTTGGCCAACACCGCACCCGACAGATACATCGCATCGAACCCGGTGCGTTCAATCATCCGAGCCGACAGCGCGTTGAACGCACCCGGCATCATCACGACGCCTTGGTCAATCAGCGATCGCAGTCGCCCCGATCGTTTGGCATGGTCAATCATCGTTGATACTCGCGAAGAACCCGTGCGTGCCTACAACACCTCAAATTGAAACAGCTTCGTGATTCCGTCGGTGTCGAGGGTATCAAATTTCATCACTTCATCCACCAATCGGTTGGCCGTCCCCTTCGCAATCACACCGTCGGCGAGACGGTGGAATTTGGTGACGACTTCTTCGTCCGTCATCGGATTTTCTGCATGACCACGCGGGAAATCGACCCGCTTGTTCACTTTGGTTCCGTCCGAACAGGTGATGGTCACATCGTTGGGAATGCCCTTGGGATAGCCCTCGTTGAGTTTCGCATCTTCAACGATCTCGGTGCGGTCAATCAAATCGAGAAGCGTTTTGTCGGTCAATCGGGCGTCGTCAAACGTTGCCAATGTAACATCGCCATCGGTCAGGGCGGCAGCACAACAGTAGAACATCGAGTGGTCAGCCGTCTCGCGCGAGGTCGGACGCAGTTTTTCCGGTTCCGAACCGATGATGCTGACCGCGGCTTCAAAGCTGCCGATGTGGATTTTTTCAATCGTCTTGCCTTCGATCTGCGGGCGCAGTTGCAAGCACGCATCGATGGCAGATTGGGAGTGATACTCTGCGGGCCAGAACTTGATGTAGGTGCGGTCGATCATAAAGTCACCCGACTCACCCAGAACAAGCCCATCTTTGACACCGCCAATATTGAGCTGGTGCATCAGACCCTTTGGGCCTTCAAAGATTTCGTTCGGACCCGTGAGGCCCCGACGCGCAAGATTCGCCGCGAACACGCCATTGCGCGCCGCATTCGCAAACGCACACGCCTTCCAATCAGAAATCTGCCCAGTACGCGTTTGCCGTGTTGTGATGTTGCAAACACCCGACAACCCCAAGACGTGTTCGAGTTGATCCTCGTCCAACCCCCAAAGTTTTCCTGCGAGCAGTGCGCAACTCAGCGCGCCATACGTCACATGATCCCAACCGCCCGCACGCAGTGATGCAGCATCGCATAAACGACATTGAATCTCGTACCCGATCACGGTGGCTAGGATTGCATCGCGCCCCGTCAAACCGTGCGCTTGCGCAACCGCGACAGCCGCCGGAATGTTGTCCGACGGGTGGGCGGGTTCCAGGCTCAGGTAGGTATCGTTGTAGTCGAGGTATCGCACCATCGTGCCATTGGCGAACGCGGCGAGATTGGGCATGGTCGAGTGGGTCGTCCCCCACACGATGCCTGCGCGCGTGTCGCTCACAGCCATCGCGACAGCACGAGCCACCTTCGCGGGTCGGCTATGGTATGCGCCGAGCGTGGTCGCGATGGAGTCGAGGATACGGCGTTTGGTTTCGTGAACCGTCTTGTCGGGCAGTTGATCGTACGAAAGTTGATGAACCCATTTTGCGATGCGGCGACCGATTGTGGCCATTGTCAAAATCCCTTCGAGCGTAAGCGGTGAGTCGAAAAACAGCTTGCAAACGATCAGGACGCCGGATTGCCCAAGACTCAGCACTTGAATTCGGCGGGCAACAATGCGCCCATGTCGTTGGGCAGGGCAATGTATCCACTCACCGGAAAGTCGCAATATTTGAGCCGGTTGCAAGAATTGGCCGGAGGTATTACAAAATACTACCGATCGAATATCTGACGGTACCGTTGAAGTGCTACTGAGTGATCCCGGAGTCAAACCATGTCACAAAGTAAACCCGCGATCGTGACTTTCAAAGCTGAGCCATCCT
The DNA here is from genome assembly GCA_013151185.1 of Planctomycetota bacterium. Classification (GTDB taxonomy): domain Bacteria; phylum Planctomycetota; class Phycisphaerae; order UBA1845; family UBA1845; genus UBA1845. The sequence goes on from JAADIU010000047.1 coordinate 4,126, forward strand.
TGGTGGAGGCGCTGCGCGGGGTGCCCAATCGATCCGCGTTCATCCGGGCAGCCGTGCTCGCCGCGCTTGAAAACACTTGCCCGTTGTGCGGGGGGGCTGGCATCCTGACGGCAGAGCAGAAGGAACATTGGAACGCGTTCGCAGTCGATCACACGGTCAGCGAATGCGGGGACTGTCACGAGTGGCATCTGGTCTGCTCGCTCGAATCGCAGGCGGGAGCGGTTCACGAAGAACAAGCAACGGGTGACGTGCAGTGATGATGAAGGCGCGTATCACGAACAAGATTCGATTTTCAACGGTGGCCTCGTTGTGCCTGCTCGCGCTGGCTGCGTCCGGGTGCCGCGAAACTTCCGCCAACAAGAACGAGGCGGGAACCAGCAAGTCGGACGAACCCATGCGCATTTATGTGTCGATCCCTCCACTGAAATTTGCCGCGAAGGCGATCGGCGGAGACCGTGTGCATGTCTCGACTTTGCTGGCTCCGGGACAATCACCCGCGACGTACGAACCCACGCCCAAACAAATGGTCGATCTGTCGAAATCAAAATGCCTGTTTGCAGTGGGCGTCCCCTTCGAGACGCAGGTTGTTTCAAGTATTGCGGCATCGATGCCCGACCTGCCAGTCATCGACACAACGATAAACATCGTTCGACGCAAAGCCACGCATCGACATTCTCATGCGCACGACGCAAGCGCCAACCACGAACAACACGCCGAAGCATTGGACCCACATGTGTGGATGAATCCGCGACACATGCGATCGATCGCAGAACGAATCTGTTCGGAGCTTTGCCGACTCGACCCCGATGGCGCCACGCTATATACGAAGCGAATGAGCGAACTGCGACATTCTCTGGATGCCCTCGATTCAAAGCTGACCACAGCGCTCGGGGCGCTCTCGAATCGACGCTTCTATGTCTATCATCCCTCGCTTGGTTACTTTGCTGATGCTTACGGTCTGAAGCAAGTTGCCATCGAACGAGACGGTAAGGAACCCACGGCGAAGGAGTTGATCGACCTTGTGGCGAGGGCTCGAAAGGAAGGTGTCCGGTTGATCTTCGTTCAGCCGCAATTTTCCCAACGCGCTGCAAACTCGATCGCGAAGCAAATCGGTGGTGCGGTCGTTGCGCTCAATCCCCTTTCGGAGAACTACATCGAGAACCTCGGCTACATCGCGGAACAAATCATTCAGGCGGCTAGCGGTTCCGCGAGTGCGAATGATGACCCCGCGAAGGCTCGAAGGAACGCAGCCGATGAATGAAAACCAACCAGCGATGACCTTCAACAAAGTCAGCTTTGCATACGAACGCGAGCGCGTTATCGACGAAGCAACCTTTGCCATCGCACACCGCGATTTCGTCGGTGTGATCGGCCCCAATGGCGGCGGAAAAACCACGCTCGTCAAACTCATGCTGGGCATTCTCCGACCGCGCGAGGGTTCGATCGACATCCTCGGACACGCCCCCCACCGCGCGTGCAAGCGCATCGGGTACATGCCTCAGCACTCGAACCTCGATCCGGAATTCCCCGTGTCGGTACTCGATGTTGTATTGATGGGACGGCTTGGGAACGTCAGCGGATTCGGTCCATACAAACCGCGCGACAAGAATGCCGCCCTGGCTGCACTCGATGAAGTCGGGTTGGCCGACCAAGCGGGTCGGCCGTTGCGGCAGCTATCGGGCGGGCAAAAGCAGCGCGTTTTGATTGCTCGGGCGCTCGCGGGCGAACCGCTGATTCTCGACGAACCCACAGCCAACCTGGACCCAGCCGTCCAGGACGACCTCTACGATCAACTGCGAGAACTCAACAAACGCATCACCATTGTTGTTGTCTCCCACGATGTCGGTTTCGTGTCGCTCTACTTTCGTACCGTGATCTGCGTCAACCGCAGCGTCCACACACATTCAACCGGTGAACTGACGAACCAGCAGGTCGCAGACATGTACGGCCGCGAAGTGCGCCTCGTCCACAGTCAATCCCCACACAAGGGGGATTGTTGTGATTGAATTTTTTGCAGCGTTGAAAGAAAGCACCGTTCTCCAGCAGGCGCTGCTTGCAGGAATCATTGCGAGCGTCGCGTGTGGCGTCGTGGGCAGCTACGTCGTCGCGCGCCGAATCAGCTACATCGCCGGGGGAATCGCACACTGCACGCTCGGTGGAATGGGCATCGCTCGATACCTGAATCGCGTTGAAGGATGGTCATGGTTGCAACCCCTGCATGGTGCGATCGTCGCCGCGTTAATCGCAGCCGTCATCATCGGCTATGTAAGCCTGCGGGCGCGCCAACGCGAAGACACCGTCATCAGCGCCCTATGGGCGGGCGGAATGGCAATCGGCATCCTGTTCATCGCGCGCACGCCCGGATACGGCGAAGACCTGATGAGCTACCTCTTCGGAAACATCCTGCTGGTTTCGAGAGAAGATCTATACCTGGTGGCGGGGCTTGATGTTCTGGTTGTCGCGTTGGGATTGATGTTCTACAACCGGTTCCTTGCGGTTTGCTACGACGCGGAGTTTGCGCGACTGCGTGGTGTCCGGGTCGAGTTTTACTATCTGCTGCTGCTCGCGATGGTGGCGCTGACCGTCGTGGTTCTTGTAACCGTGGTGGGTTTGGTATTGGTGATTGCGTTGTTGACTTTACCCGCAGCGATCGCCGGTCAATTCGTACCTCGGTTGTGGCAGATGATGTTGATTGCGATCCTCATCAGCATGGCTGCAACGTCGGGCGGGCTTGCCCTGAGTTATGCACCGGAACTCCCGGCAGGCGCGACCACGATCGCCCTCTGTGGCGCAGCGTATCTCGTGACCATTCTCTGCAAACGGGTTCTGTCGCCCCACCGCAGATCGAGTTGATCGATTCCGCTCAGTCCTTCGCCGTCAAGAATTCGATGGCTTCGACATACAGATCGGTGCTGTTGGGTGGCATTTCGTGGCCGATGGCGGGCAGTTGCAGGTACTTCAGTTTGACGCCTGCTTCGCTCAGCGGCGCGAGCGTCGCCAGGCTGAACGGTTGGTCCTTGTCCAAAGCGCCCGCAATCATAAATACGCGAACGGGGTTGTCCTTCGCCTTATCCATCCATTCGTGAAAGACATCGTGGGGATTGCCCGCAGCGACTGTAAGAGCGCCTTGGTACTTGCCCGGATAATCGGCCAGCATGTTCAGCGCCACCGCCCCACCCTGCGAAAAGCCCACAACAATAATATCCGCAGGTTCAAAGCCGAGGTCTTTGGCGGCTTGATCGATCCGCTTGGCGGTTCCCTCGACGTCAAGATCGCGTGGGTTCGCTCCTTTGTGCCAACCGTAAAGCCCCTGCTGTCGTGTCGGACCACGACCTTTCAATGCGATCAATGGAATTCCAAGTCGATCAGCCACCGGAGACAATTCGCCGACGAACGCACGCGGATTTCCGCCGAACCCGTGGAGCGCAACCAACACTTTTTTTGCGCCGCCCTTTTTTGCAGTTGTTGGCTGGTAGATAACCTTGGTCTCTTTCGCGCTTTCGATGGCGCTTTTGACCAATTCTTTGTAGCGATCCTCTTTCCGAAGCGATTTTAAATCTGAGTCACGCTTCAGATGGTTCGGATCACTCCACCCGCAGCGGATCGACGTTTCGAGGGTGTCGAGCGCATTGCCCGTTTGACCGGCGAGTGCGTAGCAACAAGCGAGGTTGTAGTGGTCACCGCTGCGAAGTGGGAACAGTTTCGTAGTCAACTGCCCATAGAAAATTGCCTGGTCCCAGTTTTTTTCTTCGTACGCCTGACCGCTTCGCGTCAAGTAGTGGTCGTAGCGAAGCGCGCGGATGTTCTTACGCTGGGCAAACGACGAGCCGGCAAAAACCAGCGGAAGAAGCAAAGCGACCAACACGATTTTGGTGGAATTGATTCGTTGATGACTCGACATGCGCACTGCCTCCTTTGATCCGATCGCGGGTGCCCGCAACCCGTTTTCCGAGATCGCCATTGTCCTGCCCGGTTCGCGAACGATCATACCGCATTCGCAAAGCGCTCGACAGCCACGGGACGCAGAACCCAGCCCCAAAGACGAGATAGACATCGGCGGGCTACCATCGTATCGTGCCCGGCGAACGTCGCGAACACAAGACTGGATTCATTACCCATGACTCAACGGATTTCTTTCGGCGCGATCGCGATCGCGATTGTATTCGCCTTATTCGCCGCAGATGCCCACGTTTCGTCCTTTCCTATCGTGGCTGGAACGCTCTTTGCACGCGGTAGTTTTCTGCCCATCGCGATGGCGATCATCGGTGTGTTGGCCGTCAAAGAACTGGCTTCCATGTGCCGGGCGACGGGGGCCAGTCCGGGCGAATTATGGGCCACGATATCCTGCGTAGCGCTGATATTGGCCCCGTGGCTTGGTGCTGCGGGCTTGCTGGGAGAAGGCCCCACCGACCTCGAAGCCATGCACCTGCAGATGTTTCTGGTGGCGGCTGCTTTTCTGGGCAGTGGACTGGGTGTGCTGAGACGAAGCGACGTCGAATGGGGCCTCACCGACATCGCAGGGACCTGGCTTCTCTTCATTTACTGCGGTGTGCTGCCGAGTTTCCTGGTGATTCTGCGCTGCGACTCTGCGCTACTCGGACCGCGTGGCGATGGCGCTTGGGTCGTGCTTTGCATCATCGTGGTGTGCAAAGTGTCGGACATTGGCGCGTACTTCATCGGGTCATGGTTTGGCCGGACGAAACTCATTCCCCGCGTCAGCCCGAACAAATCCGTCGAAGGGGCGCTCGGTGGAATCTTCGTCAGCGCTATGATTTCGCTGCTCCTCTTCAAAATTCACCATTCGACGATCTCCTTCGATTCGTTCGCCTTCCAAATGCAGATCCATGAAATCACAGGTGTCTACTTGCGAATGACATGGTTCCAAGCTCTTATTTTTGGGGTAGTTATGTCGATTGCGGGGCAGTTCGGCGACCTGGTGGAGTCGGTCTTCAAACGCTCTGCAAAGGTCAAAGATTCGGCACATCTTGTGCCCGGCTTCGGGGGAATACTCGATATGGTGGACAGCCCGATTGCCGCTGCTCCGATCGCTTGGTTTCTACTAACACGATGGTGGGCGGTGTTGTAGAATAGGGCGACGACTCGGTGGCGGTATCGGGTGGCGGGCCTATAGCCTGCCGCCGCGGCAGGTCGCGGCACTGACCGCGGGTCGATCCCGAAGGAATGATTCGCCCCACTTGGAACTTACCCTCGCCATCGACAATGCCGCGAAGCGAACCGCGTTGTTCGGACCTGCGGATCGCCACCTGCGACTCATCCGAACCGCCTTGGATGTCCGCATCACCGCCCGCGATTCGACCATCAAGTTGAGCGGTCAGAACGATTCCATTCGCAAAGCTGCGAGCGTATTGGAATCGTTGCAGGCGCGCCTCCGTCGTGGGGACGCCATTTGCGATGACGACGTCACCGAAGCCATCGTCGCCTGTGATCGAGATTCCGAACCGGGCTTCGCGAGCCGCATCGAAGTCTATCACTCGAACAGTACGATCGTTCCAAAAACCGAGGGGCAGAAACGGTACATCGACGCCATCGAAAAGTTTGACCTGACGTTCTGCACCGGGCCCGCAGGCAGCGGCAAAACGTACTTAGCCGTGGCGATGTGCGTATCGCTTCTCAAGACACGTCGGATGCGGCGGTTGGTATTGGTGCGGCCTGCAGTGGAAGCCGGAGAAAAACTGGGCTACCTGCCCGGTGACATGCAGGCCAAGGTCAATCCATATTTGCGTCCATTGTTCGACGCCATGCACGACATGATGAGTTACGATCAGATTAAACGGTTCATGGAGAATGACGTCATTGAGGTGGTTCCTCTGGCGTTCATGCGCGGGCGGACACTAAACCACTCTGCCGTCATCATGGATGAAGCCCAAAACGCGACGCCATCGCAGATGCTCATGTTTTTGACGCGCCTCGGTCAAGGCAGCAAGATGATCGTCACAGGTGATGCGTCGCAAACGGATTTGCCCACTGGCCAAACCAACGGCGTGGTCGACGCGGTCAATCGCCTCAAGGGCAACAAGCACATTGGCATTGTCGAACTGGAAAAAACGGATATTGTTCGACACCGTCTCGTGCAGAATATCGTCAAGGCGTATGAAAAAAACCGTTAGGCGGGTTCGCGCATTGAGTGAACAGTATTGGGAGTGAACAGTATCGGCGTGGCCCGCCCTTCAGGGGTGAGGAACGGATTGCAGCACTGTTCACTTCAATCGTTGGTGCGGCCAGCGTAGGTGCAACACCGAATATGGAGCGGACAGGGCTGGAATCGCGGTTCTTGGCGTCCGTTCTGTTTAATGGGATCGTGCTTTCCATAATGAGCACCTTGGCAAATGTCGATCAACAACGGTTGCAGCGTTTTGTGGTATTGAGAGCGAACTGACCGATGTTCGGATTCACGAAAAAAAAGAAGATTCGACGCGAACGGGCTCGCCAATTCAAGGCGGAGTCAAGCGAATCGCCAGCTAAATTTCTCCTGCGCCAAGTGGGCGTTTGGCCGGCGACCGTCACCCTGCTGTTCATGTGCGTTGCGATGCTCATTGTGCTTTCGGGCAAGCGGGCGATTCCGTACGCGCTCAACCAGCGGATCGCCCAACCGGTGGTCGCCCGTGTCGATTTTGAAGTTGCCGATCCAGAACTGGACGCCCGCAACAAACTCACCGCACGCGAAGCCGTCCCCAATCACTACCAGATCGATTCCGACTTCATCGATCGAATCGTTGGCGAACGCGAATTGTCGGCGATGTTTGAAGCCGCCCAAGCGCCCACCTTCGAGGCTTTCAAAGCCAAAGCCGCCGACTATTCATGGCCCGCGCTCGAAGCGGTTTACAATCGCCTCAATGGCGCAGATGAATCGATGCGCAACAGTTTCACCGCATCGCTTGCGCGGCTAAAAGCCGATCTTCAAGACGAACCCACGGCTCTTCCGTCTGATCAATTGCAGCGCGACCCACCGTCAACAGCCGCCGAACTCATTGTTTCGATGCCCATCGACGAAGGAAAACCGCCTGTGGATCGGCGCTTGGCAACGGTGCAACTTATCCGCATCACCAGCACCAACGCATTGGAAGGAAGGGCGTCGATACTCGCCCAAAGGTTCGCGCCTCAATTGCGCCCCACGATTCGCGAGTTTCTGGTCAAAGTTCTCGGGAAAGAACCCATCCTGGTCTACGATCAGCAGCGCACGCAAGACGCCATGATTCAAGCCGAACGCGCAGCGCCACGCGGTGTGCGGTTGTTTGAAGGCGGTAAGCCGTTCGTATTTCCCCATTCACCGGGAACCGGCGATCAGGACGTACCGCTGGCGAGCGGAATTACACACGCGGAACTGGCTCTGCTGTACGCGGAACAACGGGCGTTCCAGGCATACTTGGCGAGTGAAGATCCGGGGGCTGTCAAAGCGCGCGAGCAGAGACTTCTCGAATACCTCGGTATCGGTGCCATTCTTTCTATCCTGACGGTTTGTCTGTTTTCATACGTCGGGCTCTATCAGCCGCGGGTCTTTCAGGTTCACACACGAACCGTCGCATTTGCGGGGCTGCTGCTCGTGTCTCTGCTTGCGGTTCGCATGATCGTGGCACGCTTGCCCCACGTCGAGTTCGTTCTAACACCGGTCCTGCTGGTGGCTACGATTCTGACGATTTCCTACCCGCCTCGTTTTGCGGCGGGCGTCACCGTGTTGTACATCGCCATCGTGGCTTTGATGATCCGTGCTGATTTCGGCGCTTTCGTCACGATGCTGACGGGCGGCTACCTCACGGCGCTCATGCTCAAAGACATTCGCACGCGGACCAAGGTGCTGTCGGTTGGTGTCCTTGCGGGTTTGCTCGTGCTTGTGACGTCGTTCGCGTTTGGGTTGATCGACCATCAAGAGGTTGGGTTTGCGTTTCGCCGGGCTTTCATCGGATTCGGAAGCGCGATTCTGGCTGCACTCATCATTCAGGGCACGCTGCCATTTATTGAGCGGCTATTTCGGGTCGCAACGTCGCTCACTCTGCTGGAGTTTCGGGACGCAAATCGTCCGCTTCTTCGCCGCCTTGCGCACGAGGCACCGGGCACATTCAATCACTCGTTGATCATCGGTAACATTGCGGAGACGGCGTGCAGCACGATTGGTGCAGATGGGCTGCTGGCCCATGTGGGCGCGCTCTACCACGACATCGGAAAGATTCCCAAGGCAGAGTATTTTGCGGAGAACCAGGAATCCTCCATCAATCGCCACGACAACCTCGCGCCTTCGATGAGTTTGCTGATCATCCTCGGACATGTGAAGGACGGCTTGGAGTTGGCGAAGGAGTACGCCCTGCCCCGCGTCCTGCATCCGTTCATCGCCGAGCATCATGGCACGACCGTGGTCAGATTCTTTCATCATCGGGCCAGCGAAAAGCAGCCGCAAATCGCAAGCGGCAAGCACGATCGGCAGGTCGATGAAGCCGAGTTTCGATACCCCGGTCCGAAACCGATGTCAAAAGAGACGGCTGTTTTGATGCTGTGCGACGGAGTTGAGAGTGCGGTTCGCGCGTTGCCGGAACCCACGCCCGGACGAATCGAGAGCATCGTCAGCCAAGTTCTGCAAGCCAGATTAAAGGACGGTCAGTTCGACGACTGCGACATTACCCTGCGTGAACTTCATTTGGTCGAAGAATCGCTGGTCAAAAGCCTGTGTCGTTTCTATCATGGGCGGGTGGCGTATCCAAAAGAAGCGAAAGAAGACCAGCCACCTGGCGACTCTAAGCAGCTTGCGGGTTAGTCGACAGTGGGTTAGTTGACCGGGAGAATTAGAACATAGCGATGGACGCATCCCATTGTTCAGACGACGATTCGCCATACGACCTATCCATTCTCCTCGAAGCATCCTCCGGCGATGCCGCCCTGGACGGGGCCACGCTGGATGAGGCCACGCTGGACGAGCCCGATCTTAATCGCATCCTCGATGCGATCCGATTCACGCTGAATCGCCATCGTCAATCAAGTGGCTCGGTCTCCGTTCGTTTGGTCAGCGACGACGTGATCGCCGAACTCCACCAACGCTGCATGGGCATTGCGGGACCGACCGACGTGCTGACGTTTGATCTGTCCGACGATCCACAACGAGGTTCGGCATCCTCCGACGCAGACATCCATGCCGATATTGTCATCTCCATCGAAACCGCCGCACGCGAAGCCCGTGACAGGGGACATCGGTCGGTGCATGAGGTGATGCTCTATGCCATCCATGCGACACTCCATTTGCTTGGCTTTGATGATCACGAAGAAGCAGCGGCTACTCGCATGCACGCGGAGGAGGACGACGTGCTTACCGCACTGGGCGTGGGTCCGGTTTTTGGGAGGACCTCAGAGTGAACATCAGTGTGCTTCAACCCAAACTCAGCGTAGGCAAGCGGGCGAACAACCTTTCGGATCTCAAACACATGATTCGGTCGGAAGCCCGGCGAATTCCCGCGCCCGATCTCATCGTGTTGCCCGACTGCTGCGTCGGTACGCAAGAGGTCGCTGAAGATTTCGCGGTGAGCGAGGCCATGTGTCAGGGGTTTGCCGAGGCGTTTTCGTTCTGGGCTCGCGAATGGGGCATCTGGATCGCTGTCGGTCACTCCGAACTGGTCGACTCGCAGATGCGCGAAGTCGCCACCCTCTTTGATCCCGACGGCGACCCATTCATTCGCGCGACCGAAACCGACAGTGGCCCAGGTGAGCGGGGCCCATGTGAGTGGGTTTCGCGGGTGACTCCCATCGGATGTATTGCCCTGCGGGTCGCCGAACCCATCGGAACTATTATCCCCCCACCGAGTCCGGCGAACCAACCATTGGATCTCATCATTTTTCCAACGCCCAAACCGAACATAACATCAGCCGCAAGTTTTGCCCGGTCGTGTTCGAGTTTTGTCGTGGCTATAGGTTGCGCCCTGGATGAAGGCGAGGCAGACGTTCAGAGTATCGTGCTGGATCGCGAAGGAACACTGCTGGCTGAAGCGATCCCCGGAAAGTCCTGCACGCTGCGCGCGTCAATCAGCACACATCCGCCTGCGCCCAAGTGCGCCGACGAATGGGAGGACGTGAATCACATTGAGTAAACAAGCAACCGCCATCCTGATTGCGGTGATTTTGGCTTTGGTGCTCATGGTCACTGCTACCTTGAGCCTGGCGCTTCGGCTGACGTCGCGCGTGCGCATGCGCGAAGCCCTTGAGCGCCGAAACAGGGAACACCTGATGGAGCCTCTCGAAAAAATGCGGACGGACCTGGCCAACTGCGTGGCCAGCGTGCGGACGGCATGCACGTTGGCGCTGGTGCTGGTGTTTTTTCGCTTGTTTGAGACTTCGTCTTTCGCAGATACCCGATGGATCTATCTGCTCGCGTTCGTGTGCTCCTTCGCAGTGATCATGATTTTCGGTGTGGCGGTGCCCGCAGCGTGGTCGAAGTATGCGGGCGAAGCGCTTTTGACTGCGCTGCTTCCGCTGCTCCTCGCGCTGCGTCGGGCGTTCTACCCGATCGTAGCCACCTTGGGGGTGGTGGACGCGATGGTCCGTCGATTGATCGGGGTTCCTCCGGATAGTGTCGAAGCCGAATCCGAGCGGCTGGAGCGCGAACTGCTGGCGGCAGTCAGCGAAAGCGAAAAGCTCGGGGGCGTTGATGAAGAAGAAAAAGAAATGATCGAGTCCGTCATTGACCTGTCGGACGCAAGCGTTGCCGCAATCATGACGCCCCGCACAGAGATTTCGGCTGTCGAGAAGGATGCTTCCTTCGCGGAGATCAAAGAGCTGATCCAAACAATCGGCCACTCTCGAATTCCGGTCTACAACGGAACCATCGACGAAGTGCTCGGTATCGTCTACGCAAAAGACCTGTTGCAGGTTTCACCCGATGCCAATTTCGTCGCGACAGAGGTGATGCGACGCGTGCCCTTCATTCCGGAAACCAAGAACGTCCGCGATTTACTTCACGAATTTCAAACCGAAAAGGTTCACATGGCGATCGTGTTGGATGAATATGGCGGCACGGCGGGACTGGTTACGATCGAGGATATCCTCGAGGAACTCGTGGGTGAAATCGTAGACGAATACGATCAGGACACGCCCGAACCGGTCACGCGAATCGACGCGGACACGTTGGAGATTGACGCCCGCGTGCGCGTCGACGAAATCAACGAAGAACTCGACATCGAACTTCCGGAAGATGACAGCTACGAAACAATCGGCGGGTTTGTCTTCAGCGCGATGGGGCGAATCCCGGTGACGGGCGATTCGTGCGTTCACGAGAATGTCGAGATTCGTGTCATCCACGCAGAGCCCAGGCGAATCAAACGCCTTCGCCTCCACGTCATCCGAAACGGTGGCGCAGCACAATCGTGACATGCGCACCTACAAATCGCACCGTGTTTATTCGCTCGATTCCAACTCGAAGTCCAGCGCAACAACATCGTCGGCAACGAGCGTGATCGACTGCGTCAGGGGTGTGTGTCCTTCGTTTTCAACTTCCACGATCGCCAAGCCGGCAGGCACACCGTTCAGTACATACGCCCCATTCGCATCGGAAACGTCTGACGCGCTGCCACCCGCAGAGACGGTCGCTCCTTCGATCGCGGCGCCGGTCGCACTATCGACCACCGATCCAACGATGCTACCCGTCTGAGAAACCCCGACAGGATTCACGAGCAGCTTCACGAAATCCACCGCGTACCCGTCGCCCGCGCCGGTCGTCAAATCGTCGATCAACAGGTCGAGGCGTCCCGTTGCGATTTCGGCGAGAAATGTTGCGGGCACATCGATGCTGATCAATTGCCCAACCGGACCGTCCTGATCCAAAACGTTTAGACGCGACTCCATGAACTGCGCCCGCAGCCCGTTGATCGTGATCTTGTAATCTGCTCCCCACCGTGGGGCTTGAAGATCGTCGATGAAGATTTGGAGAATAGCTCCGGTGACAATCAAACCTTGAAGATCGTATTCAAGCACAATCGGTGCGACGATGTTTTCCGGACGCGACGTATCGCGGGAGTACCCGTCCGACTCCTCGATGGGCTTACCGACAAAGCTCGACACAACCATGATTCGATCGGTGCCCGCCGGATCGGATTCGTCGAGCGCCCAGGGGAACGGGTGTGGCGGAGTGATGTATCCGGAAAACGGATCGAAAAACGCATCGAAACCGAAGTTGAGATTGTCGATGTCGCCAACGCGCACCATCAGCGCGGCTTCTGATGTGTTTTGCAGGACGACGCGGTGCAAAGCGTAGTCGCCATTTTCAGGTGTCACCTGCGGCTCGTCTTCGGGCTCATCCCCACCCGGAGGATCTCCGCCACCTGTCGGACCGCCGCCCGGTGGGTTGCCAGGATTTCCCTGGTCACCTGCATCCGAAGAATTGTCTTCACCTTCTACGCCTGCGTCACCGCCTGAACCTTCGCCACTTCCCGCGTCAGATTCGGATGTTTCGCCGGTCGCTCCCCCATCGGTTCCGACCCCGTTCGCCGCGTCACCAAGGCGTTCATCGCTTGAAGCGTCGTCGCCTTCCTTGCTGCCCAATCGGGTTCCGCAGTCACCGCAGTCGCTACCAAACGTACATGACCTAGAGAACGAATCGGGCCCGCCATCGTCACACACACCGTCGTCGGAAAAGTCGCAGGTGTTCTCGCAGGTCGCAATTTCCTCCAATACCTCGCCGGTGCCCACAACGCGGGGTGACACGCTTTGACACCCGGCGGCTACGAACATGATCGCAAACGCGGCGCAGACAATCACGCGCCACGGTTTGATTTGAACCGTGAACGCGTCACGCGAATCAGAAACAGAAAATGTTCGATTCATAACGACTCTCCCCTCCTCAAAGCGATAACGGGGATCCATCCCCACCGCTTCTGCTGCTCAACGACAACAACAGCCCCACGCCTCGGCGCGGGCCCATGGTTTCCAATCGTAGGCAGGGAGATTTCGCCCAGGCAAGCAGAGCGAGGAGAACGTCTGTAAATCGGAGGGGCTCTAGGCGGTGTGTCGGCCGCGCTCGTACTGCGCAATCTTGTCCTCGTGTTCGAGCGTGAGTCCGATAGCATCCAAGCCGTCAAGCAGGCATCGTCGTTTGTTGGGGTCTATCTCGAATGAAATGACCGCGCCATCCGGCAGGGTGATACGTTGCGCATCGAGGTCGATACCAAGTCGAAATCCGTCGGTCGCCCGCACCTGCGCGAACAGTTCGGTCACTTGGTTATCGGGCAAGGTCACCGGAAGAATGCCATTGTTAAAGCAGTTGTTATGAAAAATGTCAGCGAAACTCGGGGCGATCAAACACGTGAAGCCAAAATCGCGCAACGCCCAAGGCGCATGCTCGCGCGATGAGCCGCAACCAAAATTGTCCTTAGTCAACAGAATGCTCGCCCCACCATAGCGCGGTTCGTTCATCTCAAATGACGGGTTGACACTGCCATCATCATTGAGACGCCAATCGTTGAACAGAAACTCCCCGTACCCTGTACGCTCGATGCGTTTGAGAAATTGTTTTGGAATAATCTGGTCCGTGTCCACGTTCAACGCTTCGAGCGGAGCCACGATGCCTGTTATGTTGGTAAACGGTTCCATCGATAACGGTCCCTATGATACGGGTTGCTCCCATTTGCGTATGTCGACAAAGTGCCCTTCAACAGCAGCCGCCATCGCCATCGCGGGGCTGACGAGGTGCGTTCGGCTTCCCTTACCCTGACGGCCCTCAAAATTTCTATTCGAGGTCGACGCGCATCGATCGCCCGGTTCGAGCACATCGTCGTTCATCGCCAGGCACATCGAACACCCCGCTTCGCGCCATTCAAACCCTGCGTCTATGAAGATCATGTCGAGCCCCTCTTCCTCCGCCTGCGCTTTAACCTGAAACGAACCGGGCACGATGATTGCCTGATCGATGTCGCAGTGCAGCCGACGACCACGCACAACGTTTGCCGCCACGCGAAGGTCTTCGATGCGGCCATTGGTGCAGGAACCGAAGAAGATTTTGTTCGGGCGAATCTCGCAAATCGGAAAGCCTTCATCGAGGCCCATGTACTCCAGCGCACGAGCCGTCGCCAATCGTTCATTGCGATCGGCGATGTCCGCGAGTGTCGGCGTGCTGCCTGTGATGCCCGTGACCATGCCCGGTGACGTGCCCCATGTCACCTGCGGTTCGATCGCGGCAGCCTCGAGCGTGACCGTTCGATCGTATGCACATCCCGCATCCGAAGCCCATCCTCGCCAAGACGCCACCACATCGGGAAGTTGGTTGCCCGTCGGTTGATACTCCCGATTCTGCAAGTATGCAATCGTGGTTTCGTCCGGTGAAATCAACCCCGCCCTCGCCCCACCTTCGATGCTCATATTACAAATCGTCATTCGCCCTTCCATGCTGAGGCTGCGAATGAGCGACCCGGTGTACTCGATCACATATCCCGTCCCGCCAGCCGTTCCAATCCGTCCGATGATCGCGAGAATGACATCCTTCGCGGAAACGCCCTTCGACGGTGTGCCCTCGACTTTGATCTGCATGGTCTTCGCGATTTTTTGCCGGAGCGTTTGCGTAGCCAGCACATGTTCGACTTCGCTCGTACCGATGCCAAATGCCAACGCCCCGAATGCACCATGCGTCGACGTATGCGAATCACCGCACACAATAGTCATGCCCGGTTCGGTTAAGCCCAACTCGGGCCCGATGACGTGCACAATACCGTTGCGACGGTTGGCCATGTCGAACAACGTCACGCCAAACGAATTGCAATTCTCGGTTAAGACCTCGACCTGTTTTCGCGACATGGGATCGGCGATTTCCACCAAACGGTTCGTCGTCGGAATGTTGTGATCCATCGTCGCAAACGTCAGCTCGGGCCGGCGCACACCGCGCCCCGCAAGACGCAGCCCCTCAAACGCCTGCGGTGAAGTAACCTCATGAACGAAGTGCCGATCAATATAAAGAATCGCCTCCTCGCCAACCCGCTGGTGGACGATGTGCGCCTCCCAAATTTTCTGGTAGATATTTTTCCGCATATTTCCCTGCATATTCGCAACCCTTCAGCACCACAGCGGACAGGCAGAAAAACACACACCAGCCATGCAAACCGCCACGGAATACTCTAGTCGAGCACGGGTTCGATTCAAGCGCAGAGATTCGTGGGAAACGCCAACCGGTAAACCACACGCAATTCAGGCGACTTCACTGGCGCGGCAGAGTAACTTGAGAGTCGTACGGTGCGTTCCCAACACACATTCTTTGAACTCTCGCAGTTGATGCGCCCAAGGCCGCGCACTGCAAAGCTAAGCCGGTTCGCGCAAAGAGTGAACAGTTTG
>JAADIU010000107.1 GCA_013151185.1 Planctomycetota bacterium
GATCCTCAGCGTGCATCGCGAACTCGTCGAGAAACACGTCACCCGTAAACCCGCGTGCCGTCTGCGGATTCGCCGGCAAACCCACGATCTTCACGCCTCCCGGCAGGTGAATCTCCAACTGCTTGAACGATGTCCCAGAAAAATAGTCGCAATCCAAGAACTCCGTCGCGATCGCAAGCGCCTGACAATGCTGACGTGCCTTCGCCATCAACTCCCGACTCTGACGCTCACCCGCAGAAAGAAAAACCTGCGTCCGCCGCCGAGCGATTCCCCGCAACACCCGACGCAACGATTTCGTAAAACTCTTCCCCGTCTGACGCGACCAACAACACCAACGAAACCGATCCTCACTCTCAACATCCGCCCGTTGATAAGGCAACAGAGGGATGAAACACTCGGCTTTCGCCGGCACAGTGATGTGATCGCCTTGCTTCAAACCCATCCCTGCTTCGCCGAACAGAACCACATCCCCAAGAAACCAACCCAACAAACCCCGCGTCAGGATTCACCGGCAAAACTTGCAAAGCGGTCTACAAATAGTCCCCATACCATCAACACGCTTGCCAACAATTGAGTACACAGGTAAAAGAACCCGCAAACCATGAGACGCAACACACCCCCATCGCAAGCACCAAACGCGCACCGCCAACCAAGGGCAGCCCGTATCGCAACTTCGAAATCACTGTCTCAGTTCACAAAAATTTGCACGGTGGGCCCAGCACACAGATTGTCCGCGATCGCAACAACACTCGTGTGCCTGACGCTTCTCGCCCCAGTCATCCACGCACAGGAACAAAGCCAATCGAGCGCCAGCAGCGGACAGTGGCTCCTAAACTATGGCCGCGCCCACGGACTCGCCATCACCGACCCCCAACCCGACGACGCCAAATTCATCCTGATATGGATAGACGCAGCGCTCCAGCTATCACCGAATCTTTCCGAAGCGCACCGCTGGCGATCCGATTTACTCTTTCGCCTGAACAAGAAAGAGGAAGCCATCCACTGCCTCGCGGCCTACTGCAAAAGAGAACCGCAAGACATACCCGCGTTGATGGCCCTGCTCGAAGTGCAACTGGCGGACAAACAGAAACTCGAAGATCGCGTCGCCTTATGCCAGTCGTTTCTCAAACGCCCCAACCTCACGATCGACGCCCAAGGCAACATACATCTTCGTTTGGCAACGATGTTCAAGAATCGCGGCGACGATGATGAGGCTATGCGTCACGCACAAATGACGCTCGATTCTCCGTCCAACAGATTCGCCGCCCAATTACTGCTGGCCCAATTGCAAAACGACGCAGACGAGGAATACCCGCCGAGAATCCAAGTCGACTTCATGCTGAAAGAAGTCGCCCTCGATCCCATTTCGCCTCAGCCCGCGTGGCGATTGGCTGACTACCTCAAGCAAATCGGCTTGTACGATCACGCCATCACCTGGCTGCAAATTGCATCTGACACCCAGTCTCAAAGCGCAACCGGCCAAACGGCCTCACCACAACTCCTCACCGAAATCGCCGAAGTCCAACTCCTGCGCGGCGAGTTCACCAAGGCCATCGCACAGTCTCAACAGGTCCTCACCGTTGCTTCTCGATTCACACCCGCATCCTTCGTCATCATCCAAGCCGCCCAAAAACTTGGCCGCACCGAGCTTGCCAACGACGAAATAAACAAGCTCACCGCACGATTCCGCGAAGTGGAAGCCCACCCCAACACCGCAAGCGCACAAACGTGCCTCGACATCGCCAGGTTCCACCTCGACATACAACCCGATCCACAACGCGCGGTCCGCTATGCGACGCTCGCCGCAGAAAAAGAACCGAGAAACCCGTCAATCAAACAACGCCTGGGGCAAGCCTACGAAGCCGCAGGCCTCCACAGAGAAGCTGCCGACATCCTCAAATCTGCGAAGCCTCTGGACAACAAATCAGCCGTCGCGCTTGCAAAGGCCCAGCAAGCCCTCGGCGATTCCGACGGTGCCATCCAAACGCTCAAACAAGTTGCCGCCCGATTCCTCGCCGAAGACCGGGGCGAACTAAACCAATCGCTGCAATCCCTCGGCCAACCCGTCCCCGCCGAAAATGACTTCTCCGCCGCAGAACAACTCCTGTCCCAGTTCGATCGCTTCCCGCTGGAATTCGCAAAAAAACCGTTGAATTTCATCGATTTTGACGCAACCCTCGACAAAACCACTCACGAACTCGGCACTTCCCTCACCGCCACCATCACCCTCACAAACTACAGCAACCACCCAATCATCCTGGGCGTCAACCGCATGTTGAACCCCCAGATCAACGTCTCATTGGTGGCGGATTCGCGGATGGGACTGCACCTGAACAACTACCTGACGATTGAACTCATGGGCGACGCAGTCCTCCAACCCGGCGAATCGCGCAGCATCACCCGCTCACTCACCACAGCCGCGGGACGCATCTTCCTCAACGCACAGCCCCAACACCGCATCGACCTGAACGCACGCTTTATCCTCGACCCAGTGTTCGGCGCAAACGGCGCAATCGTTTCGCGTTTTCAAAGCATCGCACCATTGATGGTCAAATTCATGCGCCTTCCAGTCGACGCAACCCCCGACGGCCTCTCTCGCATTCGAGACAACCTCAGAGCAAGCGATGAAGCAGCGCGTGTCCGCGCTCTCGAAACCGTCGTCGTGCTCATCCTCGAACGCCTTGACTCCATGCTCCGAAAACCACACACCTACCACGCGCTCAGCATCGACGCAGAAAAACTGACCGCAGATGCCTTGACCATGCTGCGCGATCCCAGCCCCCACATTCGCGCTCGCACACTCAGCGCCTTAACGCGCCTCCCACTCAGCCAACCCACCATCCAAGCCGCTGCACCGCTCATCTCCGATTCACACTGGCTTGTCCGCCTTCTTGCAGTCGAGTTCTTCGCAAAAAAGCAAGGACTGCTGTTCCTACCTGTCCTCGAACGACTCGCCGAAGACCCGCACCCCATCGTCGCAAGACTGGCAACGCTCTATCGCGACCAGGCACGCGAGTTAAAACGCACCACGCACAAGTAACCCACCCACCATTGCACAGCCCCGCAACTTCTGCCAAACTCCATCGCCCGCCTCGAAGCAATTCTTCAAATCAAGAATTGCTCGGGGGATATCAACGAACGAACGGGCACAGCCGAACAGGCACCGAAAGAACCTTTCGATGAAACGCACACGACGTCGCACATTCCGCATCATCGCGATGCTTCTCGCAACCACGGTCGCGTTCTCAGTGCAATCCGGATGCACATGGTTCAGATTGAAACCAAAGGCACCCACCCCCGCACACACACAGCCCAAGCCGCCATCGAAGACGGTTGAAAGAAAACCCGTTCGCGCCATCTGGGTGACACGCTACGATTTCGCCACCGCCGACGACGTGCGGAAAATCATCAGCAACTGCGCCAGCGCAGGCTTCAACACGATCCTCTTTCAGGTACGCGGCAACGGCACGGTGTCCTATCCCTCGCAAATCGAACCCTGGGCCGAGCAATTCGACCACACCTCGCCCGGTTACGACCCACTCGCCCTCGCCATCGAAGAAGCCCACAGGTACGGCCTTGCCATCGAGGCATGGGTCAACGTCATGCCCGCATGGCGCGGACCGAACGAACCCACCACGCACAACCAGCTTTACTTCACGCATCCCGAGTGGTTCTGGTACGACCCGATGGGCCGCCGTCAACCGCTCAACCACACCGCCGGGGGAAAGTCGCGGGGTTGGTATGTGAGCCTGAACCCTTGCCTGCCCGAAGTACGAAACTACCTCGTCTCGGTCTTCCACGAGTTGGTTTCCCGCTACGACATCGACGGCCTTCACATGGACTACATCCGATTCCCCAACGAATCCGTTGTCCCCGGCGAAAGAATCCCGGACTACCCACGCGACGCACGAACGCTCGAACTCTTCCACCGGCACACGCGCCAAAACCCCGATCAGAATCCACAAGCGTGGAACCACTGGCGAACGAATCAAGTCACGCAACTCGTCGCCGACATCCACACCATGATCAAACGCACAAAGCCGCGCATCAAGCTGACGGCAGCCGTCGGCTCGGTGCGCCAAAGCGGACTCACCCACTTTCAAGATGCGCAGCGCTGGATGCAGGACGGAATCGTCGACACGGTGTACCTGATGAACTACACCAGCAGCCCGCCGAAGTTCGCGCAACGCCTTCAACCTTGGATGACGGTCCAGGGAAAAGCAGCCGTCGTCCCCGGACTCAGCATCACCGACACGCTCGAACCAAAACCGGCATCGGAAATCGCCACCGAGCAAATCAACATCGCTGTCAACACCACCCAAAACTTCGCCGTCTTCGCATACTCAACACTGTTCGGCTCACCAAACAAGACATTCGCCAAGCAATCCCAAACCGAACAAAAAAAGCGAACTATCCGAAGAGACGTAATAATCCCCCGAATTCAATCCCTGGCACGAGACAACTAATTGTTTGAAGCAAAAAGATCGGGCATGATCCGCACCCAAACACTGTCCGCCGAACCGCAACGTTCAAGGAATCCGGTAGGGTCCGCTGTGCGGACCGTCAAAGCGACGACGTTCGATACCAAGCGGTAGGGCGCCGGGTGCCCCATCCTTGAGCGAAGCGGAAGGGTGGGGGACGGACAGACTACGAATCGCCCGCAACTTCTCTAACAACCCCAAGCCCCAATTTACCCGGACTCTACACCCCAATGTCCCCTCGGACAGGGATCATTTGCTGCTTGCTTCTCACACGATACGATCCGACATATACAGGTAAGCCGCCCAACGCGACTTAGCGGCGAGCCGTAGGGTGCGTCCCGGACGCACCGGATCAACGTAGTGGCGAGTTTAGCCAAACCCGTACAAGACCAATTGCCAACCCGCCTGGGGAAACCTATCCTTCCCCGGAGAAGCACATTGCCAAGCACGACGCGCAAGAACACCAATCACCGACTCATCGGGTCCATCCTGGCGTGCGTATGGATCGCGGGTTGCAACACCGCCGCCGACCCAAAGCGCGACACGCCCGCGCGCAGCGCCGTCAAAACCGTATACATCCAGAAAACCACCCTGCTCGAAACGCCCCTGATCGGAACCGAACGAGCGTTCGCCCCGACCTGCGTGATTGAACTGGAATCTGTCACAAACAATCCCCCGCCAACGGCAGCCGTCTTCCATCTGCAAATCGCTGCCGGCGACATCACCCGACTCCAAGCCCGTTTGACCGACGCCATCACCGGCATATCCAGCCAACTGGTCCGAGTCGAAGACGTAACGTCCCGCATCAAGCCGTCAGACTGCAACGCGAGTCAACCAACCGAAGCCGCGATCGAGATCCTGACGAAAAACCAAGGTGCATTCTGGGCCAACGCACCCGACGCCTCCGCATCGTCGCACGAAATCACCGTCGCAATCCCGACGTCTGCACTGTCGAGTTCTACCTCGCTTGAACTCTACGCCGAAGAAACATCGACCGGTGATCCGTTGGGCGGTGACCGCATCGAACTGGTCCGCGACTTCTTCTACCTAGCCGCTGTCGGTGATTCAATCGTGTGGGGCAATGGATTACGCGAGAAAGATAAATTCACGTCGCGCGTCTCCGAAGCAATTGAACGCGCCACGGGAAGCAAAGTCATCCGCACCGTGTACGCCATCTCAGGCGCCACCCTAGCCGCCAGCCACTTCGATCAGCCCTGCACCTTCCGATGCAGCGGCGAAGTGCCAACCGCATACCGTTCCGTCAGCCTCCAGATCGATACCATGGTCCTTCCTGACGAAATGGACTTACTCCTTCTCAACGGCTGCATCAACGATGTGGACTTGGGGCGAATTTTCTCGACCGACATCACACCGCAGGAAATTACAGAGTTAACCGAACAGTTTTGCGGTGATGAAATGCGCGCAACCCTGACACGCCTCGAGGAAATCGCGCCCGATTTACCCATCGTCGTGACCGGTTACTACTCGGTGGTCAGCGAGAATTCTGATTTCTCAAGTGTGTTCGACTGGGCACTATCACAGGGATTTGATCTCGGCGAAATCGCACCACTATCCGAAATCGTCAGTACGTTCGCCGCAAATTCAAACACATTTACCGAAGCCTCCAACTCCGCACTCACGTCAGCCATCGAGAGCGCAGCGCTTCAATCGGAGAATCGCAGCATCCGTTTTGTCGAGCCCGGATTCAAACCCGAAAACGCAGCCTTCGCAGAAGATTCGTGGGTTTGGAATCTACAACTCGATCGCGAAGTGGCTCGACGTTTAGGCATCGACACGGGCCTCGTCCCACAAGACCCGCAACTGGAATTCCGCACAAAGGCATGCTTCGAGGACGGTTCCATCTCCGATCCGCTAACCTGCCTGTTCGCGTCCGTAGGCCACCCCAACACAAAAGGAGCAAAAGCCTACGCCGACGCCATCATCGAAGCCCTAACCGAAATGGGCATCATCCCAAAGCAGTAGGCGAGTGCGGGTGGCGCGGGTGCCCCATCCTTGAGCGAAGCGGAAGGGTGGGGGACGGACAAACCGCGTTCGGATAAACACCAACAAAATCAAACACAAGTTCGCATCAAACATCGCGTGCGCAAACAACCGCGCCCGACCTCAACCCGTCACCCCATAGTCCTTCAGTTTCCGATACAGCGTCCGCGCACCAATCTTCAAAATCTTAGCCGCTTTCTCTCGATTCCCACCGGTCAGCTTCAACGTATTAAGAATGTGCAAACGCTCCACGTCGGCCATGCTCATGCCCAGCAAACTTGGAGTACCCACCGCAACGATGTCCGTCGTAGTCCGCAGCGACTCGGGAAGATCCTCGACTTCCAGCGTATCCCCCTCCGCCTCGATCACCATTTGTTGAATCACGCTGCGCAGCTCGCGCACATTTCCCCGCCACGTTTGATTCGTAAGCCGACGCATCACTTCGGTCGAAATACCATTCACCTCGATGCCGTTCTCTCGACAGGCCTCCTCCAAGAAATGCTTCGCCAGAATCGGAATATCCTCCCGCCGTTGTCGAAGCGGCGGCAAACGAATCGCCCCCTGCGCGTGCAACCGATAGAACAGGTCCTCGCGAAAGGTTTGTGCGTCAACCATCTCGCGCAAGTTGCGATGGGTGGCAGCGACAAACCGCACATCCACAAACCGCGTATCCGTACTGCCAACGCGCTGCACCTCGCCCGACTCCAACGTCCGCAGCAACTTCGCCTGCATACTCAGAGGCATGTCGCCGATTTCATCAAGGAACAACGTCCCACCGTCTGCCGCTTCCAGGATGCCTTTCTTGTCAGCGATGGCTCCGGTAAACGCACCCTTGACATGACCAAACAACTCGCTCTCCAGCAGCGATTCACTAAGAGCCGCACAGTTAATCACCTTAAACGCCTTGCCCGACCGCCTCGAATTCGCATGGAGCGCCTGAGCAACCAGCTCCTTCCCCGTACCCGATTCCCCGAAAATCAGAACCGTGCTCTTGCTCTTGGCCAACTTTTGAATCCGCCGAATTTCTTTGGCAAGCGCCGCACTCGTCCCGATGATCCCCTCATAGTTGAACGCCTGCTCGATCTGCTCGCGCATCGTCTTCGAGTCGCGCGCCGCAATCGCCTGCTCTGCCGCCCGATTTACTTTCTCGCGAACGTCGTCGATGTCGATCGGTTTGATCAGATAGTCGTACGCGGGCGTGGGATTCTCCGGACCCAGCGCATCGCGCACCAACTGCTCGCTACCAAACGCGGTAATCAAAATCACCTGCGTATGCGGAGACAATTCCCGCGCCTGCTTGAGAACATCCATCCCATTGAGCGGACCGCCAAGTTTGTAGTCGGTGATGATGACATCCGGCGGACGCACACCCACGCTCGCGATCGCCTCCGCCCCGCTCGACACCACCTTGCAGGCGTGCCCCTCGCGCTTAAGCCCCTCGGCGATCGCCTCACCGTGGGCTGCGTTATCCTCAACAATCAGTACAAAAGCGGTGGAAGACATGATACTTTCATTCTACCCAACCCGTCCCAAACGTCACCCAGCCACCCGCGTGGCCAACGGTAGGCGAATCAAAAACGTCGTACCCACGTTCGCCTCAGACTTCACGTCAATCGTACCCCCATGAGCAGCCACGATCCTGCTCGTCGTCGACAATCCAAGCCCGCTTCCACTCGGTTTGGTCGAGTAGAACGCATGCATCGCCTTCGACAAAACATCCTCGGACATCCCTTCGCCGTTGTCGCCAATCTCCAGCCTCGCCCATGCCGAGTCCGAACCCGACTCCTCAACCGACAGATGGATCGAAATCTCTCCCCCTTCGGGCGTGGCGTGGCAAGCGTTGATCAGCAAATTCAGCAATGCCTGATGAATGACCGACGGATCGATCGAGGTCAACAGCGGCTCAGAATACTCATAGACCACCAGCCCCACGCCTGCCTCGCGAGCCTGCGGTTCATAAAACTCCACAAGCCGTCTCACAACACCGTTGAGGTCCGCCACCGTGCGCTTCAGAAGAACCGGCTTGACCAACAGCAGGAACTCATCCAGCATCCGTTGAAGACGCTCCGCTTCACCGCGTGTGGTGGCAATGCGCTTCCGCGCACGTCGAAGCGTGTCCGGTGTCCCGCCCAATTCACCCGACAAATCCTCTTCCAACAATTGCAGATTCAAAAGCAGCGTCGAAAGCGGATTGCGTATCTCATGCGCAAGACCACCGGCAATCATCGAAATCTCAATGACACGATCATCAACCATAAGATCTCACGCGGGTTGACAAAAACACGCTCAAGCAAACAAAAAAATGGCGGCGCATTCCAGGAGAAAGCGCCGCCGATCATGTATCGAACGCAGGCCAGAAAGCACGCCATCCACGGCGCATCATCCACCGCTGCCGGTGCGCGGGTGCCCCATCCTTGAGCGAAGCGGAAGGGTGGGGGACTGACAAACTGCGAGGGGATCAGCCTCCCCTAGCCCGCACTATCCCTTAACCCGCGCTATCCGCTGTCTCTTTCTGCTCTTCAATCTGAATCACCTTGCGCGACAGCTTGATGCGCCCCTGATTGTCAACCGCGATCACCTTAACCTTGAGCTGATCGCCAACCTTGCAAACATCCGCAACGTTGCGCACATAGTCGGTGGACAATTCACTGACATGACACAAGCCATCCTGACCGGGAGCGATTTCGATGAACGCACCAAAATCCTTCACGCTCGTCACGGTGCCCAGATAAACCGTCCCGACCTTCACGGTTTCGGTGACGGCTTCGATCATCGCCCGAGCGCCCTCAGCCCCAGCCATGTCCATGCACGAAATCGTGATCGTGCCATCGTCGTCAATTTCGATCTTGGCACCGGTATTGGCTTCGATGGCTTTGATACCCTTGCCACCCGGTCCAATGACCTTTCCGATGCGGTCCGGATTGATCTTGATCGACAGCATTCGCGGGGCATACTTGCTGGTTTCTTCTCGCGGCGCGGGCAATGTCTCGAGCATCTTCGCTAGGATTTCCAACCGCGCGGTCTTCGCCATCTCGAGCGCTTCCCTGACAATATCAATGCTCAGCGAACGGTCCTTGAGATCGACCTGAATCGCCGTGATCCCGCGCTGCGTTCCCGCAACTTTGAAATCCATATCGCCAAAGTGATCTTCCTCGCCAAGAATATCGATGATGAGTACACGTCGCTTGTCGTCGTGAAAACCACCCACTGAAATTCCCGCAACGGGCTGACTCAGCGGCACACCGGCATCCATCAACGCCAGTGTCCCACCGCAAATCGATGCCATCGAACTCGACCCGTTCGACTCAAGAATCTCAGACACCACGCGAACCGTATACGGAAAATCTTCGGGAGACGGCAGCACCATTTCGAGCGCCTTCTCAGCCAGGTTCCCATGGCCGATTTCCCGACGCGAAACCATGCCCAGTCGCCGAACCTCACCCACGCAGAATGGCGGGAAGTTATAGTGCAGCATGAACTTCTTGCTGTATTCCGGCATCAGTCCATCGACGAACTGCTCGTCACGAACCGTACCCAGCGTGATCACAACCAAAGACTGCGTTTCACCTCGCGTAAACACAGCCGAGCCGTGCGTTCGGGGCAATACGCCGACTTCGCACGTCAACTCGCGGATGTCTGCCGGACCGCGACCGTCGGCTCGCTTGCCCGTATCGAGCACCATCGTCGCAACGACTTCGCCTTCGATCTCGTCGACCACGTTGCGAACGGTACCGCGATCAAAAACAAGATCATCAGCGTCAGCCGGGCACTCCGCGTCAATCACTTCCTTATAGATCGCCTTCACCGCATCGTATCGATCCTGCTTCATCACGATCTCTTTGGCCTTGCGAAGCGGACCAGCCACGCGCTCGCGCAAACGGTTCTTCAATTCATCAGTCGAAGGCGGCGGCGTCCATGTGCTTTCCTTGCCACACTGCTTCACCAAGTCGCCCACACACGCACAAATCGTTTTGATTTCCTTGTGTGCGATGTCGACCGCTTCAACAACATCATCTTCAGAAATTTCGAAACCGCCCAACTCGATCATGTTGACGGCATCGGTGTGACCCGAAACGACCAGCTCCAGATCGCTCTGGTCCATTTCTTCAAGCGTCGGCATCACTTTGAATTTCCCATCGACTCGTCCCACACGCACCGAACCCGTGGGCCCTTCAAACGGAATCTCAGAAATTGAAAGGGCAGCCGACGCACCAATCATCGCCAACATATCGGGGTCGTGCTTCTGATCCGTCGACAGGACCATCGCCTGAATCATCACCTCGTTGACGAATCCTTTCGGAAACAACGGACGGATCGGGCGATCCATAAGCCGCATCGTCAGAATTTCCTTCGTGGTGGGGCGCGCTTCGCGTTTGAAAAACCCACCCGGAAACTTGCCAGCCGCGTATGCTTTTTCGCGATAGTCGCAAGTGAGCGGAAAGAAATCGATCCCCGGTCGCGGATCCGATGTCACCACCGCAACCATCACGACCGTCTCGCCATACGTCACCAACACTGTCCCTGCCGCCTGCTTCGCCAGCCAACCCGACTCCAGCTTGAGGGTCTCGCTCCCAATCTTGCATTCCGCTGTGTATTTCTTCATACCGTCACTCTTTTCCAATTTCCCGTCACTGTCTTCCAATTATTCCGTCGACCGCCATCACGCGACAACCAACCCGACACCACCGAATTAACCAAGCAGCACCAGCATCTCTGCACCAAAAAACCCAATAACAAAAAAAAGGATGCGCTGCGCACGACGCAACCCATCCTCAAGAACATTCAAGATTTCTCAACCGACAATACAAACCATCAACCCAACACAACCGCCATCGAATGGTGTGACCCAACCTGCTGGGACATTGTCCAACGATGTAAGGTCCGCTGTGCGGACCATTTCTCGGTTCGGTATCGAACATTGTCCCAGCGACGGTCCGCACAGCGGACCCTACCAGAAACCTCGCACGCAACGACCACACTCTACTTCCTAAGACCCAACCGCTGAATAACGCTCAAGTAACGGCTATGGTCTTTGTGATTCAGGTATCGCAAGAGGCGTGTCCGCCGACCAACCAGCTTGAGCAGGCCACGCCGCGACGCAAAATCCTTCTTGTGAATCTTCAGGTGCTCCGTCAGCTCAACAATGCGCCCCGTCAAAAGGGCCACCTGAACCTCCGGCGAACCGGTGTCCTTGTCATGCGTTCGATAGGACGACATCGTCTCTTGTTTGACTTGGGCTTCCACGACTCAGAACTCCGTTTAGAGGCTTTGACTGATCTTCAGAATCAAACAATCGCGAATCCGTGGTGATGATCTCCGATCAAAGCCAAGAGCAACGCAAATATCCCGCTGCCAGAGACCACACCCGAACCGTTCCAGTCTGCTAACTCTATCGGTTTTCTGCCTACCTTGCAAACCGCCATCGACACCGCGAAACCCCATTCTGGCCTGCTAACGCGACATGACGCAGCCACCGCCGACCAAGGAATGCCAGCCGAATTCACCCCGCCTCGACCGGCTGTCGATCAGGCTCGACATCCATCCCGCCTGGAAGCCTGCATGGCTCGCATTCTTGTTCGGTGGCCTTTGGCGTTTCGTGGAATTTTGCCGTCAACGACTCCCAATCAATTACCAGCCGCCCGCCCGAATCCACATGTTGCTTTTCCCAACTCATCAACAAGTCCAGGCAGGCGTGATCGATGTACGCGAGATTCTCGAAATGCACATGCAGTTCGCTGTTTGAAGGCACACCTTCCAGCGCCGTCGCAAAGAGTGGCAAACGCAGAAACGTTGCCGCACCATTCAAATGCATGACCGCGCGGTTTGTGTCCTTGTCGACATCCACGCGGATCTTCAATCGCGAAAACACATAGATGAGTTTTGCAATCGAAAGGGCGATCCCCGCCAAAACCCCGGTAAGCAGATCGACCGAAACGATCGTGCCCAGCGTCACAATGTAAATCGCGAGTTCGCTCTTGCCATATTTGAGCAGTTCCCGGATCGCGTTGATGTTCATCAACTTATAACCCGTGAACACAAGAATCGCGGCCAAAGCAGACGTGGGCACAAAGCTCAGCACACTCGGTAGAATCGCCACGAAGACGAGCAGCCAAATGCCATGCAACACCGAGGAGTAACGGGTCTTCGCGCCGGCTTGCACGTTGGCACTGCTACGCACAATGACGCCCGTCATCGGGAGCGCCCCCAACACCCCGCAAAGGATGTTTCCAACACCCTGCGATCGCAGCTCCTTGTCGTAATCGGTCCGACTCCCGGTCTGCAATTTATCGACAGCCGTAGCGCACAACAACGTTTCCGCGCTGGCCACCAACGCAACCGTTACCCCGCCGATCAGAATCGGAGCACTGAATAAGGTTTTCAAGCTCACCGCGGTTGGAAGCGTTGCGGCTTCCCACAGTTTTTCCGACATGTCGATGAAGCGAATCGGCAATCCAAATACGCTGGCTGTCACCGAAGCGAGAATAATTGCGATGAGCGGTGCGGGAATAAACTTGAGCTGCTTCGGCGCAATGGGTTTCCAAAACACAATCGTAACAATCGTCACAACGCCAATGATCGCCGCCCAATGATGAACCGTGCCTTCGCCAGGAACGAGGCCTTTCCAAACCGCAAGCGGAATAGTGATCAAATTCCTCAAGCCACTACCCGCCGGCGTATCATCCACCATCATGTGAAACTGACTTGCGAAAATCAGAACACCGATGCCCGCAAGCATTCCATGGATAACCGCAGGCGCCACGGCGCGAAACACCTGCCCCAGTTTGAGCAATCCAGCCACCAACTGAATCACGCCAGCCAGCAGCACCGTCATGCCCAAACCAACCATCCCGTGTTCGCGAATGATTTCAGCGACAATCACAATCAAACCAGCCGCTGGACCACTCACCTGCAACGGGCAGCCCGCCATCAACCCGACCACGATACCACCCACAATACCGGTGATAATCCCAGTCATCACCGGCGCGCCGCAAGCCACGGCAATACCCATGCACAGCGGCAGCGCGACGAGAAACACAACCCCGGACGACAGAAAATCCCGCTTCCAACGTGCCGAAGACTGCACGTCGTTTAGTTCACTTTGCATATTAACCTCTTTGGTATACGGCTCGCTCACATTCAGTATTCGACCACAATCTCCGACGCCATCGCGATGTCCCAAGCCGTCCCTATTCCTCAATACTGGCCAAAGATACGAAACGCTTCTCGTCCGGGTCGTACACGTGAATGGTGCCCGTCTCGATTTCGTACACCCATCCGTACAAGTTCAGATCACCCGTCGCAACGCGGCCACGAACGAATGGATAACCGATCAGGTTATCCAGTTGCAAAACGACATTGCGCCCTGCCAGCGCCATCAGAGAGGGATCGGTGTCAGCCTCTCGGTGTCCCCCGGCATGCCCTGTTTCGCGAGCGTTTTCGACCCAGTCTCCGACGTGATCCAGACCCACAAGCGAATCCGGATCCGCGAGGCCAGCCATCACCCCGCACTTCGTATGACCACAGATCACAATGTCGGACACGCCCAACACCTGAACTGCATATTCGATACTCGTAATCTCACTGGTGACGCCATCTCCAAATTTGGGTACCAGGTTCCCTGGGTTGCGGTGTACAAAAATCTCTCCAGGATCGCTCTGCGTAATCAGTGAGGGATCGATCCGCGAATCGGCACATGTGATAAACAGTGTGTGCGGCTTCTGGCCGTCCGCCAACTCATCAAAGAGCGACTGCATCTTCGGGTACACGGTATCCTGAAATCGGCGAGCGCCATCGATCAAGCTTTTCATTGGATTGTCCTTGGTTGTAAATCACCCACCCACGGGCGCCGTCGGAAAACGACGGTCAATGTGCATTCGTCAATATGAAACGTGACTAAGCAGCGCGCAATTCGCGCGCAGGTCGAACAGAACGTTCGAGCGTGGGAAACTGGCTACGTGCGAAGGGGTCCGCCAAAGCCGTTGAAGTTGAGATGTTCGGGGGGAGAATTCGCTTGGACCGAAAAGCTTGAGGCGGCACACGCGCTGAATGAAAGCGAATCGCCAACCGGCGAGGGCTCGCGATAGAAAACCCTTCGACGGGCGCGCAAGCCGGACGAAGAACGTTGGCGCAACCGAGAAGACGTCGCGTCGGCTTCCCGTTCAACCTGCTCGGAATCGGAACAGTCACACTCCTGGCTGGTCACGGTGTGCTCTGCAATGGCCGCCGTCGTGGTCCCCAGGGAAACCACCAGACAGAGCGCCCATCGCGCAAAACCAGTCTGCAAGAAGGATCGGGCGGTGGTATGTTTGGCAAAAAATTCCACGTCAATTCCCGGCACATCGGTATCTTGCTCAATCAGCCGATCGAGGTATATAGAGCCTACGCCCGTCCATTTTCCATGTCAATCGACTACGCCACCTCGTGACATACATCTGACAATTCATGCACACTCTTGCAAGCGTTGAAGGGGCGTTGTCAGCGCTCGCCGATAACATCGTCCACCCGCTCGTGGAAAACATTCAGTTCGCTCGCCAAAACGCCGATCGACCGAAATCATCAATTGTAACCGAACTGTACCCAGATATGATGTCCCGGTCCGCGTTTCCCCCACAACCGTGCGGGGCGCTCGTTGAGGAATACCAGATGAACATCATCATTTGCGGGGCGGGTCAAGTCGGACTTCATGCAGCCGAGGTCATGGAAGCCGCCGGCCACAACATCACTGTTATCGACGAGAATGCCACCCGAATCCGAAAAATAGAGGACGGGCTCGATGTCCGTACACTCCGGGGCAACTGTGCTGCCGCCGAAACATTGGTGGAAGCAGGCTGCAAATCCGCCGATCTCGTGGTCGCAGCCACCAGCAGCGATGAGATCAACATCCTGACCGCCGCAGTCGCCAAAGCGGTCGGCGCAGACAAAACGATTGTCCGCGTCCATCACAGCACCTATTTCGCGCAGCGGTGCCTCGACTACAAAAAACACCTCGGAATCGATCAACTCATCTGCCCGGAATACTCAACCGCACAGGCCATCGCTCAAACGTTGAGCAACCCCGGCACCTTCGTCATCGAAAATTTCGCGCGCGGACAGGTCGAAATGCACGAAATCCCCGTCTCGGAAAAAGCATCCGCCGTCGGCATCGCCCTCGCAGACCTCGGTTTGCCACGCGGAACGCGCCTCGCAGCAATCGGTCGCGGCAGTGACATGTTCATCCCCGATGGTGCAAGCGTCGTCAAACCCGACGACCGAGTCGTCCTCGTTGGAAATGCAAACGTGTTCCAACAAGCCCGCCGCCTCTTTCACGACGACCATGTGCGACGTCGCCGCATCGCCATCATGGGCGGACCGCCCACTGCCGTCTGGTTATGTCGGGCACTACGAAAGCGGGACTTTTCAATCCGTCTCTTTGAAGAGAATCCCGAACGCGCGGAGGAACTCGCCCAAAAACTCGACTGGGTCACCGTCATCAGCGCCGACCCTTCAGACGTCAGCACGTTTGAAGAAGAAAAGCTCGACAAGCTTCATGCCTTCGTCGCCCTGCTCGATGATGACGAACACAACATCCTCGGCAGCGCGTGGGCAAAAAGCAAAGGCGTCAAACAATCTGTGGCGGTTGTCCAGCGGTCCGACTATCTTCACCTGCTCGCAAGCGTCGGCATCGACCGCGCCTTCAGCCCGAGAATGGTGGCGGTGCGCGAACTCGAACGGTTCATCGCCGGCAATTCCCTCCAGCGCATCGTCTCGCTGGCGCATGGAATGATCGATGTCTATCGTTTTCACGTCGGGCACAAGGCGCACTGCGTTGGAAAAATGTTGCGGGAAATCCGCCTCACCCCCAAAGGCATCGTCGCGGCAATACAACATGGTGACCATGTGGAAGTCCCCAGCGCAGACCACATTCTTCACGCGGACGACACCTTGCTCGTCATTGGCCAACCTGGAATGGAAAGCAACCTTCGCAAAATGTTCGCCACGAAGTGACCCACCGTGAACTACCGCTTCGTCATCAAACAACTCGGGCTATTGTGCGTGGCGCTCAGCGCCATCCTTCTCGCGATTGCGGGCTGGTCCGCAGTGCAACTCGCGTTTGGAGAAACCACGGAACAACACCCGTTCCGCGCGTTTCGCCTCGCGGGAAGCGTCGGTGTCGTCATCGGTGGAACCATGTGGTGGTTCACGCGGACCGCATCGGCGCAGTTTGGCCGCAAAGAAGCCCTTCTGCTCGTCGCGCTAAGCTGGTTCGGCGGAGCGGTGTTGGCCGCACAACCCTACCTCATCTACGCCCACATCGGTGAGATACCCGGAACGGAACATCCCTTTCGCGAGCCCATCAACTGCGTTTTTGAGTCCATGAGCGGCCTTACGACGACCGGCGCCACCGTTCTCACACGAATCCACGAAATGCCCCGCAGTATCCTCCTCTGGAGGGCACTGACCCATTGGCTGGGAGGCTTGGGAATTGTTGTCCTGTTTGTTGCGGTGCTCCCATCCATGGGCGTAGGAGGCAAGCGGCTCTTTCGTGTGGAAGCGCCGGGCCCCGAACCAGAGGGGGTCCATCCGCACATCCGCGAAACCGCGCGTATTCTCTGGCTGATCTACCTGGGCATCACCGCCCTCCAGATCATCGCGCTGCGAATCGCTGGCATGGATATCTTCAACGCGGTGTGCCACACCTTCGCGACGCTCGCCACCGGCGGATTCAGCACCACCGATGCGAGCCTCGGCGGATACCATCCCAACGTCGCCATCGATGCCATCGTGCTGTTCTTCATGGTGCTTGCAGGCGTCAACTTCGGCCTCTACTACCAACTCATCCGCCGACAATTCAAATCCGTTTTCAAAGACCCGGAGCTGCGACTCTACCTCGGCATCATCCTGTTCGTTTCAACCATCGTCACCATCACGATCGCCAATCAACCCATCGTCCTGACGAACGGCGAAACGGTGGCGCCCTCGCTTGTTGAAGCGACCCGGCAAGGTTTGCTCACCACCGTGTCCATGCAAACCACAACCGGATTCTGCACATCCGATTTCAACCTTTGGCCGTTCATCGCGAAAGCGCTTTTGATCATGGTGATGTTCGTCGGTGGATGCGCAGGATCAACCGGTGGCGGTATCAAAGTCATCCGCATCCTGATTGCATTCAAGGTCATGGTCGCAGAACTCGAACGCGTCTTCCGCCCCAACGTCGTTCGTCCGCTTAAGATCGGCA
This sequence comes from Planctomycetota bacterium, assembly GCA_013151185.1. Taxonomy (GTDB): domain Bacteria; phylum Planctomycetota; class Phycisphaerae; order UBA1845; family UBA1845; genus UBA1845. The sequence continues at coordinate 17,698 of JAADIU010000107.1, forward strand.
AGTCGACAATCGGACCGGAACTGCGGTTGGCCACCATGGCGTATGTGTTCGGTATCCTTCTCTTGTTTGGCGCAGGCACCGGTTTGTTAAAGGTGATGGAACCGGCAGGTACGATCGACATGACGACAGCCGCCAGCGCCAGCGTCGCCACGCTTTGCAACATTGGACCCGGCTTGGCCAAGGTGGGCGCGGTAGAAAACTACGCATGGTTTACCACACCCAGCAAGTGCGTATTGATCGTCTTGATGGCCCTCGGCCGACTCGAAGTATTCGCAATCCTGGTCTTGTTTTCGCCACGTTTTTGGCGAAGCGCATGACCCCGGCCCCAGCGAAACCATCACAATCAGGATCGAAACACCAACCCAAACAATGCCGTTGGTACTCTCATTTTTGCCCCTACCGACGATCGGCGCGGCTCCGGGCACTTCGCAACCGAACACGTTTTTCAGCAATCGCAGATGCGATTTAGTTAGCCCACAATCCGCATTTTGCTTATTTTAACGCTGTTTAGAGGGCGTTTGGTGAAGAAGTCCGTAGGGCTTCAAAAAAAACGCTAAATGCTAATGCTTCCCGAGGCTGGGAACCGATACTCTGCTTCCATAAGGCGGCCCCATGCACCCCGCAGTGGCCCTGCGAAATGGCTCAAAAAAAACTGGGTTTCCGTAGGGATTTGGGGTTGCAGCGTCAATCGGGGTTGGCATAATAACCGCCCGAGTCGACGAGAACGATTTGGGCGACTCTCAGGAGCAGCTGCGGCGCGGCAGCGCGACTGAACAAGTCCAAGGAATTTGGGCGAAGCAGATTGGATCTGGTTCATGGCAGGCAGAAACGCACAGCCAGGAACGCAGGAACGTTGTCCGGTCAAGACGACTTTTCACGATGCTTCACAAACGGTGCTTCCCACGCAATGAGCACGTTCAACCAGTTTGATCAAGATGGCTCAGCGCAAAGCGCGGGCGCTGATTAGAAGCTGTGGATTTGAAGTCGTGCAGTTGTTGTCTGCGAGAGCCGGGTCAACCCAGGTGAATCGAAATGAAGTTTAGTTTCGACGAGGCTTTACAAATGAGAAAGAATCCGTTCAAAAAGAAGGTGACAAGATCGGCGGCGGTTGCTCTACTCTTAGGCACAGCGACATTCTTCAACGGATGCCTGAGTGCAGATTTCTTCAAGCGAACCTTGGAGGCCACCGTCACGCAAACGGCTTTGGAGTTCCTGCTTGATAACGACGCAGTGATTGACCTGTTTGAAGATGGTGCCACAGGACTGAACCCGTAGCCCCCGTGGTTATGGCGTATTGAAATAAAGGCTGTTTATTGTTGGTCATTGCTTCAAACGACGGACTCGGACAGAGTCCCTTGGCGATGGCCGGGTGGTAAAAGAATCAAAACGTTTTGATAGTTGTTTCTTGAAATTGGAGACTAAGGACATGATGAAGACAAACAAAGCCCTGAAGTGTGCGGCTATGGTCGCCGTACTCGGCACCTGCTTTAGCAATTTTGGCTGCAACATTTTTGGTGGTGGGTTCGGCCGTTTCTTCGGCCAGTTCCTGAGCGCTGTCCCCGCAGCCGTTGCCACTGAATTCCTGCTCGACAACGACGGTGTTTTCGATCTATTCGAGGACGGCGCCACTGCAACCAATCCGTAAGCTATATCAAAAGCAGTAAACTAGAGAGTGGGCAAAGACGTTCGCGTCCTTGCCCACTCTTTTTTATTGCGCCGATTCACCTGTAAGTTTCTCTCTTGCTCCCCCGCAAAGCCCGCCTCTATTGATTCAGCCTCGCAGCCGCCAGCATTCCCCGGAAGCGTCCCTCGCTCATATACCCCTGAAAGACCCGCAGGAGCCGGCCATCCGGGCTCAGAAGGACAAAGGAGGGCGTCTTGGACAACCCGTAGGTCTCGGCAAACTTCTTGTTTGACCACGACGACAACCGAACAGGCACCGTCTGAGAGAGCGAATCGCGAACTTCCGCCAACGAAAACACATCGCGTTCCATTTCCTGACACTCAGAATTGAACGCAGACCAGTAAGCCACCACGACCAACCGATTCGTCCGCGACGCCTGCCGCAAAGCACCGCCCAAATCCGGACGCCACGGAATCCCGCTGCAACCCGCAAACAACAATAAACATCCACAGCACATCCACGCGCGAATCACGGTAGCAATACCTCACCCACAGTTGGTTTCTTGCCCGAAACATCAAGCCGCACAATCCCACATTGCAAATCGTGCGGGAACGCAATCATCGTATCACGCTCGCCACATCTCTGGTGAAGTCTCAGTCGCTCCTCCACCGTCCGAAGCGGGTAAAGGTCGTACGCCATCACCCACGCTGGAAGAATGTGAGCACCAGTTGGCGCCATGTCACCCACGAAGATCAACTCACGCCCATCACCCACATCAAACACCGGAATCAACTGATAAGGCGTGTGCCCATGCGACAGTTCAAAACCAAGCCCCGGGATGTCGCACGCGGGCTCGTCCCCCTCGAGAAATCGCACAAGATCATTCCCATCAAGCGCGGCAAAATCCACCCGCAAGAACGAAGCCCGATCGCGAAGCGTGGGCGCATGCGCATGGTCATAGTGTTGCCGATGAATCCAATGCTGTGCATTCCCAAATCGAAGCCGAGTCTTGCCGCCCGCACCCGATGACCATTCGCTCATGCCTCCGCAGTGATCGAAATGAAGATGCGTCACAATCACATCCGTAACGCTGCCCGCATCCGCGCCGACCTTCGACAACGCCTCATCAATCGCCTCAGCGCGAGATTCAATCCCGTACCGCGCCGCGTCATCATCAGACCATTTTGAACCCGTACCCGTGTCGACCAGAACGATTCGCCCGGTCGGCAAGTGCTGCGCGATCAAGGTGCGCGTCGCCAAGAGAATCCGGTTCTCCCCGTCCACATCCTGCCCGCGCGACCACAGCACCTTCGGCACGACGCCAAACATCGCGCCCCCGTCGAGTCGAATGGTACCGTTGATCACGGATTGAAATCGCCAATGGCCAAGTTCCAGCATGCCCCGGTTTTACGCTTGAATACGCACATAGTAAAGTCGGGCAAGCCGACACAGCGATCATCGATCCCATACGAACGCGAGACCCCGAGACCCAACGTTTTGAAACCACTCATCCGATTCATCCTGGCATTGAGCAATCTCCATCGCCGCGGCTTGGCGTTCTTTCTGTATCTGCTTGGACCGAAGCGTGCCTACCGCTTCACCGGATGGGGAGCATCCATCGTCTATGGCCTGCTTCTTCCGTTTCGCGAGCGAAGTGAAGCCCAATGTCACGCTGCCGTCGGACACAACACCTCTCGCGAAGAAGTCGTCCGCATCGCCAAGCAATCCTTCATCCATCGATCGCATAACCTGACCGACCTGATGCTTGCATCACGATTGCTCCGACAAGACAATTTTGAACGATACGGTGGCCAAATTCCCGAACCCTTCCTGGAGCGGTTACACATTGCCCAAAGGGAACGTCGCCCGGTCATCCTGCTGACGGGCTACTACGGTTCGTTCGATCTGCTTCCCATCTTTCTCGGTTACAACGGAATCAAAGCCACCGCAGCATACCTGCCGCACAGCAACTCAGGCTTCGACCGATACCGAAAAAGAATTCGCGGGCAAAGCGGCTGCGAGATGATCCCCATAGAAAAGGCAGCCGCTCGGCTTGAAAGCGTGCTCGACAACGGTGGCACCATCTCCATCGTCGCGGACCACCACGTCGAAAAACGCGGTGTCGATTTGCAATTCCTCGGCATCCCAACGCGGGCCATGCGAACGGTAGGACTGTTGGCCCACCGCTACGACGCGGACGTCGTCATCGCAGAGTTGCACCGCGTGCAAAGGCAGTTTTTATTTGAAATCAAAATCGAAGACGTCATCGTGCCAAAGGACTGGCAAGAATCATCCGACCCAATCACACTCATCACGAAGCGATACACAAACGCGATCGAGCGCATGGTCCGCGGAGATCCAACGCAATATCTTTGGGGTTACGCGCGCTGGGGCGAAGAACACGCACGTCGGGTCACAGAGCAATGGACAAACGCAGCCAAACAAACCGAATCAAGCAAGAAAGGCGAACCGCGATAAACAGGTTCGCGCAAAGAGCGGACAGTTTGGGTGCCCCGCCCTTCCAGGGGTGAGAACAGTTCCCCGGTAGGGTCCGCTGTGCGGACCGTCACAGGGACAAAGTTCGATACAGAGGGAATGGTTCGATACTGAGAAATTGTCCGCACAGCGGACCCTACATCGCTGAAAAATGTCCCAACAGGTTGAGTCCCGCCACTAACTGTCGCCGGCAGAATCGGCGATAGACAGCCCCAATCCGATCGATGAATCAATCAGATTGTAGAAACCCGCAAAGGCCTTCTCACTCAGCGGAAAACCGAATGCAAACGCCACCAACCCCGCAACCCACAAACGGGTTCGTCGAAAACGCATACCAAATGCTCCTCTCACGGGCGGCATTACTCCCCGCCATTGCGAATCCTGCTCTGCCGCAATAATACGACCAACCAAGTGGGCGTCACCCAATCCGCCAGCGATCCGAGGCTCACACCTTGTGCTTCGCCGCGACGACTTCCTCACGTTCGATCAGTGCAGCCAGCGCCTCCTCAGACGTTTCAACTTCGCGAAGTCGCCCAATCATCGTGTCATCCAGAATCCGCATCAACCTTGCAAGCACATGAAGGTGCTGACGATCTTCGTGGCAGCAGATCAAAAAGAACAAACTCGTCAGCCCGCCATAAGGCGAACCAAAACCGATCCCCCGAGGCAATCGGGCAAAGCACACGATCGGCTCGGCGCTGGCATACGGCATCGGTTGGCGCGGGTGGGGAATCGCGATCCCGTTCGGCAATGCCGTCGAACACATCGTCTCCCGCTGTTGAATCGCCGTCAGCAAACCCGCCTGATCCCAGAGCAACCCGGTGCGATCGGCCAGCCCGCACAGTTCAAGCAGGACCGATGACTTCGTCTTCGCCGGCAATTCCAGGTCAATCCCCTTCACACCCATACATGCCGTCAACTGGTGCTCGCTCACATCAAGCGAACCGGCTTCGCTCATGGCCTTTTCGATATCGCGCAGACGGGATTCGTCCAGGTCAAGCGAGAGCATGTCCTGCTGAAGCCATTCGGTAACCTCCGCACGATTGAACCGCCATTTGCCCGCCACCTTCTGGGCAGGCAACTTTCCCCGGTCGGCCATCTTTTTCACGTCGCGCGCATCCAGCCCAACGTGCCGGGCAAAGTCTTCGAGTGTCATGTTCTGATATGCCATCAGGAAATAGCTCCGTTACTTACAACCGTCATATACAACCGCGTTCGTCCCAAACCCAGAGTGCCTAGCTGGTGGCATTCTGCCCGGTGACGTATTGATTTCGATACCGTCATTCGAGTAAACAGGAGAAAAATGAGGCACACGCACGCTTCCTCTTGGGCCCGCAGCCGCCCTGGTTCCTGTTCAACCCCGACCAGCCAGGCACTGCGGGCTCGATTCGTTTTACAAGCGATCCGACCGCCAGCCGACTGACGATTGGCGGGTGCCCCATCCTTGAGCGAAGCGGAAGGGTGGGGGAATGGCAGCCGCCAAACAGATCGAAACTGCCTTCGATTCCATCGTACCATCCAGTCGCTTCAACCGACACGCAGCCACAAACTGCCCGCGCCAGCCAGAATCCTAGCAACGCGGAGGGCTGGCGGTCAACCGTCGCGGACGATATCATTCCGGAATCATGGCCTATGAAGTCATCGAAGTCGATCCATCATCCCACGCACGCACGGGAAAACTCGTCACGCCCCACGGGACGGTGCGAACGCCCGCGTTCATGCCCGTGGGCACCTGCGGAAGCATCAAAGGCGTCACCCCCGATCAACTTCGCACAACCGACACCGACATCATGCTCTGCAACACCTACCACCTAGCGCTGCGGCCGTCGGCAGACGTCGTCGCAGAGTTCGGCGGGTTGCACAAGTTCATCGGGTGGGACGGCCCCATCCTCACCGACAGCGGCGGGTTCCAGGTTTTCTCGCTCGCCGAATTAAACCGCATCGATGACGATGGCGTCGAATTCAAGTCGCACATCGATGGTGCCATCCTGACGCTGAGCCCCGAACGCTCGATCGAAATCCAAAACAAGCTCGGTGCCGACATCATCATGGCCTTCGATCAATGCCCACCACTGCCCTCGACACCCGAGTTCGTCAGCGATGCCGTCGAGCGAACCATAAGATGGGCCGCCCGAAGCAAGTCCGCACACCAACGCCCATACGAGAAACGCTCGAATCAAGAAGGCACGGGCCAAAAACTATTCGGCATCATTCAAGGTGGGCTCGATACCGACCTCCGCCTCCGCTGCCTGAACGCACTAGCCGACATCGACTTCGACGGATATGCCATCGGCGGTTTGTCGGTCGGTGAATCGCACGAAGAGATGGTCGAATGCCTGAACGCCGTCGCCCACCACATGCCAATAGACCGTCCCCGATACCTCATGGGCGTCGGCATGCCCCGCGACATCGTAGCGGCTGTCCGCAGCGGCGTGGATATGTTCGACTGCGTATTGCCCACCCGCAATGGCCGCAACGCTTACGCCTTCACCCCGGATGGCTTCCTCAAGATGCGAAACGCAAGCCACAAACTCGACAACGCACCGCTCGATTCAACCTGCGACTGCACCACATGCGCGACCTTCACCCGCGGCTACCTCCGCCACCTATTCCAAGCCGGGGAAATGCTCGGCCCCACCCTCACTTCGATCCACAACATCCGCTTTTTCCAGCGATTAATGAGCCGAATCCGCCAGTTGATTCCGCAAGGAAAACTAGAGAGAATCCACGAAGAATTCCCGGTAACCGCCCACTGCGCAAAAGCCGAGTAGGGTCCGCTGTGCGGACCATTAGCCGTAGGGTGCGTCCCGGACGCACCGAATAAACAACCAATCACAATCGACCCGGTTCGTTACAGCCGGCTATCCATCGATTGAAACCAGGGATGGACCCTTCAAAGAAGGAACAAAGGAATGCTCTCAACCATCGCCATACTTCTCGCTCAAAGCCCCGCACCGACGAATCCCCAAGGCCCCGGCGGAATGAGCCCGATGATCATCGGATTGGGCCTGTTCTTCATCGTCTTCTACTTCATGATCATGCGAGGCAATAGAAAGCAAAAAAAAGAGCGAGCCAACCTGCTCGACAATATCACCAAGAACGACCGCGTAATGACCATAGGCGGAATGCTGGGAACCGTAGTCACCATCCGCGACCACGAAGTCGTCCTGAAGGTAGACGAATCCAGCAACACAAAAGTAACCTTCCTAAAATCCTCAATCCAAAAAGTAATCAACGACGGAGACCTAAGCACACCGGAAAAATAGACGCCCCCACAAACCGGGCAGCGTAGGGTCCGCTGTGCGGACCGTCTTGAATGTGATAGGGGCACATGATTTACGAAAGTGATTCGTTCTCAGAGGGACGTCCTATTCATGGTTGGACCAAGCGCGCGGGTGCCCCATCCTTGAGCGAAGCGGAAGGGTGGGGGACTGACGCACGACGAATGACAAAGAGAAATTGGTGGCTATCCCCCGAATAATCGGAATAATCGGAATAATCGAGGAGTGGGGTCTCGTCGCGGAGCAGCGGGGAGAATTGACATGATGCCCCGAAGAGTCCTCATGCGTTGAATTGGGACGGGTATTTGATTATGATGGAAGCTTGGGGATTTTGCTTGTCGTGAATAACGTCGAATTAAATATGAGTGATTGGAGTTAGCCCAAGGATAACGCCTAACAAATAAGTACCGCCAGAGTTCCCAAGAGTACATGACCATGCGACCGATGATGAGATACAAATACAAACCTAAAGGAATCAACCATGAAGATTGTTAAGTTGTCTGCAATAATGATGAGTGGACTTATGCTCAGTTCAGCCTTTCCGGCCGCAGCCCACGCCACTCCGATCATCTTGGAGTTCTCAGTACCGGATGGTTACGACGTTTCATTCAATGGAGCCGCCGACGCACCAAGTGGCCCCATCAC
>JAADIU010000236.1 GCA_013151185.1 Planctomycetota bacterium
CACACCACCGGCAACACGCGAACCAACTGCGCACATCAAATTCAAAACAGGCACAAAAAAACCGCAGGCGCGAACGCACATGCGGTTGTAGTTTGCGTCAAAACAAGGCGAAAGGCCAGCCGGCTCCGAAAAGCCAACGAGTCAAAAAAAACTAGCTGGTCAGGGTTGCAATGTCTTCCTGCGACACCTTCGTCGAAGGCTTGCCCAGCTTTCGGGACACCCAACTCATCACTTCCGGTGTGTAGGGCAGGCTTCCGGACTTGACGATCGCCAACATGCGGACGTCGCGCCGGGAGCGTTCCTTGACCTTGACCACTTTGTTCCGCGTTTTGGTCGCTGCCGCATCCAACTGGCGGTAGCGGTGAAACATGCTGCGTGTGACTTTTGCCATCTGCCTCGTACTCCGATTCTGATCCTCGTTCAAGCAAGCCGAGCAGTCTACGCGATTCCATGAGCTTCCGTCAAGATGGGGACGGGTGCTGTCGCAATCATTCCGTGGTTGGCATAGGCCGTTGATTGTGCCGTTTGACGATGCTAATCGCGGAGAATGTCCTTGCGGAGCGTCCACAATTCGCGAAACGCCCGCAGAATCACGGCTGGGTTCCCACCCGTGCTCTCCCCGGATTTTCGCGGATAGTGGTTCACGCCCACCTGGACAATCGGATACCCAAGCCGCTGCGCCCGTGCCAGCATCTCCGTATCAATCAGCGCCCCGTCACTCTTGAGATTCACCCGGCTTATGAATTCACGCGGGTAGACCTTAAAGGCACAATCGATATCCCGAACGCGTAACCGAAACAACTTCCGCACCAGCGTTCCCCACATCGCAGCGTTGAGCTTGCGTAACGCCGAATCCTGCCGATCCATTCGATAAGGGCTGACGATTTGCCCCTCTTTGACCCACGGGACGACGAGTTCCAAATCGTTCAAATCAAACTGCCCATCGCCATCGGTGTAGAAAATCCAGTCCTTGGTCGCAGACTCGAACCCGCGTTTTAGCGCACCACCGTATCCGAGATTCGGACGGTTGTGGATCGCGCGAATAACATCAGGATACTTAGCCGCCAGCGAGTCGGCCAACTCCCCGGTCCCATCGGAACTGCCATCATCGACAAGGAGAACTTCCAGATCATCCGTGTACTTCTGCCCGACCTCCATCGCCAACCGCGCAAGCCCCTCCACATGATCCACCTCGTCGTAGAAAGGGAAGAAGATCGTCAGGCTGGAAAGTTTTTTCGCAGGCTCTCCTCGTCGCATTCTGTTGCTTTCGAGGTTTCTGGTAGGGTCCGCTGTGCGGACCGTCGCAGGAACCATGTTCGATACTGAAAATCCGATACTGAGAAATGGTCCGCACAGCGGACCCTACATCGTTGAATGATGGGTTGAATCATGTCCCAACAGGTTGAATCACACCACTAGCGGCTGGGCGTTGTTGCCTTGCGGCGACGGGTGCTGATGGCCTTGATCTTGGTGGTTTTCTTGACGGTGGTGGATGATTTGGACTTTGGTTTCGCGTCTGCTTTTGTTGAGGCGCTTCGGGTTGTTGTCACCGCACGAACGGACTTTATTTTGGTATCGGTCGCGGCTAATCGCTTGGGTGACTTCTTCGCAGGTTCGACCGCCTCTGTCTCAGATGGTTGAGCGGCCGGTTCTTCGGACGGACGGATCTCGCAGTAGCCGTCGAATGAAGCGCCCTTGAGAACCAATAGCGACGTTGCCTTCAGATGACCTTCAAGCGAGCCCGTGGAAGTGACTTCGACCTTACCACGCGCCTCGACGTTTCCGTTGACCTTACCTTTGACCGTCAGGCTGTTCGATTGAATCGGCGCAGCGACACGTCCCCGCTTCTCAACAGATACATCCCCGCAGGTGGCGTAGCCTTTGACGGCTTGGTAGGACTTGATGACGTAGTTTTCAAGGATGAGACGTTTGCGACAGTGATCGCAAAAGACAGACATTGCCCGGGCGGCAACCTCGTTGGCTCCACCGCAGTGGGTACAGCAAACCGTTTTTGTCTTCGCCGTCCTTAGCACACTTACCGGCCATCCATTCCCGGTAGGCCATACCCTATCCCGATATAGCCGCCTTTTGACTGTGCGGTTATGCCCCGGCAATTCTTGCCGAAGTTGGCGACCGCCGCGTGTATTTGAAGGCCACAGGCCATCCGCGCACGTTCAGAAAACGATGCCAACCAATTGCACAACCAACCTTTACATACAGCAGGCTGTGCCGAGCGACAAGGAAAATCTGCCTACCTTTTGCCAGCCCCCTACCTTTTGCCCGCCCCTACCTTTTGCCAGCCATCGCCGGTTGAGCGGATGCGGGAGCCTTGCCCTTGGGTGCAGCGGAAGCGGCTTGTCCGTTGGTCTTGCTGTCTTTGGCCCCAACAACCACATGCCCGCTGAACATGGCCCCGTCAGCCACTTCCAGACGTGCGGTGCGAAGGTCGCCCTCAAGCCGAGCGGAGGCACTGAGCTTGACCTTGCCCGTGGCTTCAAGATTGCCCGTCATCACGCCTTCGATTTTGACGGTGCCGGCTTTCACGTCGCCCGAGAGCGATGCGCCTTCGGCAACAAGCAGGACGCCCTTGCTTTCAATTTCGCCTTCAAACTTACCAAGCAAGTGCATGCCCTTTTCAAATCGAAGCTCGCCCTTGATCGATGCATCCGCCCCTATAACTGTTGGGTATTCGCTGTTTGGATCAGACATTCTTCAACCTCCTTGTCCGAAGATGGGTCGTGGGTGTGATGCCGGCCAACTCTACCTAACGAGCGACCGCTGAATGATTAGTTTATATCTTCCCGCGCTACCTTACGTCAACGCCTTAGACACACCAAGTTCGCAGCGCTCACACAAATTGTAGCCCGAACGGAACGAATGAAACCGGCGTTGACTGTGAGAAGAATTTGAGCGAGAACCAAACTGCGCGGATGGGAGCCTGTGAATAGTATCTGGTAGGGTCCTCTGTGCGGACCGGCACAAGGACAGTATTCGACCCGAAGAATACGGTCCGCACAGCGAACCCAACGTCATTGAACCATGTCCCAACAGGTTGAATCACACCCTACTGGGCGTCATTGGGACTTGTGCTGCCCGGACCTCCGGGTTGGGGCGTGCCGGGGTTCGGAGCGTTGGGCCGAGGCTTCGCCCGCATCACGCGAAGACGGGCTTCGCGGAGCAATTCACCGTTGCACAGGAGTTGAACGCGGTATTCCCCGGCCTGTGGAAAAACCAAACCGTGAAATTGCAGCGCCAAATTCGCAACCGCAAGCGGTGTATGAAACTCGACCTTGCCCTGCCCTTGCACCAACGGGGGTCTGGCGTCATTGGAATCGACAATCCGAATCATCAGATCGACGCTGCCGTGTCCACCGGTGAGCGACGTATACACCGACAATTGCGGATGATTCACTGGAAAATTCGTCGCGTGGATGACGCTGAAGATGCCGATGAGCGATTGCTTCCCAGTGACGCGATCCGTAATAATCTGATCGCAAACCACCAATGACAGGATTTCCGGCTGAAGATTGTTGGCGTCCATGCGATCAATTCTAGAGGATTCGGGCGACATTGCACGTCCACCATCGCCCCCGGCTTGGCCCGCAAAACGTCGCCCGTGGCCAACAGATAGCCGACCTCGTAATTCACACCGTTGCGTTGGGCGTCGATCCTGTCAGAATAAACTTGCGGTGGTTTGACCTGCCCGCGCGGGATCGACGCAAAGCCACCCATATCCTCGTGATCAGCCGTCTTTCCGACGAAAGGGACCATTCAGATGAAAATCCACGAATACCAAGCCCGCGACCTTCTCGGTGATGCCGGAGTCCCTGTTCCTCCCTCGTCGGTGGTCGATTCGGTTGAGGAGGCGGTGGCTGCGTTTCAGAAAATCGGCTCGACCGTCGTGGTGAAGGCTCAGGTCTTCGCCGGTGGACGTGGGAAAGCCGGTTTCGTCAAGCTCTGCAAGACGCAGGACGAAGTCAAAGATGCTGCCCAATTCATGCTGACCAACCGCATGGTGTCCAATCAAACCGGTGCCGAAGGAATCGCCGTCAAGAAATTGCTCATCGCAGACGCAGTGGATATCGAATCGGAATACTACGTCGCGGTGGTGCTCGATCGGGCGGAGCGAAAACCGGTTGTGATGGTGTCGCGCGAGGGCGGGGTCGAAATCGAAGTCGTCGCAGAGAAAAACCCCGACGCCATCGTCAAGCGCTGGCTCGACCCGCATCTGGGATTGCTGAACTTTCAAGTCGCGGAACTCGTCGGAGCGCTCGGGTTCACGGATAAGAAACAGGCCAAAGGTGCCGCGAAAGCCATCCGCGGATTGGTCGACGTGTTTCTAAAGTACGATTGCAGCCTTGCGGAGATTAACCCCCTGATTCGTACACCGGAGGGTGAGGTCTTGGCGATCGATGCCAAAATGAACTTCGACGACAGCGCGCTGTTTCGACATCCGAACCTCGTAGAGATGCACGACAAATCCGAAGACAACCCAGCCGAGACTCGGGCGAAGGAGCACGACCTCACCTACATCGCCCTCGATGGCAACATCGGTTGCCTCGTCAACGGCGCTGGCTTGGCGATGTCGACAATGGACATCATCAAACTGCACGGTGGCGAGCCGGCCAACTTCCTTGACGTGGGCGGTAGCGTCACCAAAGAAGGCGCGATCGAGGCATTCAAAATTATTCTGGGCGACGAAAAGGTCAAAGGCATTTTGGTCAACATCTTCGGAGGCATCGCCAAGTGCGACACCATCGCAGAAGCCTTGATCGCTGCCGCCCGCGAGATCGGGTTTAGAGTACCAGTGGTCGTTCGCCTCGAAGGCACCAACGTAGATCGCGCCCGCGAACTACTGGCAGAAGCCAACATCGACGTACTAGTATCAGCCACCGACCTAACCGATGCCGCAAAAAAAGTATGCGCCCAAGTGGCATAGCGCCGGGCCGGGCACCTGTAGGGTGGGCCGTGCCCACCCTACCCTGCCGCGCGATCGACACGCGGTTGAATCGCCGTTGGTCTACGGTTCTTTGATAAGTTCCTGAACGGTCCAATAAGGAAATCGGCGGTCGAAGTTCAGCTTCCGCGCCAATTCAAAATACTGATCCCGATGCTCAGGGAACTTTCGGCCCAGCGCAACGAGCATCACCGCCTTAACATTGGGCTCCATTACGAGTCGCAGCGCTTCCTCCATCGCTTCGTCAGACGCCCCGCTCAGCCAAGCGGCGATTCGTCGATGCTCGAAACCCTGAGTTTGAAATTCCTCCACCGCGGTGCTCAAATAACGATCGGCTTCGCTCTCGTTCCCCGCGTCTCTAAACAACATCGACAGCAGCAACACAAAGTGAGGCTCTGACTCAGGTTGGGCATCCAGAATCGGTCCCGCACGCTCAAGATCGTTCTTTATGATCGCCCGCGCGAATGTCGTGCTTGCATCCTCGACCGAATTTGAGACCTTCATCGCCGCATCGAGATCGCCCAGAACGTATTCAAAGATGAAGCGATAATACCCCTCGAATTTAGCCGATGTTGCAGGGTCGTTCTCAATGCCCAAATCTTGAAGGAGCTTGCGGATGTAGGCTTCCATCTTGCGGCGGTTGCCAGTCCGGGAAAGAAAATAGGCCTCGTCGCCGCTTGTACGCCGCAGGTATGGATCGGCACTTTGAACCAAATTCAGTGCCTCGTCGAAACGCCCAAGCGCCGCCAGCGTCCTGCAATAAAACAGCAAACCTGCTCGGTGCTCTGGAGCAATTTTGAGGCATTGCTCGCTGAACTCTCGCGCTGCATCAAAGTCAGCCATCGCAATGCGGCTGTATGCAAGCGCGTTGAACGCACGCGCACTCGGCACGCTGCCGCTCGTTGCTTTCTGAAACATCGCCTCTGCTTCATCCTGATCGGGAAGAATTCGACCCAATAGGTACATGCGTTCTGTATCGTCGGGTGCTTCGGCGAGCAGGTCTCGGTATTCGGCGACCAGATCTATTTCCGGATGCAGTCGTTCCATATATGTTTGAAAGACTCGATGTGCCTCAAGGCGAATGGGTCGCTTGGCGCACAATTCCTGATATACGGTGATCGCCTTCTTAGGTTCGATGTAGTACGGGATGATGGCGAGTGTGAGCAGATCATCCTGATCCAGTTCCGCTTTGCGGATGACGTATTCGGCAGCCGCATTCCGATCGATGTTGGATGAAAGTATCTCCGCAACATCGGGTACCGCGAGTTCGCTAACTTGTATGATCCGATCCTTGCGGACCTTGTCGGTCGAAAGCGATATTTGGTCTGGAAACTTCTGAAACGGGTAGTCGACCCCCGACAGGGAAACCAGGAAATCGCCAGAGTAGTATTTGGACGAATAATCCGAGTCGTCCAGTTCGTTGGGATTCTCCGAGTAGGTTGTCTCTTCCCAAAACAGCAGCGCCGTCCTGTCCGGATTGATCACGAACAAGTGGTCAGTGAACACTCTCGTGAAGAAACCTGTTTCGATCCGTACGCTCTGATCTGGAATCGCGACGGAGTCATCCAACACCGAGACAGCGACATCGCCCTCAGGTACTCGAACGATGACTCTACTATTGGGTCGCAGGTTGCGCGTCTGGCCGTTGATGGAAACGCGATAGGGTATGGACAAGCCGTTGACGATATACACTTCTCTGTTGGCCGCTTCCTGTAGCGAGGCGACTACGAAAGTCGCAACCAGCCCCGTTACGACAAAGAGCGCGACGATCATCGGAACATACGAACCCCAGGTTCTCCCTTTGGATTTCAGGCTCTTGGGAGGGGCCAGCAATTTTGACTTCACTACCTTGCTGGTTCCGCTGTACTTCTTGGCCTTCTTTTGGAGCTTCTTGTAGTCGCGATCGTTTTTCAGCGCGGGCAGCGCCTCGCCCACTGTGTCAAGAACAGTCTGCGCCGCATCGTGCATCCCCCATGTTTGATACGACTCAGCCACCAACATCGCCAAGCCACCCCGCGCTCCGTCGCCTTCGGCAAGATCATTGGATATGAGATCCCACGCTTCATCCGGCTTGGACTGTAAGATTAAATTGCGCGCCAACGAATTGCGAACGGCTGGCTGATCATCGGATTCCATCGAAGCACGAAATGCGCCCTCCGCGCCCTCCAGTTGTGAGAAATATTCATACGCCCCGCCCAGTTTCGCTTGCAACTCGGCATCGCGGGCGAATCGGGCGTTGATGATCGCAGCAATGTCGTTGACCGCAGGTTCATCCTGGCAAGCGATCGCCGCGTCAAGCGCTGTTGTTGCCAACTCCCGATCCTGCGGTGACGATCGATACGCCGCGACCGCCTCTGGAAGGGCGACCTGCTTCAAGTGCTGCCAAGCGCGGTACTTGACAACGTTGTGCCGCTTGCAGGAAGGACATTCCTCGAGAACGCGCTTGCGCCCCAGCGGAATGATGGGTATGAAAAAGAATACAAAGTACGTCCGGGTATCGTAGGAGATCAGCTCGCCTGCGCCACCGCAGTGCCCACAAATGCTATGGACACCGTGAACATTGCTTTTGCCCCAATACCAGGTTCCAATCCCGTTGATGACACCCGGCATGAGTATTCTCCCGCAGCAATGCTTCTTCGGACTTGGTTTTGAACTGCAACGTATACGTTGGATGATAACCCAGGCGACCGGGACTTGCCCAGATTTTCTGGATTACCCCCGATTGGTTTGAACCGCCCCCCATTCACACGTTGAACTTGATATTCAAGATATCCCCGTCCTGCACTTCGTAGGTTTTGCCCTCTTGTCGGACTTTGCCGGCTGCTTTGGCTGATTTGAAGTTGCCGGTTTCCATCAGGTCGGCGAAGGAGACGGTTTCGGCTCGGATGAAACCCCGCGCGAGGTCCGAGTGAATCTTGCCGGCTGCGTCGACAGCCAGGGTGCCTTTGGGAATGGTCCATGCGCGAACTTCGTCGGGCCCCATCGTCAGGAACGACATCAAATTCATCGCGTCGTAGCAGGTGCGGATGAGCCGGTCGCGGGCGGGTTCCTCAACGCCGATGTCGCCCAAGAACGCGGCGCGGTCTTCCGTCGGCAGTTCGTTGATCTGCGCCTCGATGTCGGCACACAGTGGGATCGCTGAATGAAAATTCTCGGGCACATTTTTGATCGGTTCTGCGGCTCGGTCGTCATCGACGTTGTAAACGGCGACGGCTGGCTTTTGCGTGGCGAAGCTGAAACTCGCGATGAGCTTGGCGTCCTCATCGCTGGCGATCGCGGTCGACAGCGGCTTGCTTGCTTCGAGCGCCTCTGCACACCGCTGGAGAACGACCATCTCTTTTTTCTCCTGCTCGTGCGTTTTCGTGGGTTTCTTGAGCGATTTTTCGAGCTTTTCAAGGCGGGTCGTCACGACGTCCAGATCCGCAAAAATCAGTTCCTCGTGCATGTCGGCAAGGTCGCCGTGGCAGTCGATGCGGTTGCGGTACTCGGGCACGGAAGTATTTTTGAAATCGCGGACGACAATCACGAGGACATCGCAATTGCGAATACTGGGAAGGTATTTGGCAAAATCGGCCCGTCCGTGGGCGTCGGCCAACGAAACGCCCGGGACATCGAGGAATTCAACATTGGCAAACGTGGTTTTCTTTGGCTGACAAAGCTCCACAAGATGGGGAATCCGGGTATCCGGGACAGCCACGGTGGCGACATGCTCCTGAGGCATTTGGCCGGGATCGGGCATTAAATTGGTGACGGCGTAAAAAAGAGTCGATTTACCTGACTGGGGTGGTCCAATGATGGCTGCTCTCATGGTTTTCTGCTCGCTTTCAAGATGAACCGACGGTGTTGCCCCAAAGTCCGCCGAATGCCGGAACTGCGGCGACGGGCTAGAGGTTAACAAAAGTCGATGATGGTCGTCCGCATGGCGGTTGTCCAGGTCCGGGAATAGGGCTAATATTAAGCGGACGCAGCGCATTGCTCCAGACAGGTGGAATGGCACACGCATGAACGACTGGTACGAAGCGGAATCACGGGTTGAAAAGGCCCACCAACTGGCGGAATCGCGCCGTTGGCCCGAGGCCCTTTCCGAAATCGAAGCCGCCCTCAAGATCAACCCCGAACACGGGACGTGGCAAGCCCACCGGGGTTACATCCTCGATCAACTGGAGCGGTTCGACGAAGCGATCGACGCGTACCGATTGTCGGCGCGACTCGATCCGAGTGATGTCGATGTGTTTATGGCGTTGGGCATCGATCTCGCGCGCACGCTTCGGTGCGAAGAAGCCATCGAAGCACTCGAACGGGCGGAACGCCTCGATCCGGAAATCGAAGCCAGCTATTGCTATCGCATTCTGGCCTATTGCGAACTCGGCGATCACGAAAAAGCTGAGGAGATGTTCTACCTCGCGCAGCAAATCAAAGACGACTGCCCGGTGTGTTTCTACCACATCGGTGGTTCGCTGGCAGCGCGCGGACAATTCGATCGTGCGATCTATTGTTGGAACCGCACGCTCGACATCGACCCCGCGTATCGCGGCGCGAAGCAATCGATTGCGTTGGCATACAAAGAACTCGGAAAGCTGGATCGTGCCCGAGAATATTTCCTCGCTGAAATTCGCGAAGACCCCGGCAATGTCGACCTGCTGTTCGACGTCGCCGAACTTGAGATGGAAGCCAGCAATCCATCACGCTCGGCATCCAAGTTGCAGCAGATTGTCGAACTCGAACCCGACTATGCCCAAGCCCATTTCTCGTTGGGCGAGGTCATGCTTGATCTGGACAAGCCCAACGAAGCGCTCGAGGCGCTCCGCACCGCGCAGGAACTCGACCCCGATCTACCCAGGTTGAACCTGCGAACAGGCCAGGCGTTGTTTCGGTTGGCAAAGTATGCCGAGGCAGCCCGACACCTTTCTTCCGCTCACCGGGAAGACCAGGACGACGATTCCGCCCTGCTCGCTTGGGGTGGTTGTCTGTTGCGGCTGGAATCGATCGAGGAAGCCGCCCAAAAGTTTCAAAGCGTGCTCGATCTTGACGACACCAGTTCGCAAGGTCATCACAACCTCGCCGTCTGCCGCTTCCTCCAAGGCCGCCACGACGATGGGCTTGTTCACGTCATGCGGGCGATCGAATTGAATCCCTGCGATCTTGCGGCGATGCACAAAGCCGTGCTGGTCCTGATGCACTTGCGGCGATGGTCGGACGCGCGATCGATGATCGACCGGGCCATCACCATCGACCCGAACGACTCGGCACTGTGTGAAATACGCGACCGGATGTGGAAGTTGCGATTGCGGTCAGGGGTGGCGCGAATTCATGGGTGGATCAAGAAAATCTTCCGCCGGGCATAGACCCGCCCCAGCGAAGACCGCCTCAGCGCGGCCAACCCAAATTAACGTCGCCCTCCGAAGCATCGCCGCATCTGAAAAGATGTACCCCGCATCTGGGCATCATGCGTTCTCCACACATTTGGCGGCTGCTTGCATCCGTCACCACCAAAAAATTCCTGGTGCAAATGCAATTGGCGCGAAAGATTGCAACCCGGACAAGGCAATTGCAATATAATGGGTTGGACGCAGCAATCGCTGTCCCCCCGAGGTGCGGGCAAGGAGCCTGCCGGGGCGAGAGTTGAACTTACAATATGACGGTTCCAGATCATGAACGTGCAAAAACGAATTCAAATCATGTTGGCTGCCTTGCTTCTTATGCCGTTATCCGTCCGTGCGGGTGACACAGACGATGCCAAGAGCGAATTCAAGGGCCTTTGGAACGTCGATTCCATGATGGAGCAGGCGGCAGCCAACATTGGCCGACGCTACAACCTCAACGACGCCCAAATGGAAACGACCAAGAAGATGTTGGTCGAGGAAGTCACCAAGTTCCTCGACACGCATGACAACATTTGGCCGCTGGTCCGCGACCTTGGGCGCTATCAGATCAAAGGCGAAGGACCGCAAGGCGATGCAGCCCGCCGGATCGGTGACAACGCATTGCCCCTGATGAATGACATTCGGGAAACCATTCTGCGGTGCAACGAGGATTGGGGCAGCATCCTCAACGAAGACCAGCGCAAACTGCATGAATGGGACTTGCGCGATATGGAAAAAACCTTCGGGAAGATGGAAGAAAACTTCACCCGAATGAGCAAGGGCGAATCAATCAACCCCGGCATTTTCCCCGGTCCAAACGACCACGATGTGCCCGCGCCCCCCGTCCGCAAAAAACCAAAACAATCCTTCAAGCCGAAGTTGGCCCGAACGGCCCGCGAGAGCCGCCTTCAGGAAGACACTTGGGAGGCGTACGTGCAAAGCTTCATCAAGAAGTACACGCTGGACGATGGACAAAGCGAGAGCGCCCGCTCCATCCTGAGAGAATGCAAAGTGCGTGCTTCGGCGTATCGAAAATCAAAAGACCGCGATTTCGTAGAAGCGCGAAAACGCCTGCAAGAGACGCGTCGATCGAATCAACCCGAGCAAATCAAAAAAACCAAGGAAAAGGTCTGGACGCAACTGCTGCAAAATCTGCGCAAACCCGTTGACGAACTGTTTGTGGAACTCAAGGACCGTCTCGCACGGCTCCCCACAAGCGCCCAACGAAAACGCGCGGGTGATCCGCCGACGCCCGCTAAGCCCCTCCGCACAAAGCCGGCTTCGTCGAAGCAAGAAAAGAAGAAAGACCCCGTGGCGGAAAATCCCACGAACGCCAAAGACGGCAAGACCGCCGACGCATCGGGCTAGTCGTGTGAAGCAAAAAGATCGGGCATGAACCTCGTTTGAATGCTTCTCGTCGTGACGCTGACGTTCGGGGTTTCTGGTAGGGTCCGCTGTGCGGACCGTCACAAGGACAGTATTCGACCCGGAGAAAATGGTCCGCACAGCGGACCCTACATCGTCGAATGATGTTCAAAGTCGAATAATGTCCAAACAGGTTGAATCACACCACTAGAAACGCACCCGTCACAAGAAATATTTCGGACGGACGGGTAACTCCGCGCGGTTGGGCGGTTTCAAACAATCGTGGCTATCTGCATTGCACTTTTCGCATGGTCCGATCCTTTCTTCGTTACGTCCGATAGTTGCGCACGCAGCTGCTCTGGGCAACAAACAGGGTTGCTTCGCACGTCGCAGCCACTTGATGACACTCATTTCCTGTTTGCCTCCGCACACTTTCGCAACATAGAATTCGTGTTGTATCGGGACAATCCGAAACGGGGGGACCGCAATGCGCCCCTCCGCTTCGCGGCAATGCCGTCGGACGGTATGTGGAGGACAGACATGCTTCCAATTCGAGAGGACCATCCACTCAAGCGACTGTTCACCGGTTTGGTTGAACATGCCTTCCAAACTGATCTTGGTATATGCGACCCCGCGCTCGCGGATTATGTCTCCGACCTGCTCGTCGATTTTGTGCGGCTTGATGAGATGATCCTGGCCAGAGACGCTGCCGGCAAACCCGTATCTGAAATCGGCGAGATGATCGCCAGTTGCCACGCGCCAACCTCCGTAGCCGACCCCGCGAAAGACCGCCTGATCCATCGGCGCATCGGGGACTACACGCTCTTTTGGACGGGCATTTACCCCGAAGGCGTTCGCCGCGCCGGAAGCGCCACCTGGCGTGATCGCATGACCGACTACATTGCGTTCGGAAAGCGCTCGTACGCCATCGCATCGGAGTTGACACCACCAGACGTCGATCCGCCCTCCCGCTTGCTGCGTCGCCTGAGCGAAGATTTTGAAACGTGCGCGTGCGGCTTGGGGATTGTGCGGCAAAACCTGGACGATCAACGATCCGAGGGCGACAACACCGACCTGATCTACTAAACCACCCGACATACCGGGGCACCATATCGACAGGGCGATGGGCCTCTCGACCCTGTATTCGCACCCGGATCACCGCCTGCCAGCCACTTGCCACGCGGTCCCCACTTGTTATAACTGTCCGCTCAAACGCGGGTGTAGCTCAGTGGTAGAGCGTCACGTTGCCAACGTGAATGTCGTGAGTTCGAATCTCATCACCCGCTTTCACTTCTTGATACCAAGACTTGACATTTTGACCCCCAAGGCAGAAAACTAAGCAGAAAACAACCTGCTTTTTTCGCTATTTCACAGGGCTCGTCATGGTCAAAACTGGACGCAAACCCAACCACTATGTCACGCCAAACGGCGAGACCATCAATGGATTATCCCTTCGGAAAAAGAGTGGGAAAATGGTCTTTCTTCCGACCGGCAAAGATGCACCAGGATTTGGAGCGGAAGATGATCCTGCCGCAGCAATCCACAGATTCCGCATCTGGCAGGCGCGCCAGAATGGGGAACTTGAACCACTCGATCCCAACCCAATCAGTTTCGGTCTAGACAGTCACAACCAGGAATACTGGCGGGTTTACTATCGCAATCT
>JAADIU010000195.1 GCA_013151185.1 Planctomycetota bacterium
TTCCCCGCTTCCAGTGCGGCATCCGCTTCGTTCATCTCGGCCAACCGCGCTTCGATCAATTCCAATAGCCCCCCCGCCAGTTTCGATTCGAGTTCGCTGCGGAAGGAGAAGTTGTCGTACTCCTTTTGCAACGTTTCGAGCACTTCGCGGTCGCCCGATTCTGCGACATCCCGGTCCTGGCACAGTTTGGCGACGCGCGTCAGGCAGACCGGTGTGATTTTGTCGTGCATTTGATTGGTAAGCGATTCGACCTCGTGCAGGCGGTGTTGATCGACGCGCCTGTGGACGAACTCGACCCAGTCGTTGTAGGCGTTTTCTTGCGGGAGTGGTTCGCCGCGAAAGTCTCGCCACTGAATCGATTGGCCGGCGATCATCTGTTTGACGCGATCTAAATCATGATGGATCGCCGTCGTCGTCAGTCGTCTTGCCAATGAAAACGACACGCCCACTGAGAACGACCGCGCCGGCCTCATCGACAACGGCAGCATCATCAGCGCCCAATGCAGCGTCGGTTTGGCCTCGGGCACCGACGCCAACACGCATGGATCCTCCGAAAGCAAAGATCGAACAACGCGAAGAAACGTGTCAGCCCCCCCGCCTGTGGTGAGATATCGAGGTGGCGAATATCGCACCTCAGATTTGAGTGTTAGCCGCGGGATCGAAGGGTTAAACCCCCGCAGCGCCGCGACGTGTACGTTCGCGAGCGCTTGATGCACGGCAAACGGATTATCGTGAAAGAGCTGGAAACCCGGTGGGTCGAGGATGGCGACGTGTGTTCGCACGCGCTGCCCACCGCGCGCGGTATGCTCTGCGCCATCGTGCTTGCAATGGCAAACGCAATAGCGACCGGTCGGCAGCGGATAAGCCATCATCCCGACCGCCTGCTGCGACGTTGCGGACAGAGCGCCGTGCGATGGCGATTGCCGCGTGATTTCCGCCTTCTCTTCCGGTCGAATCCCCGGACTTGCCGCGACGATGCGATAGCCCTCCCCCATCGGCGATTTCTGCGATGTGAAAATGGCCTGATCGCACTCGAATTCGAACACATCGGGATGGGCCAGCGATCCGATCGAGCACCCGGGATGGTCGGTCAGTGTACGCTTGCTGGAGGAAACGAAGCCCACCGTCTGGTTTGATGGCGAAGGTTCTAAAGCTGGCTGGTGATCCATTCGAACGGCTCCAGGACACCACGAAGCGCAGTGTGCAAGGGAACGGGAACGACATAATCATCCGCGTGGCCGGACGTCGCATAACCCAGTGATCCGACAACGCTGGATGCGAAGAACGCCACGTTCTCAAAGCGAGATTCGCACATGTTCCAGACACGGTTCAGGTTGGCTTCGACAAACCGGGGCGGATCGTCGAACACTTCCGGACAGTAATCGCCCTTGCAAAGGACCACGGCTGTCGGGGTGGTGACCCGTTCGCCGCGCTTGCCTGTGAACATGCTGTCGATGTAGCTCATCATCTTAAGGGCGAAAAAGTCTGGTTGGGTTGATCCGTTCGCAGCCTGCGCCGCATCGATGAGAAGGATCAGACCTTCCGATTGATCCATGAGGCTGTTGATCACCTTGAACGTCTTGGGCGTTGCGATTTCCGCTGCCAGCGACTCCCCGGCCATGTCGGGCATGACGAGATCGAACCACTTGGGATTGGGTAG
Source organism: Planctomycetota bacterium (assembly GCA_013151185.1). GTDB lineage: Bacteria > Planctomycetota > Phycisphaerae > UBA1845 > UBA1845 > UBA1845. Next base: position 1,661 of record JAADIU010000195.1, read on the forward strand.
CGCCCTGCAAATCTGATAGTACGCCCAGTACCACTCGTTCGGTTCCATGGGAGTTTTCGGCGGAAACATCCGGTGGGCCATGTAGCTGACGACGGTTTGTTGCAAGTCGACGCTGTAGGCACCCTTCGGAATCGCCTTGAATTCGCCCGCTCGCTGCGAAAGCATGTCGAGAAGAAAACCCAGATAGACCGTTTTGCCTACGTTGCTCTCTCCGACAATGGTGATGATCTGAGGTTCGCGGTCTTGCGCGATGGAATCGTGAACAAGCGACATCGGCGCTGAGCATGAGCTGCACAGCATCGCCTCTGCCGAGTTCTCTGTGTTGCATATCAGGCAGGTCGTTGCCTGTGCGTATGTCGTCGCCATCGTCGTGTCTCCCCCGCGTACCGCCCGTGGCTGTCCCCACGTCTGACTACCCTGCTTCTGAGTGTCCGTCGTCCGTCTACCCCTGAAGGTCCAGCGCACAGCGGAACCCAACGTTGTGGGCTCTCATCAAGCTGGCCAAACCGGTCCGAAAGCAACTGGTTGCCTGCGCCTGAAAGTAGGTGTCATACGCCCCACCGCGTATACTTTTCATCAGCATGTCACCCACGATAGGTCGATCCTGCTCGTCGGTCAGTTCCAAATCCGAATCGGTCCACTCCCACACATTTCCGACCAACTGAGCCACACCGTTTGGTGCGTCACCCGGTCGAAATTCCGTCACCGCTGCCGTGGTCGACAAACCTGTCGCCCAGATGTTGCAGCGCGATCGATCGAGCGCATCGCCCCATGGATATCGCCGCAAAATGTAGGCCGAACTGCGGATACGCCAACTTGCCGCCACCTGCCACTCGCCTTCTGTTGGCAAGCGATACCCCGCCCATTTGGCGTAGGCCTGTGCCTCGTAGAAGCTCACGCCCGTCACGGGGTGGTCAGACTGCAATTTGTTATGACGACCGCCTCTCCAAAACCGAGGCCCCGCCAAACCGGTTTGATCGACGAAGTCGATGAGATGCGACCACAGGTCCTTCGGCCATAAGTCGAGTTCTTCGTAACCTCCGTTGTCGACGAAGTACTGGAAGCCTTCGTTCGTCACCGGGTGAACGCCCAGCACGAACGAATTGGTCTCAATGTCGACCTCGGGGCAGCCGGGCGAATCGTTGATCGTCATCGGAAGCGTCGCACTGCCTTCCGGTACGAGGGCGAACGTTCGGTCGATCGCATCGTTGGCTCGCTTGAGTGCCGACCGAATCTCCGGATGGTCGCGCCACCGATCCGGGCTGGCTGCGACCACTCCGTAGCGCCCGATCTGGAGGAACCGCCGAAGTTCGTCGCTCTCAAGAGCCGTTTTTTCCGCAGCCTCGAACGCGATTTTGGACGCGGGTGGATGCTGTTTCTTCGCGCGGGCTTTCTGCGCCGGTTTTCTTTTTTTGGTCAGAAGTCTCAGCACCGTTCGTTCTCCTCAAGGTCAATCAACCGACGACGCGCGTCACTGGCTCATCGCCCGCCGTCTGGCATCACGACACAGTTTTTGGAACCGCTCCACCGATTCGTCCGCAGTTTGTTCGTTTGCGCTGGGCATCCCCTTGTCCGCAGCGGAGCCGTTGCCGGCAGACTCTCGGGTTACGCCATACTGGGGAACCAGATCGTCCGTCTGATTACTGATTGAGGTTAACTCACCATCAAGGTGCTGCTGAATCGAGGCAAGCGATGACGAGGCGGCTTGCAATTCGCGAAGTTTGACGTCCCACTCGTTCTGCGATTCTGCGAGCAGGGCTTGCTGCGCCGCAAGTTCCTTGTGCCCCGCTTCGAGATTCCTGGCGACGGCTTCCAGTTCAAGCTGCCGCTGCTCGGTACCCTTTCGTTCCTGGGCGAAGGCCTCTCGTTCTGCTGCGAGCGCGTTTTGCAATTCCTGATGTTCCTGTCGCTGCTGACCGACAGTCTCCTCAGCTTTGGCAATGTGCTGCTGTTTTTCTGCCAACACCGACTGCCGTTCCTCGAACTGCTTGGAGGTTTCTTTCATCACCCGCTTGGCTTCTTCAAGATCAAGCCGCTGCTTTTCGAGCGTCATTCGCTGCGTCTCGACCTGCTCCAAGGCTGCGCTTGCTGCGGACTCGCGCTTCGCAATCTCTTCCACCTGCTGGTCGGCTTGGGCGAGTCGCGAATTGGCCTGCTCGTCACGCTGACGCAACTCTTCCAACTGTGCCTGCTGCGTTGAAGCAAGCTCGTCGGCTTGGGCTTTTAGCGTTCGATATTCTTTCTCGCGTGCCTCCAGCTCTGCCTCTTGCTTCTCGAAGCGTTCGCACAGCTCAAGCTGTTCGTTGCCGAACGCCTCCCGTTCCTGGTCGTATCGTTGATACTGTTCGACCAGCGCGACCCGGCACGCCTCGAGCGCTTTGGCTCGGGCATCGAGAAGTCCGCGAAGGTCGCGCATTGCATCGACCACCCCGCGCCCCATTGCCTCGAGTTGCTGGCTGCCAACATCGGCGCTCTGCGGTTGATCCCCGTCGGTATTTTGTGCGGTTTTGCTTTGGTCCACGGCTGTCCCCACGCTAAATATCCCCTGTATCCCCTTGCGGTTCCCCGATCAGACGAACCGACGCCTCAACTTTCGTTGAGGATATCCCGAACACTTTTCTTACCCCGCGACAACCGGCGTTTGATGCGAACCGACTTGGCCACCTTCGGGTCAAGCTGCGCGAGCAACGCCTCGTTATCATCCGCTTGCGAGGGCGCTTTGGTTGACTTCTCCACACCGGTTGACGAAGCATGTTTGTTCGTTTTTGAAGCGACTTCCGCCATCGCGTTTTCCTTCTGCTCGCTCGGCTGCGAACCACCGACCAACTTGCGCAGCTTTGCACCGAGACCGGAACGGCTCTTGGGCGGTTCGGGTGCCTTGCTCTTCTTGGGTTCGCCACCGGGTAGCTGGACGACTGCCTTCGGAGAAACCTTGTCCGCAACTGCGTCGGAGCTTCCTGGGTGGTTGTCCTTCGCCACACTCGTTTCCGCGCGGGCGACCTGCGCCAAAGCAACGCTGGCTTTGTCCATCGCCGCAACCCAAGCCGCGATCTTCGCGTCAAGGTCGTTGATGGCGTTGTCGATCGCACCGTCTTCTTGCGGAATCGGTGCAATCGTTGAATTCAATTCTGCCGTGTCCATGATGCTTTGTGCGTCCCCTGGAAGGCTGAGATTTCTGCCCCTGCGTTCTGCCGCGAGGTGCCGTCTTAGCCGCTCCGTTCAAAAATATACGTTTCATTTGGAGGGCGTAGGCCCTTTTTTCGTGGGGCTGTTGGCAGAGACCGGTAACATCTTGATTCCCCGCGCAATCGTGTTCCGTTGGCGACTGCGGTTCCATGTCGATTGACAGCGTTCACCGTGGCAGATAAACCTTCCACCGTGTCCCCGCTGAAGATCGATCTACACACGCACATTCTCCCGGAGTTCTGGCCCGACCTTGCAGAACGATACGGGTACGAGGGGTTCGTCCACCTCGATCACCACATCCCCTGCAAAGCGCGGATGATGATTGGTGATCGGTGCTTCCGTGTTATCGAAGATAACTGCTGGTGTCCCAAGCGGAGAATGGCGGATTGTGAACAAAGCGGTGTAAGCGTGCAGGTTCTCAGCACCGTTCCTGTGATGTTCGCTTATTGGGCCAAGCCAGCCGACACGCATGACCTGTCGCGAATCCTCAACGATCATATCGCAGGCGTCGTTCGAGAAAATCCGACTCGTTTTATCGGTCTTGGCACGCTCCCCATGCAAGCACCCGACTTGGCTGTGCGCGAGTTGGAGCGATGCGTGAAAGAGCTTGGCTTGGCGGGTGTGGAAATCGGTTCCCACGTCAACGATTGGAATTTGAACGAGTCGGCTCTGTTTCCAATCTTTGAGTGTGCCCAGGAATTGGGCGCGAGCGTGTTCGTGCATCCGTGGGAGATGGCCGGCAAGGAAAAGATGCCGCACTACTGGCTGCCGTGGCTTGTCGGGATGCCGGCAGAAACGTCGCTGGCGATTTGCTCGATGATTTTCGGTGGCGTGTTTGAGAAGCTGCCCCGGTTGAAGGTTGCATTCGCCCACGGTGGCGGTTCGTTTCCCGCGACGATCGGGCGGATCGAACACGGGTTCAACTGTCGCCCGGATCTCTGCGCGGTCGACAACAATGTGAATCCAAGAGACTACCTCGGAAAGTTCTACCTAGACTCCCTCGTCCACGATGCAGACGTCTTGCGGTACCTGATCAAGCTCGTCGGTACCAACCGAATCGCACTGGGTTCAGACTATCCCTTCCCGCTTGGCGAAACAGTGCCCGGACAACTGATCGAATCCATGGGCGACCTGAGCGCAGAAGCCAAAGCCCAACTCCTTGGCGATACCGCGCTGGAATTCCTCGGCATGCACAAGTCTCAATTCACAGGCGAATAGAAGCTGCGCGTTCTCACGCCATAGCAGCCGTCAGGATTCCCGTTATCATGCAGCGATGCACGTCGACCGTGACTCCGGGTCTTGCGAATACTCTGTCGATCGCAGTTGCGCTCTGCGATTGGACGAAGCCGACGGGTTGGCTTTCTTGCGGGAACGGTTCTGCTTTCCAAAGGCAGCCGACGGTTCGCAGGTCATTTATTTTGCAGGAAACTCGCTCGGTCTCCAGCCCAAAGCCGCGCAACGAATCGTTACCGAAGAGTTAGAGGATTGGGCGAACCTCGCGGTCGATGCACATTTTTCTGCCCGTCGTCCTTGGTACAACTATCACGAGCAGTTCCGAGCGTCAGCCGCCCGGTTGGTTGGTGCATCGCCTCACGAAGTTGTACTGATGAACAGCCTCACCACGAACCTGCATCTGATGATGGTTTCGTTCTACCGCCCCACCACTTCCCGATACAAAATCCTGACGGACTGGCCTTCGTTTCCTTCTGACATCTACGCGGTTGAATCGCAGATTCGCCACCACGGTTTCGATCCGAACGATGCGTTCATCAAGGTCAAGCCACGCGAAGGCGACCATCTGCTCGAAACCGCCGACATCGAAACGCTCATCGAGGAGCACGGTTCGCAAATCGCCCTCGTTTTGATTGCCGGTGTGAACTACTACACCGGGCAGTTTTATGACATCGAGAGCATTGCGAATTGTGCGCGCAAGAACGGATGCGCCGTCGGGGTCGATCTCGCACACGCGGCAGGGAATGTTCCGCTTCACCTGCACGATTGGAACGTCGATTTTGCGGCTTGGTGCAATTACAAATATCTCAATGGTGGGCCAGGAACGGTCGGTGGTTGCTTCGTTCATGAACGACACGCCCGCGATGTGAATCTTCCGCGGTTTGCCGGCTGGTGGGGAAACGATCCGCAGCAACGATTCAAAATGCACATGGTTCCCGAATTCTCCGCCGTGCCCAGCGCCGATGGGTGGCAACTGAGCAACCCGCCCATCCTCGCGATGGCCGCAATTCGAGCGGCATACGATGTGTTCGATGAAACATCGATGCAAGCACTTCGCACAAAGTCGAAGCGGCTGACGGGTTACCTTGAATACTTGATCGACACACAGGGTGATGGGCGGTTTGAGATTATCACCCCGCGCGACCCGGAACAGCGGGGCAGCCAGCTTTCGATTCTTGCGAAAGACGATCCCAGGGCGCTGTTTCAATCCTTGCAGGACGCCCATGCCGTTGGTGATTTTAGAGAACCGAATGTCATTCGCGTAGCCCCGGTGCCTTCGTACAACACGTTTGACGACGTTTGGCGATTTGTGCAAATTCTGACGCGCTCTGGAGGATAGATACTGTTGGCTGGTAAACGAGAGGAAAACAAAATTACGATCGTCGGCGCGGGCCTTGCGGGCGCGTTGCTTGCGGCGCGGCTTGGGCAGGCGGGATTTGAGGTCGACGTTTACGAAGCCCGTTCCGATCCGCGCGGGAAGAACCATGTTGCGGGAAAGTCGATCAACCTTGCAATTTCTACCCGTGGTTTTCACGCGCTCGGGCAGGTCGGGCTTGCTGATGACGTGATGTCAATCGCGACGCCAATGAGGGGCCGCATGATGCACTCGACTGCGGGACAGTTGCAATTCCAAGCCTATGGCGTGGGAAAGGACGATGTCATTCAATCCGTTTCCCGGTCGGCATTGAACATGATGCTCATCAAGAAAGCCGACGCGACATCGAACGTGCGGTTCCATTTTTCCCACAAATGCGTGGGCGCAGATCTTGAGAATGGTGGCTGCGAGTTTGTTGTTGAGGACAAGGGCGAAACCGTGCATGTGGAAGGCGGGCTGACGATCGGTTGCGATGGCGCTTTTTCCGCAGTGCGCCGGAGTATGCAGCGACTCAATCGCTTCGATTTCAGCCAGACGTATCTGAAACATGGATACAAAGAATTGTGCATCCCGCCCGCGGAAAATGGCACGCATGCCCTTGAGCCCAATGCCCTGCACATTTGGCCGCGGCGGTCGTTTATGATGATCGCACTGCCAAATGAGGATGGTTCATTCACCTGCACGCTCTTTCTCGGATTTGAAGACAAGCAGGGTCCAAGTTTTTCGTCGTTGACCGACGCGGAACGGGTGCGTGCTTTTTTTGAAAGGCAGTTTCCCGATGCGGTCCCGTTGATGCCGACGCTCATCGAGGATTTCTTCGACAATCCGACCGGCTCGCTGGTCACTGTTCGGTCTGCACCGTGGTACTACGAAGACAAATTCGCGCTGGTTGGTGATGCGTGCCACGCGGTCGTTCCGTTTTATGGTCAAGGGGCCAATGCAGCGTTTGGCGATTGCGCTGCGCTGGGCGATCTTCTCACGGAAGACAGCAATTCGGATGTCGGCCGCCTCCTTGAAGAATACTTCGATCGGCGGAAAATTCACATCGACACGTTGGCCGATCTCGCCATCTCCAATTTTGTAGAGATGCGCGATCACACCGGGTCGCAATTGTTTTTGTGGAAAAAACGATTGGAACGCACGTTGCACCGCTTGTTTCCGAAAGCGTTTCTCCCGCTCTACTCGATGGTTACATTTTCGAGAACGCCCTACAAGGAAGCTGTCGATCGCGCCGCGCGACAGTGGCGTTTCGTTCGCCGTTTCGCCCAGACGGTTGGAGTGGTCGTCGTCATTTTGATCGCCTTGATGTTATTGAAATAGGATACCCGTCATGCCGATGTACTACGCCGAATATCTCAAGATCGACGAACTGCTCAAATTGCAAAACGTTCGCTCGGATCCACCCGAGCACGACGAAACGCTGTTCATCGTCATTCATCAGGTTTACGAGCTTTGGTTCAAACAGCTTCTGCACGAGTTCGATCGTCTCAAAGTCGAGTTTTGCGAGAACGACGTATTCGGCGCGATTCATCGATTGCAACGAACGCGCACGATTATGAAAACGCTTGTGTCTCAGTTGGATATTCTGGAGACGATGACGCCCATGTCGTTCGCGAGTTTTCGAGATCGCTTGGAGCAGGCATCCGGTTTTCAGTCGGCGCAGTTTCGCGAAGTCGAATTCATGATGGGCTACAAGCGTCCGGAGACGCTCAAATTTCTACCGACAGACGCGCCATCGCGCAAGGTCTTGGAGAAGCGGTTGGCGGAGCGTACGGTCGTGGATTGTTTCTATGACTTGCTGGCCCAGCATGATGTGGAAATTCCAAAGGACCTGCGTGAGCGCGACGTCACGCTTTCAACCCAGCCAAACGAATCCATCCAGCGGGGCATCCTCAAGCTGTATCGCAGCAAACCCGAGCTTGTGATTCTCTTTGAGGCGATGGTCGACTACGATGAAGGCCAGCAGGAATGGCGATACCGCCATGTGAAAATGGTGGAGCGAACAATCGGAAACAAAGTGGGGACGGGCGGCTCACCCGGTGTCGCATTCCTCAAGCAGTCGCTCTTCTTGTCGGTGTTTCCTGATCTTTGGGCGGTGCGGCTCGAATTTTGATTCGTGCGAGGCGGTGCGATTGAATGATCTACGACATTTCACCTGCCATCTCTGAGAACCTTGCCGTCTGGCCCGGTGATTCACCCGCGACGCGCGAGGTTCTGCTCGACATGAATCACGGTGACAACCTCACCCTGTCCACGCTTCGAGCAACGGTACACCTCGGGTCGCACGCTGACGCCCCAAGCCACTATGCAGCGGCTGGTCCTTCTATCGAAAAGCAACCGCTGGAGTTGTACATCGGTCCGTGTCAGGTCATCCACGTTTCTGCCCAGCGAAGCCGACGGGTTTGCACCGAAGACCTTGCGGCCAAAATCAAAGCACCCCGGTTGTTGATCGCCACGCAAACGTATCCAGACGCCGACCAATTCAACGAAGATTTTGCGGGTTTGGAACCGGAACTGGTTGAACACATGAGCGGGGCTGGCGTCCGACTCGTGGGCATCGACACGCCCAGCGTCGACCTGTACGACTCAAAGGATTTGCCAGCCCACCAAGCGTGCCTCGCCCACGACGTAGCTATCATCGAGGGACTTCGCCTTGCGGAGGTGCCCGATGGCGTTTACGAACTCATCGCCCTCCCGCTGAAACTGGTGGGTTTTGATGCAAGCCCGGTGCGTGCGATTCTGCGAGATTGATGGCACCCTTGCGGGCACCTATAGTACACGCGGACGGTCCTCGCAGGTGAGGGCTGTTCCGACTGGAGTTCGACGGACCGACAGGAGTTTGAGGGTATGAATTCAAATCAACGTGTTGTGCGATATGCTGCGTTGGCGGCGGTCTGCGTGTTGCTGGTCGGCACGGTTTCAACGGTGTTTGGCAAGGACCACGAGTTGGCCTATCGGCGGCAGTTTCAGGCCCTCGACGCCTCTGACGTGAAAGGACACATGACGCTCGCCAAGTGGTGCCGCGAGAAGGAGGCTTGGGAACTTCTCAAGAAGCAGTGCGAATATGTGCTGACGCTGGACCCGAACCACGCGACCGCAAAAATCTATCTCAAGTTGGCCGAAACCAAATTGGGCGTTTCAACCGCTGCCCCGGCGGGCTCGTCGCAAGGATCATCGGGTGGATCTGCGAAACGAAGCAGCCAACCCATTCGCGAGTTGACCGACGAGGAAGTTCAGATTCTGCGCCGCAGCGAGTTGCTTCTCGATCGCCCCGAACGCGTTCCGGTCAAATTCCGAAACGACGTACTGGAACGGTTTTGGGATTACATGGTGATCCGGGAAAACCTCACAAAGAAAGACAAAGCCGCCTTCAACCGCCTTCGTCCTGCGGTGGTGAAAGCGCAGAGAATTCTGGCCAGGATTGCAGATTACAAACGGTCGAGCACTGAGGATTTTCCTTTTGACGATCAATACTCGAGCGACATTGAGATCGAGCGCGATCCAGCGATGTTTCGGGCGTTCGTCAGCCCGCGCGTTTCCGGGGTGATTATTACCTCCTGCGCGACCAACCGGTGTCACGGTGGGACAGATGCCGGCGAGTTCATGCTGTTCAACGAGCGCAACATGACCGATGGCATGAACTATGCGAACTATCTCATGCTGCATGAGTATGAAAAAGACGGTGAGCGATTGATCAACCGCGACACGCCGAAGCGCAGCCTGCTGTTGATTTTCGGGCAGCCGGATACAACCGGACCCGGAACCGACCACCCAACGAAGGTGGACGTTGTGTTCCCAAACCCGAGGCATGTAAAGTATCGAAACCTGTTGCAGTGGTTGACCGGTCTCCCAGCCCCCACACCGGACTACGGGTTTTCGCTCGCCGAACCTGCGGAAACGGGCGGTAAGTCGACAAACTAGCGCCGCTTCCAATAAGGTCGATGCCGCTCCAACGCGACATTCCCGGTAGGGTCCGCTGTGCGGACCGTTGCAGGGACAATGTTCGATACCGAGACATGGTCCGCACAGCGGACCCTACATTTTTGAACAATGTTCCGGCTCAAAGGAAATACGACGCATTGTCAACATCTGATACATCTTCACGGATGGCTGGGCCCTGCCGAAGCGACGTACCCGACGAACGCGGGCGCTTCGGTGCGTTCGGTGGGCAGTTTGTTCCCGAAACGCTGATGGCCGCCGTCGCGCAGCTCACGCACACTTACATGCAGGTCAGAGAAGACGCAGTTTTTTGGGCGGAGCTGAACGACTTGTTCTGTGATTATGCGGGCAGACCCAGCGCCCTCTCAGAAGCGCCCCGCCTCTCCGCCGAGTTGGGCGGTGCAACGATTTTGCTGAAACGCGAAGACCTCAACCACACCGGCGCGCACAAAATCAACAATACACTCGGACAGCTTTTGCTGACGCAGCGCATGGGCAAGAAGCGCGTCATCGCTGAAACCGGGGCTGGGCAACATGGCGTTGCGACGGCGACGGCGGCTTCCCGATTGGGGATTGCGTGCGACATTTACATGGGATCTGAAGACATCCGTCGCCAAAAGCTCAATGTATTTCGCATGGAGCTTCTGGGTGCCCGGTGTATTCCCGTTGACACGGGACAGTGTACGCTCAAGGACGCCATCAACGCTGCGATGCGTGATTGGATGGGTAGCTGCGAAGATACCCACTACGTCATTGGAAGCGTCATGGGACCGCACCCTTTCCCGATGATGGTTCGCGATTTCCAATCTGTCATCGGACGGGAACTTCGGGCGCAGATGCTTGCCCGATACGATCGATTGCCCAGTTGCATTGTCGCGTGTGTTGGTGGCGGAAGCAGTGCGGCTGGGGCTTTCGCTCCCTTCATCGACGACAAAGCCGTTCGCCTTGTTGGTGTGGAAGCCGGAGGTGTTGGCGTGGGTAAGGGCCTACATGCTGCAACGTTGACGGCAGGCCGCGTCGGGGTTCTGCATGGGATGGAAACGTACGTTTTGCAGGATGATGACGGGCAAACGATGCCGGTTCATTCGGTGTCGGCGGGCCTGGACTATCCTGGTGTGGGTCCGGAACACGCCTACTGGCATTCGACAGGACGGGTTGCGTATACGAGCGTTACCGACGACGAAGCGCTCCGCGCCTTCACGATGCTTTGCGAAACGGAAGGGATCATTCCCGCTTTGGAATCTGCACACGCGGTTGCACATGCGATTGAACTCGCACCCAAGATGAGCAAGGATGAAATCCTCGTGATTAATCTTTCGGGTCGCGGTGACAAGGACGTCACCGAAGCCGCAAGGCTGCTTGGACGGAAAATCTAAGCTGGTTCTGCCAATGAGTGAACGGTGACCCGATCCGTTCCCCCACCCCTGGAAGGGGCGGGCCACCCAAACTGTTGGATATCTAATGGCGGGCGTCGTGTTCCAGGTCGAAGAAGGCCTCAGGCAGTGAGTCAAGAAGATCGAGCGCCGTCAATGAAATTCGGCCAAGTTCCTCAGCCGCAGCATCGCCAGCCAATCCGTGTACATACACGCCCAGCACTGCCGCATTCAGCGCGCTCATGCCTTGCCCCATGAGCGCCGCGATGACGCCCGTGAGCACATCACCACTGCCGGCGGTCGCCATGCCTGCGTTGCCCGTTTGGTTGATGTAGTAGCGGGTGCCGTCGGTCACCACGGTGCCCTGCCCTTTGAGAACCACCGTAGCCCCAGTGGTTGCGGCGAAGGAGCACGCAGACTCGACACGGTTCTCTGTTGAAACTTCGGACATGCCATAGCCATTGAGCAACCGTTGAAACTCGCCGGGGTGCGGGGTCAGCACAACGTTGTGGGGCCAGCGCGGCTGCCATTTGCCGACCGTGGCCAAT
>JAADIU010000328.1:0-1366 GCA_013151185.1 Planctomycetota bacterium
TCACTGTGGGAAGGTGAGGCGTGGGCGTTCGACCCGCGTGGGCGCAGCGACAGAAAAACAAATGCGGCAACGGACCAAATCCTCTTGCGCGTCAACGCCGAAAGGAAAACGCTTCTCGACGGTCTCTCCGAACTCACCGACTTGCAAGGTGAGCAAACCGGTGCAGCCCAAAGCGGGGCAGTGTGGTCGGACCGCATCCGGGCACTTCTTGCGGCTAAGGACGTTCACGAGAAAATCGAACAATGGGCGGTTGCGGCAGATGAAAATGGTGCGGTCGCGTTGGCGGCAGAACATCGTCAAGTGTGGATCTCCATCGATGGATTCCTTGGCGACCTTGCGTTATCCTTGGGTGATCAGGTTTTGACGCTTCCCGAGTTGCGCGCCATTGTCGATGCCGGGTTGTCGCAGCTCACGCTCGGACTCGTCCCGCCGACCGTGGATCAGTTGTTGGTCGGGTCGATCGAGCGAAGTCGCCATCCCGAACTAAAAGCCGTCATCCTTTTGGGTTTCAATGAAGGCGTGTTTCCGCGTACAGCCGTCGAAGATGCGGTGCTCAACGACGACGATCGCGACGCCCTCAACAGCGCCGGTTTGCGTGTGGGCGTGACTCGCCGGCAAACCGTTTTCGATGAACAGCTTCTGGTGTATGTTGCCCTCACACGTCCTGCACAAAAATTGCTCATCACCTATGCAGGCAGCGACGCAGACGGAAAGTCACTTCAACCGTCTGCGTACCTCGCTTCGTTGAAAGCGCTCCTGCCCGGACTCGAAGTGACTGCATACGGCAATGCGGTTCAAGATCGCGCGATGTGGTCGCTGACCACGGTTGAGGATCTTGCGGGCGCTTTGACGTGTGAAATGAGGCATCGTCCGAATATCGATGCGGATGATGGTGATGTTCGCGCCCGGTGGAACGATCTCTATCTATTGGCCCGGGGTTCCTACGGAGAGGATCATCGTCTCGCGTTGGCGTTGTCTGCATTGGCTTATGAAAACGTTGCAGCGCTGAGCGCCGAATCGATCGAACGGATACCCGGATCAAAGTGGATCGCCAGCGTGTCGGAGTTGGAAACGTTTGCGGCATGTCCGTTCAAGAGGTTCGCAGGTTATGGGTTGCGGCTTCGGGAGCGACCGGAAGCGAGCTTGCAAGCCACGGATTTGGGCACGGTGCAACACGCGATCCTTGAGGACTTCATCAACCGGAGTATGCATCAGGGCGATACATTCGCGGACATCGACGAGAACGAGGTGATGCATCGGTTGCAGACAATCGCAGGCAACCTCGCAAACGATTGGACGGAGCTGGCGGGTCATACCACGGCGCGGGATGCGTATCTGCTCGAACGAAGTTCCCGCGATCTTTCGC
>JAADIU010000328.1:1484-5021 GCA_013151185.1 Planctomycetota bacterium
GACGGGTCGTGCGCATCCGCGGGTTGATCGATCGCGTTGACCTCGCCGAATTGGCAGACGAAACCGTTGGAATAGTGGTCGACTACAAGCGGACGCGCAACAAACGGTTCGACGTTGGCGAGGCATACCATGGCCTGTCGCTTCAACTGCTGGGTTATCTGTTGCTGCTTGCCGATCAGGGTGAAACGCTGGCAGGCAGGCCGATTCGACCGGTTGGTGCGTTCTATGTGAGCCTACTGCAAGGATACGAATCGGTTGACCATCCCGCAGATGCAGCCGACCTCGCACCCGATCGTGGTGCGGCTCCTCGCGGGATACTCGATACCGATCGTATCGACGTGCTCGAGTCCGAAGCACCGCCGACAGGTCGATCGAAGATTTTTAGTTTCTTCCGCAAGAAGGATGGAACCCTTGGAAACATCGATCGGGGCGACGGAGCGGAACAAGAGCAGTTCGCGGATTTGTTGGAGCATACGCGCTACAAACTCGGCGAGTTGGCTGACCGAATTCTCGATGGTGACGTCGGTGTCGCGCCGTATCGGTTGAAAGATTTTTCACCCTGCCAGTGGTGCGAGGTGAACTCCGTTTGCAGGTTTGAGTTTGGTGATCGCGGGATGCGCCACTTGGTTCCGATGAAGCGATCCGAAGTGTTCACCCAACTCGGGGGCGACGAATAATGCCCGAAATCAAGTGGACACAAGAGCAGCGTCAGGCGATTGAAACGGTCGATCGCGATGTGTTGGTGTCGGCTGCCGCCGGTTCGGGCAAGACAGCCGTCCTTGCGGAGCGGTGTGCCTATCTGGTTGCAGACGCACCCTCGCCTTTTCGCTGCGATGTGGATAGTCTTCTGGTCGTCACCTTCACCGACCTGTCAGCGGCTGAAATGCGTCGCCGTATCCACAAATCGCTAAAAGCCAGACACGATGCCGCACCCGGTGACGATCGCCTTCGTACGCAGGTTGCCCTCGTTGAGACCGCGCAGATATCGACCCTCCACTCTTTCTGCATGTGGATTGTGCGAAGGTGGTTCCACCGTGCGGGCATCGATGCGACAGCCCCCATTCTGGGCGAGGACGAAATCCGGTTGCTGCGACAAGACGTGCTCGACAGCACGTTTGAACGAATCTATCGCGCGACAGACAAGTTCGCCGACGAGTTTCGGGCATTGGTCGAAGACTACGGGCTTGGCAGCGATGCGGGCATCAAAGCGTTCGTTCGCCGCCTTTCGGAATTTTTGGACAGTATTCCCGACCCCGAGGATTGGCTTGCGCGGGCGGAAGATGCTTCGCCGCAGCGTGTGGAGGGGATCATCGACGAAACGCAGAACGCGCTTCGGTTGGAGTTGAACCGTCAACGTGCGTACTGCGAAGAATCCGTCAGCAGTGTTTCAGGCGACTGGCCGGCATCGCGGTTCTATCGCGAGTTGATCGAGCAGTACGCAGCGAAGGTTAGCGATTGGCATCAACGACTCGATCATCGCGGCGCGTTTGAACAGGTTCGATCTGAAATCGAAGCGTATGAGCTGTCGTCAAAGGGTGTGCCGCGAACCTCGAAGAATGCCGCCCCCGAGGAAATCGACGCAAAGGATCAGGGCAAGCAGGCGTTCGATTTCGTCAGAGGGACCTTGTTTGCGAAACGTTTGAAGATTCGCTTTGGCAGGTTCACCACGGATGAGATGGCCGCAGGGATCGCAAAGACTTTGCCATACGTTGCAACCCTGGCAGAATTGGTTCGACGTTTTCGAAGGCAATATCAACTGGCCAAGCGCGACATGGGTGTGATGGATTTTTCCGATCTCGAACGCATCGCCTACAACTTGCTGACAGAATCGAACGGCGACGAGCCAGTCAACCCGGTGGTCACCGAACTTCGCCAGCGGTTCGTTCATGTTCTTGTCGATGAGTTTCAAGATATCAATCCGCTACAAGCTAAAATCCTTTCCCTCGTAAGCCGCCCAATCGACGCTGCGTCGAACGGCAATTGTTTCACCGTGGGCGATGTCAAGCAGAGCATCTATCGATTTCGATTGGCTGAGCCGAACATGTTCCTCGATCGCGCGCGCACGTTGGCAGACGATCGAACGCCCGGAATGTGCATCGACTTGCAGCACAACTACCGAAGCACGTCGGCAATTCTCGAAGGCGTCAACCTGTTGTTCGGCGCGCTCATGTCGGCAGAGTGTGGCGTGATTGAATACGATGAGAGGGCCAAGTTGAAGCCGCAAAGCGATTCGTCGCAGGGCGAGCCGATTGAACTGCACATCCTCGAGCGGGGTATCAACGTTTCCGAAGATGACGATCTCGCGCAGGTGGATGCTTCGGACCCGGCTCAGTGGACGTCGATCGAGCGCGAAGCGGTGTTGGTGGGGCGTCGCATTCGCGAATTGATCGATGGCAGCTTTGCGGTGACGGAGGATGGCATCGAGCGCCCGCTTCGATACGGTGATATCTGCGTGCTGTTGCGATCACCGCGTCACGGTGCAGGTCGGGTAGCCGCAATGCTTGCACGGATGGGTATATCGTGTTGGACGAAACAGGCGGAAGATTCATTCGGTCGTCTGGAGATTAGCGAAATGCTGGCGCTCCTTGCGATTATCGACAATGTGCGCCAGGACATTCCACTGGCTACGGTCTTGCGAAGCGGCATCCTGGGAGAGCGGCTTGATGAAGACGAACTTCTTGAGGTGCGCTGCTTCAAGGATGGCGTTGATTTTCACGAAGCCGTTCGTCTCTACGCGAACCGTGGCGGGCAGGCGGAATTGCAGGCGAAGCTTTCAAGAATTTATTCGCGCGTGAAATCGTATCGCACTCAAATGAGAGAGCGTCCGTTGGCCGACGTACTCGGGTCGATTTATCGCAGCACCGGATACCTTGCGTACGTCGGCGGACTGCGCGATGGCACGAAACGTCGGGCGAATTTGATTGCGCTGCACGAACGGGCGCGACAGTTCGGGCAGTTTCGCCGTCAGGGCCTTCGACGGTTTCTGGCTTATCTCGATCTGCTGCGCGAGCGAGGCGAATCGCTGGCGGCACCATCGCTCGGAGGCGGGGAGGCGGAAGATTGCGTCAGCATTTTGAGCATCCACGGTGCGAAAGGTTTGGAGTATCCCGTCGTGATCGCGATGGAGATGGGGCGCATGTTCAATTTGGGCGACTCCACAGGGCGGATGCTCTTTGAACGCCAATCGGGCATCGGTCTGCGGGCGGTCGATCGGGAACAATTGATCGAGTATCCGACGGCATTGCATCAGCGATGTGTGTCGGAAACGCACGAGGCGAGCATCGCGGAAGAACTGCGGGTGTGGTATGTCGCCACGACGCGGGCGAAGCAAAAGCTGATCCTCGTGGGCACCGAAAAGCTAGAGACAGTCGAGCGACTCAAGGTTGCGTCGGGTTGTGTGGTTGGGAAACAGAATCCGATTACGATCTTGAGTGCGCGGACACCTTTGACATGGTTCATCCGCGCGTTGTCAGCAAACAGCAATGCGGGGGCGGACTTGTTCGATGTCGCCACATACAACGAGGATGACATTGCTAC
>JAADIU010000250.1 GCA_013151185.1 Planctomycetota bacterium
TTCTCGAAGCGATGGTGCTCGAACTTGCGCCAGCGATTCGGAGTGGAACTCTCCCGCGTACACCGCAAGATCATTCACTCGCAACGTGGTACGCCAAACGCGGACCCGAGGATGGCCGCATCGATTGGACGCAGCCCGCCGACAACATCCACCGGCTGATTCGAGCAGCATCGCGGCCTTATCCAGGTGCATTTTCGAGCGATCGCGGTCAGCGCATCATCGTGTGGCGCGGGGAAATTCACGATGCCGACGACCATCGCGGTACCGTTGGACAGGTGCAACGCATCGATCCGAAGCGCGGTGTGCTTGTGCAATGTGGTAGCGGGTTGCTTTGGTTGACCGAGGTTTGTGATGATAGCGGCGCGTCCGTAGAACCGTCTGCATTTCATGTTGGCGGGCGATTGGGTTTGCAAACGCAACGGCAGATCGAGTCGCTCGAAGCGCGGGTGGGCGAACTGGAAAAACCGACGATCGGAGGGCGGAATGAAAATCCTGGTGGTGGCACCGCATCCCGATGACGAGGTGCTCGGTTGCGGCGGAGTGATACGGCGATTTGCGAATGAAGGGCACGAGGTACACGTCGCGATTGTGACCCGTGGCTGGGAGCCGCTGTTTCCCGAGAGCCAGGTCGTGCAGGTTCGCGCGGAAACGAAAGCGGCGGCAGACATCCTCGAAGTGAAGGGTTTGCATTTCCTCGATCTACCAGTGACGAAGCTAGCCCACCTGCCCGAGCACGAACTCAACGGCGCGATGGGAAAACTCTTCGACGACGTTCAACCCGTGTGGGTGTTCCTACCGTATCGCAGCGATTTGCACGAAGACCACAAACAAATCTTCGACGCGGCACAGGTCGCCCTGCGTCCCCTGCCGAATCGCCTCAACGTCGAACGCATTTTGTGCTACGAAACCCTCAGCGAAACCCACTGGCACGCACCGCAAGCCGAGCCGGCATTCGTACCCCAAATTTACATCGACATATCCAACACGCTGGCAAACAAGGTCGAAGCGATGCGGGCATATAAATCGCAGCTTCGCGACGCACCCAACGCCCGCTCCATCGAATCGATCGAGTCGCTCGCAAAATTCCGAGGCATGACCGTCCACCGACACGCAGCCGAAGCATTCGTCCTACTACGCGAAGTGATTGGCGCTGACAATACGCTATAATACATGAACGAAGAGAAGTCCCGAGGTCCCCTTTGTCATGTCGCGGAGAAGTCATGTAGGGTCCGCTGTGCGGACCATTTTTCAGTATCGAACGTTGTTCCTGCGATGGTCCGCACAGCGGACCCTACCAGAAATCTCGAACGCAACAGCATGCGACGAGGAGTGTTCAAATGAAGATAATACCCAATCTTTTTTCTAAACACTGCTACGATGGCAGGATTGGTAGTAGTTCGTCTTGCTTTGTGGGGCGTGGCGGGGGTTCTTTTCGGTGGACTTCGTTGTAGAGGGTGTCGCGTTCTACCGGTTGGCAGTTGGCTTCGGTGATCATTCTTTGGATTTTGTCGATTGATAGTTCCTGGTGCGTTCCGGTACCTTCGCATTTCGTAATGTCGTAGTACACCACCGTTCCGTCGAGATCGTCTACGCCCCAGTTCAACGACACCTGTGCCAGCTTTGCGGTTTGCATGATCCAGAACGCCTTGACGTGATCGAAGTTGTCCAGCATCAATCGGGCAATCGCCAGCGTACGCAGGTTGGTCAAGCCGGATGGTCCCGGTAAGTGTGACAACTCGCTGTCATCGGGAATGAACGGCAACGGAATGATCGCGTTGAAGCGGGCTGGGCGACTGGCGATGGACTCGTCCTGATGCTCACGCAACTTCACCAAATGCCTGATCCGCTCTGCCGGTTTTTCGACATGACCGTACAGCATGGTCGCGTTGGAAAACATACCGATCGAATGTGCGACGCGATGCACCTCAAACCAGCCGGCTTCCCCTACCTTGTTCTTGTACGCTTCTTCATGCACACGGTCGTCGAAAATCTCCGCACCACCACCGGGCAGCGAACCCAACCCCGCATCCCGAAGCTGACCAAGCACGTCTTCAATGCCCAACCGAGGTTTTGCAATCCGCGTGAAATGAATAATCTCGATAGCCGTGAAGGCTTTGATGTGGATGTCGGGTGCTGCGTTTTTGATGGCCCGACACATATCGAGGTAATAGTCGAATTCGAGTTTGGGATGCAGCCCGCCCACGATATGAACCTCGGTCGCACCATAGTCAGCCGCTTCCTTCGCGCGGGCTGCGATTTCATCGACGGTGAGGGCGTAAGCGTCGTCGGCTGGTGCGGTGGACCAGGGGCGATAAAATGAACAAAACTTGCAACGCAGCACACAAACATTTGAATAATTGATGTGGCGGTTGATGTTGTAGTAGGCTTTGCGCCCGTTCTTGCGTTCGCGGACACCGTTGGCCAACTCGCCAAGCAGGTGGATGTCGCACTCGTCGTAAAGCAACACACCATCTTCAAAGGTTAGCCGCTCGCCCGCACGAACACGGTCGGCGATTCGAGCGATGTCGCTGGATGGTTTGATACCTGTTTGCATGACGATTGGCGCGTGGCCACCTTCGGGTCACAGCCCGTTGTCGATTCTCGAATCGAACCCGTTGATCAGACAATTAGAACGGTGGGATTATAGAGGTTCGTTTCCGGCAAGCCAGCCACCGTGTTTCGATTCGCGGTGTCGGCGGAAATGGCGGCGTGAGGCGGGTGATTGTGCCGATGAATGGATGGGATCGGAGCAGTCGTCACGCATTTGAATCGTGTCCGTCCCCCACCCTTCCGCTGCGCTCAAGGATGGGGCACCCGCGCACAAAGAGTGAACATTTTGGGTGGCCCGCCCCTTCCAAGGGTGGGGAATCGAATGCGGTACCGCTCAGTCATCGGCGGGACCAGGTTAGTAGGCAGCTGCAACAGACAAACGGTGGTGGCTTCGTGGAGTGAATGATGGCGGGGTTTGTTGCGGGGGTTCTTTGAGGGGTTTTGTCGGTGATGTTTAAGCGGACGCGATGGTTTACATCCGGGGCGGTGCTTGCAGCTTTGGCGATTTCGGGCGGGGCGATGTGGGCTTCGGCTCGGCGGCAACGGGCGGCAGAGTTGGAAGCGGAGAACGTGCGCCTTGTTGAAAAGCAGGAGGCGCTCGCGCGTCGCAATCGGGAACTCGCCCTCGAAGCGGAGCGGCTTAAGCGGGAGCGGGCGCAATTGGCGGAGGTCATCGAACGCCTCGACGTGGAGAGGCGCGTCGCCGAGATCGAAGTGCTTCAGCAACACAAAAACGCGCAGGGCGACATTCAAACCATCCTGCGGTTTACAGAATTCGACCGTAACGCGAAACCGCTCGAACCGCTCGTATTTGGCGTGCCCAGCGACACCCCGCATTTTGATGCGCTGGTGATCAAATTCGATCGCGATTATGTCAAACGTGGCGATCAACTTCGTGGACACAGCCTCGCACTTTTTCGACGGGTCTACGGCGACACCCAGCCGCCCAACAGTGGGTATTGGATTGGCAAGCGGGCGGGTGTTCCCGATGTGTATCGCGTTGCAGATCAACCGTCCGATTTCGAATTGAAACTGTGGGATGAGTTTTGGACGTACGCGTCTGACCCGGAAAAATCCGCAGAGGCAGGCGTCCGCATCGCCCAAGGTGAAGCCGTGTACACGCCCATGAAACCGGGTGAGACTTGGCGATTGACATTGGACGCCGATGGCGGACTCAACCTAAAAAAGACCTCTCCCGAAACCGACTCAAGGCGACTGGCGCAAGTCAAACAAGCGCAGTTGTCTGCACCCTCGCCCTTGGAAAAAGGCGACGACGTCAGATAGACCTTTCAATTCCCTCGAATATGATACCCGCATGGCATTGGTAGACGGTTCATTCTTTCGACCGACCTCAAAGGTCTACGATCATCCTGAAAATTTCGGGCTGCGCGTTGAAGATGTTTTGATCCCCAGCAGCGATGGCGTCGCGCTTCATGGGTGGTTCTTTCGGGCGCGCGACCCCATCGGCACCATCGTTCATTGCCACGGAAACGCGGGGAACATCACCGGTCACTTCAAGTTTATCCAGTGGTTGCCAGAGTGCGGGTGGAACGTGCTCTGCTTCGACTACCGCGGATTCGGGCGATCAACCGGAAAGATCACCCGCGCGGGTGCGGTTGACGATACCAGTGCGGCAATCGAATATGCGATCAATCGCCTGGACATCGATCGTCTCCGCGTGTGCGTGTTTGGTCAATCGCTCGGTGCGGTCGTCTCCATTGTTGCGCTCGCCCGCGAGGGTTTTCCGATCGCAGGCGCATGCTTTGACGGACCGTTTTCATCGTTTCGACGCGAAGCCGCGTTCGTCACGCGGAGGGCGTGGCACCTGCGATTGGTTTCCGGATTGATCGCGCGATACCTCATCAGCGACGATCTTTCCGCAATCGATTATGTCGCCTCGCTCCCGATGATGCCCAAGCTGTTCATCTGCGGAACGCACGACCCCATCGTCGAAGCGCAACAAACGATCGACCTTCACGCAAAGGCGCCAGACCCGAAGGAACTTTGGGTGATCGAAGGCAGCGGACACACGGAGGCTGTACGGGGTGAGATCGAAGGCGGACGCGAACGCGTGCTTGAGTTTTTCAATCGCTGCGTGCCAGTTCAGGATGCGGTAACGGTGCGCTCCCCTCAATAAGCATTTCGATTGCCCTCGGATATGCGATACATTCCTTTTGAAAGACACGGTCTGCAAGAACGCCTGCACTTTCGCCCGCAACAACCGCAACGGTTTGCTGCAACAGGATCGGCCCGTGGTCGTATTCGTTGTCCGCATAGTGAACCGTGCATCCAGTCAACACATCGCCGGCTGCCAACACCGAACGATGAACGTGCTCGGCGTACATGCCCCTGCCACCGTGCGCGGGCAGAAGGGACGGATGGATGTTGAGAACCCTGCCAAAGAAATCGGGCGGAATGGTCCAGAGACGGGTGAGCCCGCAGAGACACACCAAATTGCATCGATGCTGTCGCAAAAGGCGAGCGATCCATTCATCGACAGTAACCACGATATCGGCTTGCGATGTCACGACCTCAACCGTGAGGCCCGCATCGCGACACCGACCGATCGCTGGAGACGACGCCTTGGAACAAATCACGATTTCGATGGATGCGTTGAGCTTTCGGCTGCGGATGTGCTCGGCTAGATTGAGAACCGTTCTGCCCCCGCCAGATACCAAGGCACCGAGACGAAGAGGTTCGCGAACGGGGTTCAATCCCGACGCGCTCACTTGAGTTGTTCCCGCAGATGCGCCAGCCCTTTCTGCCACGTCGGGTCGGATTTTTCGTATGCCTGCGCGGGCGCGTTCACTTCAATGTTCGGTTCGATACCAACGCCTTCAAACGGCTTGTGGTCCGGTGGGGGCGTCAAGGCAAACCAGCTTGAAAATCCGACTTTGATGTCCAAACCCGGCAGGGCAAACACCCTGGGTTTGCCCGATGAGCCGCGCGTCCGCACACCAATGGTCGTCGCATGGGGAAGGCTGTCGAACATCAGCACCAACGCCTCCCCGCTGCTCATGCACTTATGGCCGACAAGGCACGCGACCGGACGGGTGATCGGATGCTTGCCCGCAGGAAGGGCGCGGCTGATGATCGGTCCAAGCGCGTGGCCCTTCATACGAACACGATAGCGGTTGGCTGCGTAAACGCGTTCTTTCTCGTTGAAAGCAGAGGCGATCCGCCGACTCAGTAACTCGTCCCCACCGGAGCAACCGCTGCGCAAGTCGACGATGAACGCAGGCGCGTCTGCGATGCGCTCGATGGCTTTGACGGTCAGTTTGACATTCTCTTCGGTCGCTTCCGATTGCTCGACGATGAGCACGCATCCGAATCCGTCGGTCCGGGTTCTGCCGACGATGGCGAACTTACCGCACTCGACAACCTGCGTCAGATCGTGGGCGATGACCGTTGAATTCCAATTGCGTCGCCAAGGGACGGAGTGCGTTGAAACCCTTCCCGATGACGTCTTGATCCAAACGTGCATGTCCTTGAGGCTGGACAAACACTCCCGCAAGGTTTCGACAAATTCCGCGTCGGACTTCGCCGCAGCGCAACGTGGGCGATACGTTTCGCGAATCTGGTTCCAATCAACATCCGGTTTCAGCGAAAAATAGCTGTACTTCGCGTCCATCTCAACCCAAAGCGCATCGAAAGCGACGGCATAGGTGTTGGGTTTCTCGGCAGGCTCGTCTGCACGAACGCCAATCGCCAGCACAAGCAGGATCGCAAGAACACAACCCGATTGGGTGACGGTTTGAATCATGGCTGATACCGTTTCCAGAAACGTCGTTCCTGTTTGAGGACATTTGCGCAGGGTGGGCTGTGCCCACCATCTCGGCTGCGTAGAACTTGCGGTGGGCACGGCCCACCCTACCACGCTCAGTAGGCGGTATCTATTTAGCGCCCGCAAGGTGAGACGGTAGGGTCCGCTGTGCGGACCATTTCACATTTCAATCGGTCCGCACAGCGGACCCTACCCGGCTTGAATCGGTTTGCTCCGCGCCGGTTTCGCGTTCGTGCGAGAACAGGTCGATTTTTTGCCACGCTCGCGATCGCCATCGCCACCACAGTGCGAAACCCAGAAAGATGAGCAGGACCGTCGCTGCCAACCACGGACCGATGCTGCCCCACTCGGGCTTGAGTAAGGCGATGGCCAACCCACCACCGATGACGATGACCCAATGGCTGATCACGAAGAGGACCGCCGGCCAAAAGGTGTCACCTGCACCGCGCAGGGCTGCATTGTAAGTGATACCGAGCGCATCGGACAACTGAAAGATCACCGCGCAAATCATGATGCCCGACGCAATGCGGACAATCTCCGGGTCGGGGTTGAACCATGCAATCAACTCGGCGCGGTACACAAGATACACGACGCTGAGCGTCCCGAGGTAGCCAAACAGAATCAGCACTGCCGTCCGCGTGTATCGCATCGCCATGTTGTGATCGCCCTGCCCGATCGCTTTTCCGACGAGGGACGACACGGCAATTCCCACGCCAATCGCAGGCATAAACGCGATGCGCATATACTGCCACGCGACGTTGCTTGCGATCAGGTGCATGTCACCAAAGAGTCGGCCTATCAGGATGTTGATGAACAACATCCAAACCATGACGTCGCTCACCCACTGCAACCCCAGCGGAATCCCCACGCGAACAATCGCGAGCAGTTTGTCCCGTTCGATCCGCCACGTTGTGCGGGTGTGGTATGGCTGATGATACTTGCTCGACAAGAATGCGATCAGCAGACGCACGAATCGATAGCTGACACCGAACACTGTGCCCCATGCAGCACCGGCGATTCCCATTGCGGGGATTGGACCCACGCCGAATATCAGCGCCAAGCTGAGGATCACGTTGAGGACGTTGGCTTCAATCGCCGTCCACATCGTGACTTTCGGTTTGTGGATGCCATTGAAGAAACCGGCCAGCGCTTCGCACGCAATGGTTGGGCCGATTGCGAACACAACCGCTTGGCAGTATGCAAGTTCGAGCGCTGCGATGCTTGGGCTGTGACCGGTCCACGCGATGATGCGCGGCAGGGCTGGGTACAACAGCCAGCACACCGTGCCATACGCGAAAGATAGATAGATGCCTTGCCAAGCGTACGCACTCGTGTCGTGGGGTCGTTCGCGGCCCAGCGATTGCGAGACGAACGTGTTGACCATGCTGACCGTGCCCATGCCCAGCACCATGAACACCCACATGATGAGTTGCGCGGGCATCATCGCGCCTTGCGCCGAGTCACCGAGGTAGCTGATCATTTTGAAGTCGGCGAGGTCCATCACCATGCGCGAGCAGGTGGTAATCACGATGGGTACGGACATCGCCAAGACGTTTCGGACTTCTTGCCGACGGGCTTCAGCGTCGATCTTCGATTTGATTTGTGGAACTGCGTCGTTCACGAGTTATCCAATTCAATCACGCGGCAAAAAAGTCTGCCACGAAAAAGTCTGCAACGAATCCCGCGCGCATGACTGCGCCAAAAGGGCGAAGCGGCTGGCGGTTGCGTATTGTCAGGAAGGCGCCCGAAAACTCGAGATGTGCATGACTGACAAGCCGGAGAAAGGCCCGCCCGGAGAAAGGCCAGCAAAGAGGCCAACCGGAAACTAATTGAGGAGGGTTACCTTTGTCATAGTGCGGGCATCGTAGGATGTGCCCGGGAATTCGGCAAGGCGGATTTGACAGGAATCCGGCACCCGACAAATGGAACCTGCGGATCAGGCGTTTGCCCCGCGCATCGATGCGGGCGTGGGTTGACTATCTTTAGCGGTGAGATACGCTTGAATGCAGTGGTTTTGATACCCTCCGAATACTCGAATCCTTGAGGATTTTTTCGATGAACGATGTGCTGAAGCAACTCGGAATCTCCGACGTTTCACCGGGCGGTTTTTGTGGTGAATGGCTCGCAAGCGGTGACAAGCTCGATTCGATTTCGCCCATCGACGGTGAGCGAATTGCATCGGTCACGCAGGTGACTGCCGACGAATACGAACGAATCGTCGCCCGGGCGCACGAAGCGTTTCTTTCGTGGCGAACGGTTCCCGCACCGCAGCGTGGGGAAGTCGTTCGGCAATTGGGCAACGCACTTCGCGACAATAAAAAAGCCCTCGGTGCGCTGGTCACGATGGAGATGGGAAAAATCCGCGCGGAAGGCGAGGGCGAAGTTCAGGAGATGATCGACATTTGCGACTTTGCGGTTGGCCTGTCGCGACAGTTGTACGGATTGACGATGCACTCGGAACGTCCTGGGCATCGCATGTACGAGCAATACCACCCGTTGGGCGTCATTGGCGTCATCAGTGCGTTCAACTTTCCCGTCGCCGTTTGGGCGTGGAACACAGCGTTGGCCGCAGTCTGTGGCGACTCGAATCTGTGGAAGCCATCGTCAAAGACACCGCTGACCGCAATCGCCTGTACGAAAATTGCAGAACGCGTTTGCAAGGATGCGGGTGTCGACCCAGCCATCTTCAGCCTCGTCATTGGCCGCGGTTCATCCATCGGCGAGAAATTGCTGCACGACAAACGCATTCCGCTGATCTCCGCCACCGGTAGCTGCAAGATGGGCTACCACGTTGGCGAGGTCGTGCACCACCGACTCGGTCGAACGATTCTCGAACTTGGCGGTAACAATGCGATCATCGCGTCGCAACACGCCAATATGGATTTGCTGGTTCCGGCCATTCTATTCGGCGCAGTAGGCACTGCCGGCCAGCGTTGCACATCGACGCGGCGCATCATCGCCCACAAGTCGATCAAGGATGCTCTGGTTGAGCGGCTCGTTAAAGGCTACGGGCAGGTCAACATCGGTAACCCGTTGGAAGAAGGCGTGTTGATGGGCCCGATGATCGACACGGGTGCCGTCGGCGACATGATGAACGCCATCGAAAAAATCAAAGCAGAGGGCGGTGAAATCCTTTGCGGTGGCGAGAAATTGTCGGGTGACAAATATCCCGGTGGGTGCTATGTGTCGCCTGCGATTGCGACGGCTAAGAACGAATGGCAAATCGTTCAGGACGAAACCTTCGCACCGCTCCTGTACATCATGGAATACGATTCGCTCGACCAAGCCGTCGCGATGCACAACGACGTTCCGCAGGGTTTGAGTTCCGCGATCTTCACGCAGGACTTGCTGGAAGCGGAGCAATTCCTAAGCACTGTCGGTAGCGACTGCGGGATCGCCAACGTAAACATCGGAACCAGCGGCGCAGAAATCGGTGGAGCATTCGGCGGAGAAAAAGAAACCGGCGGAGGCCGCGAATCCGGAAGCGACGCCTGGAAAGCCTACATGCGCCGCCAAACCAACACCATCAACTGGAGCAAGGAATTGCCGCTGGCGCAAGGCATCAAGTTCGGTTGACGAAAGGAAGCAGTTTCTCCTTGAAATTGAAATATGCTACCAAGGTTTACACGCGGCAGTTTCCTGAGCTTGCGCTGATTGAGGATCTGGACAAGCGAAACGAAGTGGTTTCGGAAGCGTCGCGACACCTTGTGCTTCCTCAATTCATCATTGGTCTGCTTCAAAACATGGTCATCATCTTCTTCGTCTTCAATCGACTCGCCGTGCTTGATGGCAAGTACTATTATCTTCCCTCCATAGTATGCATAACATTTCTCGCGAGGTTATTCGCACCCCTCCCCTTCGCTATTCGCGGCAAGAAATTCCGGAGGACACTCCGCGAGAGGATCAACGAATTCGGCGCACCGATTTGTCTCGAATGTGGATATCAATTGAAGGGCCTCGCGAAGCCTCGCTGCCCTGAGTGCGGCAATTCATTTCGACCCTTCGAGAATGAGGATATCAATTCAGATCTCCCCGCATGAAGTATCTCGCGTGGTGATTCACTTGCTTGAAATGGTGGCATCTCGATATGCGCACAAAAAAAGAACCCGCCGGAGCGGGTTCTAATAAAAAAATGCGGCAATCACCTAATCTCGCCTTGCGACTACCCTCGGCCGTATGGGCTTAACTGCCGTGTTCGGAATGGGAACGGGTGTGGCCCCACACGTCATGTCACCGCGACGGCGATAATAGCGACCTCCCCGCGTTCGTCAAGGCGCCTCGTCTTAGAGAATTCTTCGAGACAACACGACACGCAACTTCTTTCAGGACAACCCGTTAGGGTGATTCGGATTCTCTCGCGGCCCGAGGCGTGAGGCGAAGTTCAATCGGTTCGGTATCCCCGACCAGTGTTGCCCCCGGTGGTAAACTGAACCTCGGTGTAACGAAGAAGAACTTTTCGGTGTTGGCTTTGTCTTCCGCGCTGATGGAAATGACGCCATAAACCTTGATCTCGCCCGCGCCGATGCGCTCGATCGTCTCGATTGGGGCACTGATGGCGATCGTCTGCGTCAAAATCGCACCCGCATTTCGCACTTCAACGTCGAACGCGTTGAAAATCTCCATGCTGGATTCGATGCGGATCGGGAC
Organism: Planctomycetota bacterium; assembly: GCA_013151185.1. Taxonomy (GTDB): domain Bacteria; phylum Planctomycetota; class Phycisphaerae; order UBA1845; family UBA1845; genus UBA1845. The sequence goes on from JAADIU010000250.1 coordinate 10,982, forward strand.
AGCCGCCAGCGTTTCTTCGCGAAGTTGGGCAGCTAGCTGGGCCCGCAGCGTGACGTACTCGGGGTCAAGCTGAACGTTGTAGCCCTCGACGACGGGTCGTAGCGGGACAACTTTTTCGAGCATCTTGTCGCGCTCCGCTGTGCGCAAATGTTCGTCGGCATCGAGAAAAATTCGGCGGTTCTCAGCGGTGATTTTTGCGAGGTCTGTTTCGGAGAGCGTGACCGATACCTCGCTTGGCTCGACGATCGGCACTGCGGTGTACTTGAGCGATCCGTGAATGACTTCGATCGGCATCGTGATCGTCTGATCTTGGATCACTTGAATTTTCATCGTGGGCGGAGACACGTCCTGGATGATGAGATTCGCAAACCGATTTGTGTCGGCGGCCAATTCGGAATCGAGTTTCAACGTGTAGACACCGGAGTCGCGTTCGGTGATGGGGATTCGTACCTGAAGCGGCTCGCTTCGACGCAGGTCGTTGATCGTCGTTCGGTTTCCCGTGAACACGACCGCGAACGGCTCGTCGTTCGCCTCAACCGTATCAACGTGCATCGCTTCGCTGCCGGCAGAGATCGGCGTGATCCAAACGTCGATTGTCTCCGACTCCGACATCGAACTGTCAGCCACGATCCAAATCAGAACCGAGATGAGTGACGACATGCCAATGAGCCGAAGTTGCCGCATGGGTCAGGGTCCCGTCTGCGTGTTCGCAAGTGACTCAGCCGCAGAACCCAGATCCTCTGAGGCTGCTGATGCGCTGGCAGAAGTCGATTCACTATTCGCTGCCGGTGCGCCCGTTTCGGCTTGCCCTTTCGGTTGAGTTGATTCCGCATCTGTTTTACCGGTATCTGGTTTTATTGTCGGGGCAACCGACTCCGGCCCCAGCAAGTTCGCCGCGAGCGATTCACGCAGCATTTCAGGGGATTCCTGTCGTTCGAGCCGTCCGCGATTCGCAATTGAAATCGTGCCGGTCTCTTCGCTAACGACCACAACCAACGCATCGGTTTCGAGGCTGATGCCGATCGCAGCGCGGTGACGACTCCCGATGATCTGGTTGCCGGGGTCTGCGTCGGAAGTGGGGAATTCGCAACCGGCGGCTGCGATGCGACCGTGGCTGATGATGACACCCAAATCGTGCAGCGCCGATCCGGGCCAAAAAATGGTCTCGATCAATTCCTGCGACGTTTCCGAATCGATTTCGATTCCGGCTTCGACCATCGCCCCCATGGGTGTGCGCCGTTCGATCGCGATGATCGCGCCGATCTTGCGCCGCGACATGTTGGCACACGCGCGCACGACGGGTTCAATGAGTCGGCTTGATTCTGCGGTGCGAGTTTGGAGTGTTAACGATTCGCCAATGCGCATCAAGCCGCGGCGCAGTTCGGGTTGAAAGACAACGAGCGTGACAACGAACGCACCACCAACAAAGAACGGGTAGAGCACAAGAATGTGGTCCAACCCGAGAACGCGCGCGAACAATGCCAACCCAAGGATGGCAACAAGGATCACCAGCACAGCTTGCAGAAGCCGCGCACCGCGCGTGCCTTCGAGAAATCGCAGGATGCTGTAAATGACGACACCGATGAGCAACAACTCAAGCATCGCCCGCCACGACCACCACGAACCGCTGCTAAGCCGCTGGAGATACATATCAATCAGCGGAAGTTGCGACGCCTGCGCGAGTATCGTAGTTGGCACCAAGTCGCCGTCCCCGAAGAAATGGATGGTCGCGTTACCCATCGTGGGCCGTTCGACGAAACGAACGGCTGCTCTCGACGGGCCTATGCACCATCAACCTACAATCAGTCTATCCGCGCGACAGGTGATCGCCAAGCACCGTTGCACAAAGTTGACGGCAGAGTAGCCGCCCACCGCTGCGCGATAGAGGGTTTCGAGAAGGGAGATTGGAGCGATTGCGATCCGCAGGCAAAGGTCGGTGCGACGGGGCAGAGTTGTTGCTACGGATTGATGTCCCCGACTTCCTGAAGGTCCATCAGGTAGATCATTGCGCTTTGGTTCGCCCATTCGACCCGCCCGGTGGCCCGCCAGTCACCGCTGACGCCCCGGTCCAGAATCGCATCGATCTCGCGTCCAACAATTTCGCTGATCTGTGTAACAAGAAGGTATTGACCCGCACCCGTAGCCGTGTCGGAACCGCGACCAAGGAGGTCGAACCCAACCGGCTGGGCGGGCCCTTCGTCGAAACGGTCGTACACCCGAACGATGCCACCGTAGGGATTTTCACCACCGGCGAGCGGTCGGTCGAGGTAGGGACCGTTCCAATTGTACGAGTCCTGACGAATCGATAGCTGATGTTCGATGGTTGCGGTCGAGTTTGAGAATTCGCGCGCCAGCTTCCCTGTGTCGGCATGGTGCGTCTGAACCGCGGTTCGGGTCGCGTCGACCAATTGGATGATGCGGCTAACTTTGGCGCTGCCCGCAGCTTCGGACATTTGCGGGATGATCAAAGCGGCGAGGATACCGATCACAATCACGACGATGAGAACTTCCAGAAGTGTGAACGCTTTGCGGACAGTGTGGCGAATCATCATGG
>JAADIU010000345.1 GCA_013151185.1 Planctomycetota bacterium
CATCAGCTATTCCTCGAGCCGGAAGGCTACGACAGCGATCGCGTCTATTGCAACGGGATCAGCACATCGCTACCGGAGGATGTTCAGCGGGCGATGCTCGCGACGATTCCAGGGATGCAGCAAGCCCGGATCGTGCAATTGGGTTATGCCGTTGAGTACGATTTTATTCCGACGTGGCAGACGCGAGAATCGCTGGAGAGCAAGCGGGTGGTGGGCCTGTTTTTTGCAGGTCAAATCAACGGAACCAGCGGGTATGAAGAAGCGGCTGGCCAGGGCTTGGTGGCTGGGGTGAATTCCGTGCGCAGGTTGCAGGGGAAAGACGCCTTCGTTCTGCGCCGCGACGAAGCGTACATCGGTGTGATGATCGACGATCTCATCACCAAGCCGCCCATCGAGCCGTACCGCATGTTCACCTCGCGCGCAGAGTATCGACTGTCGTTACGCAGCGACAATGCCGACCGCCGCTTGACACCGGTGGGACGTTCACTTGGTTTGGTCGACGATGCGCGTTGGGAAAAATTCTCCTCCAAGCAAGCGCAGATCAAAGCGTTGCAGCGTTTGGCGGAAGCGTCTCCATATCGAGGCGGCAAATTGATCGACCATCTCAAGCGCCCCGAAGCAACGACGCTCGACATGGAAGAAGCGTTGCGGGCGTTTCGCCCATCCGAAGTTTTTGAGTTCGATCAAGCCGTTCTGGAGCAGGTTCTTATCGAAGCGCGCTATGCGGGGTACGTCGCGCGACAAGATAGGCAAATTGCAAGATTTCGGAAATTGGAGTCGATGAAAATACCCCCACATGCCGATTATGCCAAAATGACCGGGTTGCGAGCCGAGGCGCGGCAGAATTTCGCAGCCGTCGAACCTGCCACGTTGGGGCAGGCCGGTCGAATCACTGGCATCACCCCTGCGGACATTATGGTGTTGTCAGTTTGTCTGCATCGTCAAAAACCGCTTTGAGGCAATGGGTTGCGCTCGCCGGTTCGTTTGTGAGGCCGGGCGCAGACTCGATTCTGGCACGTTCTGCGGACGCGGTTTGCTAAAATATTGACCATAGAACACAGGGGATGTACGTTATGGCGAGTATGGGTGCTATAGGAAGAGTCGAAAAGCCAGCGCGCCGGGGAAAAGCGACGCACGGAGGCTCTCGGATGCTGAAGAGCGTGTACACAACGGGCGAAGTTGCCCAGATTTGCAAGGTTAGCCAACAGACCGTGATTCGCTGCTTTGACAGCGGACGCCTCAAGGGCTTTCGCGTTCCAGGGTCTCGGTTCAGGAGAATTCCGCGCGACAACCTCATCGACTTCATGAAGGAAAACAAGATCCCGCTCGACCATCTGGCTTCGGGTCGAAAGCGCGTCTTGGTGGTTGATGACGATCAGGATATCGTTGACATGCTCAGCGAGATTCTCAACCGTGATGGCCGCTTCGAAGTGAAGACGGCGGTCACTGGTTACGACGCGGGCATGCTCACGCACTCGTTCCATCCCGACGTCATGCTGCTCGACTACAAACTGCCCGACATCAATGGCAACGTGGTCTGCAAAACGGTGCGGTCGAAACCCGAATTCGAAACGATGAAAATCATCATCATCAGCGGTGTTGCCGATCCGGACGAAATCGCGGAACTTCAAGCCGCGGGTGCGGACGAGTTCGTGAAGAAACCGTTCGAGATTCAAAGCGTGATCGATCTGATGATTGAGATGCTTCGTCTCTGACCTACAAGTGCGTCGGGATGTCAAACGTATCTGGTGGGGCAGGAAGTAACTTAGTCCATTGTTGGCTGGCGCTACCTGCCATTGGTTATTCTCATGCGTGCGGTTTCCATTCCGGGCTTGCTGACGCACGAGTCGGATTCTCTGCAAGAAGACCTCCGCGCTGCCAGTCCGGTTCGTAGCCGTCCAGCCAAACCCTCTTCAAATCCAACCAGAACAAGGCCTTCAGCGGCTTACCTGATTGATTCATTTGTCGATACCCTTTCGTGTCGGATGGGGACCGCCCCCGGTCTTCTGCGAGTAGCGTTTGAAGATGCAATCGATGGGCAGGATGCGAGTCTCGACCGCAGCGCCGAGATTGTAGGGGTACTGAGAGAGCTGTTTCCCGCGCCGGATTCGCAAACGCGGGGTCGGCTTGATGATCTTTGGCAGCACAGCTTGAAAGTTGGTGTCGCGGCGAAACGACTCGCTGAGAATTGCGATGGTGTCGCTTTGCACGAGGCGTTCGTCGCTGGATTGGTCCACGACATCGGCAAGGCGGTGTTGATCTTACAATTTCCGAAGGCTGCCGGGCGTGTGGCGCGAGCTGCACGGAACCGCAGCGAATGCGCGCTCTTGGTTGAAGAGCGCATTTTTGGCGCAAGCCATGCGGCAGTCGGGCGTTGTCTTCTCGCGCGTTGGTTGCTTCCGGAAAAACTGCAACACACCGCGTGGTTACACCACCATGCTCTTGAGGACATCCCGAGCGACATTTCGGATCGCGCGCTGATCGCGCTCGTTGATGAGGCGAACCGTCGGGTTCACAGTGCTTCCGCTCATTCTTTTTTCAAGCAAGAGCCCGCAGCCGAGCATCACTTCGGGCCGCCAAGCGATGAAGATGCGCTTTCGTTTGAACGCGAGGTTCAGGAAATCGAACGTCGGATCCATCGCCCGTTGCGTTTGCATACGTTTAATCGATGTGTGTTTGAACAGCCACCGCCAGCCAACGTCGCGGAATCGGAAAAGGAAAAAACGCTGGCTTTCGACGATGCCGTCCAACGGATCGCAACGTTGGTTGCTGATGCGCCCAATCTTGATCGGGCTTGTGCCGAGAGTGCGTCGATACTCGCGGACTTGCTGGGGCTTTCGCGGCTTGTGGTTTTTGCCCGGATCGAATCCCGGTTGTATCGAGCCTGTTTGTTTGGCGGGTCGCACTGTCACTTCCAAACGGTGATCGTGCAGGATGACCGGTCGACGCAGAGGTTTCGCCAGCCCGTTCTTGCGGATCGATTCAATCGATTTCTCGGTCCCGGTTCAGTCGGGTGTCTCCCGCTGGTTCAACAGGAAGACATGTTCGTTGGTGCGCTTCATTCGGTCGGGGGGATTCATCCTGCATCGGATGCTGCACCTGCCCATACGATCAAACCTCTGCTGCGAATGCTGGGAGCGGCTTTCGAGTCCGTCTTGCTTCGACGCGGGATCGAATCGCAAGCCGACGCCTGGGTCCGCAAGAACCACCTTATCAAAGCGACGAAGGACCGTACGGTTCGCAGCGAATCCCTCGAGCGCGTCGCAAACTTAGCGGCTGGCGCTGCCCACGAAATCAACAACCCACTCGCGATCATCGCAGGCAGGGCTCAGATGTTGCGTGCCGACGCCCAGGATGAGAGGGATCATTCCAACCTCGATTTGATCATTGCGCAGGCCCGTCGTGCGGGCGACATCGTTTCGCAGCTAATGGACTATGCCAAACCCCCAGCTCCCCGTCCGGTTTCGGTTGGGCTATTGGATTGGGCAAAACGTCTGCGCCAGCACTGGCATCGCGAAAGCGGGCTTGCGCTGGAGCAAATTCAGATCGATATTGATTGCCCCGAATTGACTGTGTTCGTTGATGAGCGACAGCTTTGGAACGCCTGCGGAGCGATCATCGCGAATGCCATCGACGCCCTGTCGCTGGACGAACACGGGGCCAACGAATTCGCCAACATACAAATCAACTCACCTTCGACCCGAACCGATGACACGATCGTTATGGCGATCCGTGACAACGGTCGGGGGATGTCCCCGGATGTGCGTGAACACGCATTGGATCCGTTCTTCTCGCATCGCGCCGCTGGTCGGGGACGTGGCTTGGGCCTGTCTCTCGCCGCGCGCACCATCGAGATCAACGGCGGGCGACTCTGGATTGAGTCGGCAGAGGGTGAGGGGACGGTCGTGTATTTGAGTCTCCCATCCGGTTCCAAATAGCTTCGTTTGTTCAGCACCATCCCGCTTGTCATCGCCACCTGTTCAAAGCTGACCTTCTACAGAAAATCCGCTTCGTCGATATCGACGGCGCGGTTGGGGCGAGGGCGTGGACTCAGCACATCCGGAAAAAATTCTCCTGGTTGAAAGCAACCCGGAAGCGCTTGAAACCCTGATCGATGCGTTCGTGCGCCGATTCAGCAGCAACATCACCTGTGTTGCGACGGCTGAGGATGCGCTGGATGTCGACATGCTTGAGCCGCACGGAATCGTGGTCGCGGATACCGATTTGGATGGTATGGATGCGATCACGATGGCGAAACGCCTGACAGAACTCAACGAACGTCCGATCATCTTGATCGACAGCGGGCCGACCGTCGCGGATGTCGTCGAAGCGATGCGCTGTGGCGTGGTCGATTTCTTCTCGCAGCCGTTGGATATCAATCAACTGCTCGACTCGATGTCGCGGGCGATCACCGCGTATCAATCGCGTCGGGGGTTGCGGCAGCGCCACGAAAAAATGCGGGGCCTCGTGCGACGGGTGATTCGTGAGCGCCGCGAACTCAATAGCCGTGTCGAGTTGATCTGCAAGGATCTCGTCGGGGCGCACAAACGCCTCGTGATGCGCGTGTTGGAAGATCACGACCGGGTAGAAGTCGGCTAAGCGATGAACCGACCGGTTGCTCTTGCGCGTTTCCCTATCGAAAGTCCTTATCGAAAGAACGACGGGTACTTCCACTCCAAACCAATGACAGCCGCGTTGTACGCACCATGAATTGCGATGCCGGTTAACAGTGAAGGAAAAAGATCAGAAATTCGTGGTCGGCGGTATTCGTGCATGGCGCGTTGCCAGACGTCGGCCAAACCGGACGCGACGATTGCCGTGCATCCGACATGCAGCGCCACGCACACGGTCCATCGCCAGAGCATGAGATTCGTGCTCGGGTTCTTCGAATAGACAAACAGATAGAGCAGGTTCTCCAGCACTGCGAACATCAGCGCGGCTCCGACGGCTGAAAGCATCACTTGCGATCTGCGGGTGAACAGGTATGGACGCTCTTCGACCACATAGGATGCTGCAGCCACCTTCATGGTTTCTTCCACGACGGGCCCGAATACGATGGCGAGCATTGGCATGTTGACGCTCATGATTCCGCCCGGGCTTGTACCCATCAGCGAACTGACTACCGCGAACAACCCGCCAATCAATGCGCAGGCCAGCGCGACCACGGTTCCGCGGCCTGGCGCTGCATCGCCCGCGAGGCGTTTCAGCCATGATTCGTAGCTGTCGACACCGGCTGGCGGAGGTCCGTACCAATTGCGTCGACCGCATTCCCGGCAGGGTGTTTCAAGGGGCATACCACGCAGGTTCGCGCCGCAGTGTGTGCATGACCAATCGCGGTGGACCGGTTCGCGGCTACGACCTGGAAGAATGTCTGGCTCGTCGTAAACACTTTGCCCGCTGCGGTAGGTTTTTTCGGAATACTCATGGGGTCGAGATGGCGGTGGGACTTTTTGTTCGGAAGGGTCCGGTTTGAACGCGTGCGGATTGTGCTGCGGTTCGCCCTCGATTCCGTGCTGATGATCTGAATCGGACATGCGCAACGCTTATCTCACAATGGCTGTGCCGAACGCGAATATTTCGACGCTGACGGCTTTGTTGTTTCCGCTTGCACTTCGGATGTTGGACGATTCAAGGCGAATGTTCCAGACTTCGCTCGCGCCCATCTGGCGGGCCTCCTGCAACATGCGTAGTGTGGCTTCGCGGCGGGCTCGATCCATCAGCGTCTCAAATACCCGTACTTCGCCACCGATGATATTCCGCAGGCCGGCAGCGAACGATTTGAAATAGTCGGTTGCGATGACGGCATCACCCGATACAAACGCCGCACGCCTCACATTCTCGGGATTCGGTCCGGTCTTTAGATTGGTGACGAGGATATCCCCGAATTCAATTTCTCGCTGCTTGAGTGACGCAAGGTGTCGTCGTTCACGCCACCGGCCCACCCCATATCCGAACGGGAGCATGAACAGCGACACAAGAAACATGATGATTTCAGGAATCATAGGAGGCTCCCTGATCAACGATGACCGCCGTTCCGTATGCGTACAATTCCGCCGCGCCTTGGGTGACGGCGCTGGTGGTGAAGCGGACGTTCACGATCGCGTTGGCACCGAGTTGATCGGCTTGGGCCAGCATGCGTTCGACGGCTTCGCGGCGGGCTTCGGTCAGTAGCTCGGTGTAGCCCTTCAATTCACCTCCGACGAGGTTCTTGAAACCGGCTGCGATGTCTCGGCCAAAATGCTTCGCCCGGATGGTGTTTCCCTGCACCAATCCTTTGACCTCGCGGATGGTGTATCCCGGTATGGTTTCGGTATTCACAACAATCATGGATGGTGGCCCCCAAGCCGTAATTCGTCGCCCGTAGTTTCGTGGAACTCGATGGTGGGTGGCAGCGGAGCCGGTGTCAAGACCGATTCTACCACCGGTTCAACTCGCTCGGGTGGAAAACGATGTCGAGCTGTCCGTAGCCCGCCCGTCCGCTGCCGCCAGCGGGGGGAGGCGAATACTCCAAGAGGATATTCCCCACAGCCCCGGCTCATGGGCAAAATCGTTGACAATTCGGTTGGCGATTCTACGATGCCGGATGATTCGGGACGGTTGGCGGAATCGATGAATCCGGACCACGGTGCGCGGCGGTCGGATTTAATTCAACGTCAAGTCGCTGCCCGTTCGTTCAGATCTTAACCTGCTTATTGAACAAGGATTGCGACTTTGTCAGATACGCCCCATCCCGGTAGGGACCCCATCGTTTATGGCTCACTCAGCATGCCCCTCGTAGTCGCGTCGGTACTGTTGGCGCTGTCGTGCGTTTGGGCGTTGTACGACGAGGTCGTGGCGAAGCGGCCTTGGAAATCGTATCAGAGCGAATTCCAAAGTCAGTACATGGCCCATCTCGAAGGCGTGAAGGAAAAGGCGCTCGCATTCGAGAGTGGTTTGAAGAACAACGCGGAGATCAAAGCCCTTCGCGATGAACTGACGGCTGCCCGCGAGTCGGTGAAGGGACCGTTCAAGGTCATCGATGATCGCATGGTCAACGTGTTGAATCCGCGCGTGGCCAAGCTGACCAAATCAATGCAGGTTGTTCGCAGCGAAGTGATGGCGCTGACCTACAGATTGGAGCACCTCGAAGGCGCCAAGAAAGAAAAGTTGGCGGTCGAGCTTGAAGAGGTGAAGGACCGCGACGTGGTCGTTGAAGACCTCGTTCCGATGGAAGACGGCGGGGCGATTGAAACGGTCACGTTCAAATTCCGCTCGCTCGGTGCAGCCCTCACGGAAGCGAAGGCAGCGAAGGCGTCGCTCATTCGGGAACGCGCCGCGTTGGATGGGCCCGTGCGAGCGCTGATGGCGTCCCTTTCCAAACTTGAAGATCGCGAGCGACCCGGTTTGTCATCCGCGCAGGTCAGCGGGTTGATTGGCAAGATGGAACGCTTCAAGGTAGGCATCAAGCAGATTCACGTCGCAGGTGAATTTGAACTTGTCGAACGATGCGAGTCCTGCCACCTGGGTGCCAGAGAGCCGGTCGAACTGACGGAGAGCGATTTTTCGGGCAAGTATGCCAAGGCATTTGTGAGCCATCCCAATTTGGAACTGCTCGACATCCACGATCCAGATACGTTTGGTTGTTCGCCCTGTCACGGTGGAAATGGTTCTGCGACCATCAGCGCCAAAGAAGGGCACGGTCGGATCAAGCATTGGCTGTGGCCGATGTACGATTCGGAAAACACCGAAGCCGGTTGCCTTCAGTGTCACGAGAAGTCACTCTATCTGGAGCACGCCGACACGCTGAATGCCGGCAAGGAGTTGTTCCGTTTCCGTGGTTGTTGGGGATGTCACCCGCGCGAAGGTTTTGACATCGAACATGCGGAGCAGCGTCGTGCGGTGCAGGCGGTGGGGTCGGTCAAGGCCAGCATCGAGAAGAAGCGTTGGGCGATCAAAGCGCAGGAGGTCATCGCGGATGGCGACTATCACGGTCAATCATCGACGGATGAACAGGTCGACGTGGCGCTGGGTGCGCTCGATCGGATCACGCTGCAAATCAGTGGGCTTGAGGCGGAACTGATCGAACTCGAGCGGCGCGAGGCGTCGCTGGGTGCTCAGCTTAAGAATGTCGGTCCGAGTTTGCGGCCAATCAAGAGCAAACTTCGTCCGGAGTGGGTGACGGAATGGATCAGAGATCCCAAAGCATTTCGACCGAGCACGCGGATGCCGGTGTTCCGTTTGCCCGAGCCTCACTTGAAGGCGATCGCAGCCGCCATCTGGCAGGCAGCCGACGAACCCAACATCACCAGCTACGAACCGGGTGACGCAGCGCAGGGCAAGATCCTGTTTGAGTCGCGCGGATGCCAAGCCTGTCACTGGGCTGAGGCGAAGGATATCCCTCTGCAATCGGGCGGTACCTGGGCTCCGGAGTTGTCCCGCGTGGGCGAGAAAGCGAACTACGGATATATCGTGGACTGGATCCACGACACACCGGACTGGTCGTTGATGCCGAACCTGCGGCTTGAGAAGAAGGAAGCGCAGGACATTGCGACGTATCTGATGTCGTTGTCTTCACCAAAGGATGCGGGGGCGGGGGCTGACTATTCGCATCTGAACAATCCCGCAGTTCGGGAAATGGGCAACATGCTGATCCGCCACTATGGGTGTGCGGGTTGTCACGACATTGCAGGCTTTGAGAACGTTGGGAAAATCGGGACCGATCTGACGACCGAAGGGAACAAGCCGATCGAGCGTCTCGATTTTGCGTTGCACACGCACGAAGCCAAGCGCAATCATTCGGGCACAGGCATCGAGTACAACCACAAGAGTTTCCTCGAGCACAAGCTGACCAAGCCCGAATACTTCGACGAGGGTAAGAGATTTGAAGGCGACCTCGAACGATCGCGCATGCCCGATTTTGGATTCAACGAAGAGGAAGTGACACAACTTGTCACTTTCTTGTTGGGATCGGTCGATTCCGACATCCCCGAGAGCATGCACTACAACCCGTCCGGACCGGGGAAGGATATTGTTGACGGCTGGTGGGTGCTGCAGAAATACAATTGCGTGGGGTGCCACCAGATTATTCCGGGGCAAGTCCCTGCCATCGCGAACCTTGTGAAGTACGGAGGCGAAAACGAAGCGAAGCTGCCGCCGAGTCTGGTGGGTGTGGGTGCGCGTTTGAATCCGGAATGGTTGGCGAAGTTCCTTCGCAATCCGGCGATGAGCGATGGGACCATGCATCGCAATGGGGTACGAACGTATCTCGATATTCGGATGCCGACGTTCAACTTGTGGGACGAGGAAATCGGGATTCTGGTTCGCTTCTTCGAGGCGATGTCGGATCAAACTTCGCCGTACTTCCCACCGCACCTGGCAGAACTAACTGAAAAAGAACGCACAATGGCCCGCGAGAACTTCTTGGGCATGGATTGTTTGAACTGTCACGCATCCGCCGATGCAGCCGCTTTCGATGCGTCTGTGATCGCGCCGAGTTTCATCCACACTGAGTCGCGTCTCAAACCAACCTGGACGAAGCGTTGGCTTTGGAATCCGGGCGTGCTGCTGATCGATACCAAGATGCCGTCGGGTTTGTTCCGCAAAGATGGGGATCGATATGTCGTGGCTGGGCAGATGACCGACGACCTAGCCGAGTATGACGGAGATCACATCGAGCTATTTGTTCGCTACATGAACACCATCGACCTGGAAGAAGCGACCACGCTTCAAAGGATCAAAGAGTCGGAGCGGGCAGCCGCACCGCCAGCTGAGGACGAGGAGTTCATGGAGGATGAGGACGACGACGAGTAGTGCGGGCTTGGATGGGGTGCGGAGTTGTTGCGATCCCGTTGCTGCGGATTGATGCTTTCGTTGTTTGTCAGTCCCCCACCCTTCCGCTTCGCTCAAGGATGGGGCACCCGCGCGATCGAGACGGGCGCGACCGCTTTGGGCATTGTTGGATCATGGACGGTTGGTGGGTCTGGGTGTGAAGCCTGTTGGTTGGCTTGTGATGTTTGCTTTGATGGTGAGCTCGGCGCCGTCTCGCCACACGGTGAGTTCAATCGTGGTGCCCGGTGCGGTTTCGCCGACGCGCTCGATCAAATCGTCGGTGCTTCGGATGGCTTTGCCGTCGATGCGGGCGATGATGTCGTCCGCCCGAAGGTCAGCATGGCCAGCAGGCGAGGCGGGTATCACCCGTTGAACGATCACTCCGATGTATCGATCCCAGCCGAGTTTTTCTGCACGGTCGGGTTCCCGTTCGACACTTACAATGCCCACACCGAGGTAGCCCCGCACCACATCTTCGCCGCGCTGGAGGATCGGTAACAGTTTCTTGATTCTCGACGACGGAATCGCAAACCCCACCCCGTCGTAGCTTCCCGATTGTGTTGCGATCGCGGTGTTGATCCCGATGACTTCGCCCCGCATGTTGATCAAAGGCCCGCCACTGTTTCCGGGGTTGATCACCGCGTCGGTTTGCAGAAATCCGCGATACTCCACCCCCTGCACGGGGATACTCGATCGACTCTTGGCGCTGATGATGCCTCGGCTGAAACTCCCTTCCAGACCGAACGGGTTTCCAACAGCCAACACATCGTCGCCCACCTCAACGGATTCACTGCTGCCAATCGGCAGATCGATTAGATTGTCGGCAGAGATGTAAAGCACGGCGATGTCGCTCTTGCGATCGGTCCCGCGAACCACCGCATCGACGCGGCGCCCATCCGCAAGGTACACATGCACAATGTCGGCTCCTTCGATGACGTGCTGATTCGTCACCACCAAGCCGGCGTCTGCGTCGACAATGAACCCGCTGCCATATCCGTCTCGGACATACTGCATCGCGTTTGTGGATTCGCCGGGTTGGTCGGTGTCGTCATCTTCCCGACGTGTTTCGATGCTGGAATCGATGCCCAAAAAATCTTCGACGATGGGTGCGATGTCGGATAGGCGTCGTTCGGTGACGATCTGCACGACGGCTGGCGCTACCAGCGCGGCGACGCTGCGGGTGCGGTTGTTCCACGGGTCGAGGTCACCTGAACTCGGCATCGATTCGCGCAGGGCGATGAGGCGTCCCTTCTCGACGTGGTAGGCAAGTTCGGTGATGACGCCAAGTTTGAACAGAATCAAAAACGCCAACACGGTTGATACCGTGAAGATGCCGGCTTGCTTGAAGAGCGATCTGAGATTCGTCTGCATGAGCAGGTTCCAGCGACAATCCGAAAGGGAGCGGGTTCGGGGCGGAAACGGACCGACCCTGTGCAACTATACGTTCCCTGTGCAATTGTACGTTCGGCCAATGGCTGGGGCTACATCATCTTGAGGGAGAGTGGAAAGAGGTTGTCGTGGCCTGGGATGATCAAATCGGCGATTTCGTTGATTTCTGCGACGGCAGACCGGGCTTTCTCGGTGTCTGAGGCCTGGTCCCAAACCTTCCCTTGCTCGAAGTGGTCGCGGGTGAGGACGGCATCTCCGGTGACGACGGTGGTTTGCAAACCGGCGATCAGAAGCGCGGTGCATCCGGGTGTCGCACCGACGCTGGGGAAGAGGTGGACCTGATCGGCTAACTTGTCGTCGGGCGATTCGACTCTGGCGAGCAGTTCCAATTCCCTTTCGATGAGCGGGGTTGTCGCTGCGTCGGCACCTTCGCGCAGGTTCGTCAGGTGTTGGGTCACGGCAGACTGTTCAGGCTGGCTGAGCAGCCAGGTCGCACGATCGAAGATGGACAAACCGCGTCGATGCGTGGGGTGGAAACTGGTCAAGAATACGGCGTCGATCTGTTCCGGTCGCAAACCCGAGCGGTCGAACAGGCACCGGGCCATGACTTCACCGTCGACGGAGGGATCGACCAGGATGGTGCTGTCGGCAGACCGTATGAGGGTGGTCGTCGCCAACGACGCCCGTTGGGGTTGCTTTTCGGACCAAAGGTCATTTTGGCTGAGGTGACCGACGATGATAATGTCGACGCGGGCGGACATGCGGGCAGTGTAGCACGAACACCGGATGACGCGAGGGCGGTGAACCTGTTATAGTACGCGGTTCGCTGGCGTCGGAGGCTGGCGCGATCGGGTTTGGACCGGGACAGAATTTGGGATTTCTTTCGGGATTATCGAGTCATGCTCGACATCAAATATATTCGGGATCACGTCGATCTGATCAAACAGGCGGCGACGGACAAGCACGTTCGATGCGACGTCGATCGATTGGTCGTGGTGGATGCCGATCGTCGGCGCGTTCGGCAGGAGTTGGATGCCCTGCGGACAAAAAGTCGGGAGGGTGGCGAGACGATCGGTCAGTTGCGCAATCCCAAATCGAAGCTGCGCAAAGAAGCCGCGGAAGCAGGTCGCAGCGATGCGGATATTGAAACCGAAGTCGACGGGCTTCAATCAGAACTTAACAAGATCAAGACGCTCATCAAACCCCTTGAAGAACAAGATCGGCAAGTGGTCGAAGAATTCGACACGCTGATGTGGACCATCCCCCAGCCGCCCGCACCTGAAGTTCCTGTTGGCAAAGACGACACGGAAAATGTCGAGATTCGCCGCGTGGGCACCGTTCCGCAGTTCAATTTTGAATTGAAGGATCATGTCGATCTGGGTGAGCGACTTGGGATTCTGGACATCGAGCGCGGGGTCAAACTTTCCGGTTCGCGCAACTACACGTTGAAGGGCGCGGGAGCGCTCATGTACCAAGCCGTCCTGCGATTGGCAATGGATCGCATGATCGATCGCGGTTTCACGCCCATGCACGTTCCCGTGTTGGTGCGCGAAGAAGTCATGTATGGCACGGGGTACTTTCCAACCGGGCGCGATCAGGCGTACTTGTGTGAGCGCGATGAAATGTCGTTGGTCGGGACGGCAGAGGTGCCGTTGACGGCATTTCACTCGGGGGAAATTCTCAGCGAAGACGATCTGCCGATCAAAATGGTTGCGGTCAGCCCATGCTTTCGGCGGGAGGCGGGTGCGGCAGGCAAGGATACGCGGGGCTTGTATCGCATCCACCTGTTCGACAAGGTGGAGCAGGTCATCATCTGCAAGAACGATGAGGAAACGAGCAAGCAGTTCCATGAA
Source organism: Planctomycetota bacterium (assembly GCA_013151185.1). Classification (GTDB taxonomy): domain Bacteria; phylum Planctomycetota; class Phycisphaerae; order UBA1845; family UBA1845; genus UBA1845. The sequence goes on from JAADIU010000345.1 coordinate 13,050, forward strand.
GAGATCGTCGCAAACGCAGAGGGCTTGTTGCAGGAATTGGAATTGCCGTACCGCGTAGTGAATGTGTGTACGGGCGACTTGGGGCAGGGACAGGTTCAAAAGTTTGACATCGAAACGTGGATTCACGCGACAGTTATGGCGAAACGCATTCGGCATCGCGGTTCTACGAATTTCAGGCGCGACGACTCAAGCTGCGTTACAAAGGGGCGGATCGCAAGACGCGGTATTGTCATACGCTCAACAACACGGTGATTGCAGCCCCGCGAATATTGATCCCGCTGATGGAGTTGAACCAGACGCCAGAGGGCGACATCAACGTGCCGAAAGCATTGCAGCCGTACATGAGAGGTTTGGAAGTCATTCACGCGGATGGCAAAGGTTGACGTTTCGCGTGTGTTCTTGATCGCAGGTTGACGTGTTTGGAGTTGTGCCATGATCGTTGTCATGAAATCCGGGGTGAAGCAGGAACACGTTGACCATGTGGTCGATCTGATTCGCCAGTACGGCTTGAAAGATCACATCATCGTTGGGACGGATCGCACGGTGGTTGCGGCGATTGGTGACGATCGCGGGATGGATACGTCGGCGATTGAAAACGCGCCGATGGTCGACGAAATTGTTCCGATCCTCAAGCCTTACAAGGTGGCTAGCAGGGAAGTCAAATCGGAACCGTCGGTGATTCCGATTGGCGGTGGGTACGAAATTGGCGGGAAGAAGTTCGGTGTGATTGCGGGGCCTTGCAGCGTTGAAAACGAAAAGCAACTCATGCAAGCCGCCCATGCGGTTAAGAAAGCTGGCGCGATTGGTCTTCGTGGTGGGGCGTTCAAACCGCGTACCAGTCCGTACGAATTTCAGGGATTGGGCGAAGAAGGTCTCAAGCTGCTGGCGAAGGCGCGCGACGAAACCGGGCTGTCTGTGTGTACCGAAGTTATGAGCATCAGCCAGATGGATATGGTGGCTGAGTATGCCGATGTGCTTCAAATCGGTACACGCAACATGCACAACTTCAACCTGTTGCAAGCCGCCGGAAAGACCGGCAAACCGGTGATGCTCAAGCGCGGCTGGAGCGCTACGCTAAAGGAATTTCTCCTGGCGGCAGAGTATATTATCAACGAGGGCAACCAAAACGTTATCCTGTGCGAGCGCGGTATCCGTACGCATGAGCAGTATGTTCGCAACACCCTCACGCTGGGGATCATTCCTGCGGTCAAACACGAGTCGCACCTTCCGATTGTGGTCGATCCATCGCAGGGAACCGGGCACGCCTACATGGTGCCTTCGATGTGCAAGGCATCGTTGGCCGCTGGCGCAGACGGTTTGCTGATCGAAGTGCATCCTGATCCGGAACACGCGATGACCGATGGTGCGCAGTCGGTCACCACCGAAACGTTCGCACAAGTGATGGACGATTTGAAGCGGGTGGCGGAGGCTGTGGATCGGGAGATGTAGTTCGCTTTGAGCTGTTTGTAGTTTATCAGTCCCCCGCACTTCAGTGAAGCGGAAGGGTGGGGCACGGACAGAAAACGAGTGATCTAAATCTGCGCTACCCCGCCAGCAAAACCATCAACGCTTTCTGCGCATGAAGACGATTCTCCGCCTGATCGAAAATAACGCAGTTGCGGTGACGCGACGTCTCAAAATCGATTTCTTCACCATAGTGCGCCGGTAAACAGTGCATGATGATGGCCGAGGGTTTCGCCAGTGCCATGAGCTTGGCATTTACCTGATAGTCCTTAAACAGTTCCCGACGCTCAGCCGCTTCTGCTTCCTGCCCCATGCTTGCCCATGTGTCCGTGTAAATCACATCTGCATCCGACACGCCATCAAGATCGGTCGTCGCCTCAATCGTGCAGTCGTTTTCCATGCCAAGCGTGGCGGCTTGCTTGCAGATGGACGCGACCGGTTCGTAGTCGGGAGGCGTTACGGCTGTCATGTTCATACCGACGCTCGCACACCCGAACATTAATGAGTGCGTCATGTTGTTTCCGTCACCGACGTAGGCGAGTTTGAGCCCGTCGAGCGGCCCCTTTTTTTCGCCGATGGTTTGCAGATCGGCAAGCACTTGGCACGGATGCTCCTCATCGGACAGACCATTGATGACCGGGACCGTCGCGTGTGTCGCAAGATCGACGACGATGTCGTGTCCGAAGGTGCGGGCCATGATGATGTCGCAGTATCGTGAGAGAACCTTTGCGATATCTTCGGTGGGTTCGCGCTGGCCAATGGAGATGTCGGTTGGCGAAAGGTAAATGGCGTGCCCGCCAAGCTGCGTCATACCCGCTTCAAAGGACACACGCGTGCGGAGCGATGGTTTCTGAAAAATCATCGCGAGCGTCTTGCCCGCAAGCAGCGGATGCGTGTGGCCACGAAACCGTTCCAACTTGAGCGTGTCGGCTGTCCGTAGGATTTCGAGGATTCCCTCGCGCGTGAAATCCTTCAACGATACGAGGCTGCGGCCTTTCAAACTGACTGCCATGGCGTGACTCCAAGAATTACTCTCGCGGATGCTGCTTCGTCGGCGAGATGGTGGGGGTGGTTCACTTTACTGTCTTTGATGTGCGACGTTGATGTCTTGAAACGTCACTGGGCTGACATCGATTTATTCGTTGCGTGTCCGTCCCCCACCCTTCCGCTTCGCTCAAGGATGGGGCACCCGCGCGCACGATGAATCTGAAGCGACCGTACTAACTCAAGATTTTGATCACTCTTTCGAGTGCCCAGTCGAGGTCGGCTTGGCTGATGTTCAGCGGTGGTGCGATTCGCATGACGCTTTCGACCGTGTCTTTGCACAGGACGCCCTCGCCCATGAGTTTTTTGCACCAGGGTTTTGCCGCTCCTGCTTCCGGTGTCATTTCGATTCCGATGAGCAGGCCTTTGCCGCGTACCTCTTTGATTTTCGAGCAGTTCGCGGCGCGCAATCGGTCGCGGAAATCCTGGCCCTTCTTGTCGGATTGGGACGCGAGATCGTCTTCTTTGAGGATACGCAGAGCTTGACGGGCAACCGCGCAGCCCAATGGGTTTCCGCCAAATGTGCTGCCATGGTCGCCCGGATTGAACACCCCCAACGCTTCCTTGCAACCCACCACTGCCGACACCGGCATCACGCCTCCACCGAGGGCTTTGCCGAGGATGACGAGATCGGGTTTGACGTTTTCGTGGTCCACCGCAAACCGCCTGCCCGTTCGAGCCAACCCGGTTTGCACTTCGTCTGCAATCATCAGGATGTTGTGCTGCGTGCAAAGTTCGCGGACCTCTTTCAGGAATCCATCCGGTGGAACCACGACACCGCCTTCGCCTTGAATCGGCTCGAACAAAAACGCGACCGTGTTGGGCGTGATGGCTGCTTTTAGGGCGTCGATGGAGCCATATTCCACCAAGGGGAAGCCGGGTGTGAACGGTCCGAATCCATCCTTCGTTTGTGGATCGTCACTAAAGCCGACAATCGTTGTGGTGCGGCCATGGAAGTTTCCGGTGCAGCAAATGATTTGTGCCTTGTTGTCTTCAACGCCTTTGACTTTGTATCCCCATTTGCGAGCGGTCTTGATCGCGGTTTCGACGGCTTCTGCGCCGGTGTTCATCGGGAGGACCAAATCCATCTCGCAGAATTGCGTGAGCTCTTCGCAAAACGGACCGAACTGATCGTTTTGAAACGCCCGCGAGGTCAGCGTCAGCTTGCGGGCTTGCTCGATGAACGCATCCAGAATCGCGGGGTGCGAGTGGCCGAAGTTCAACGCGGAGTATGCACTGAGGCAGTCGAGGTATTTGTTGCCCTCGACATCCCACACCCACGAGCCTTCGCCACGGGCGATGACCACGGGGAGGGGTTCATAATTGTTTGCACTGAAACGGGCAACCATATCCATGTGCTGGTCGCTGCCCAGGTTTTGTGATGTCGTGCTGTGTTCTTGTAGTTGTGTCATGGCACATACGTTCCTTGAAGAAGGGCCTCTTGCAGAAAAAACCCGTTTACTCTCAGAAAAATATCTGGCAGGGTCTTGAATTTCGAGGGTCGACCGACCCATATCCTGTTGCTTATTACGAGGTTCGATCCCGGATTGCAAGGGCAGCCGGGCGTTGACCGGAGATGGCCCCGTCTCGGCCAGCGTTTGATAGCCCCAAGCCCATGCCTTGGCGTTAGCGGGTGATGTGGAGGAAGATCGCGGTGACGTCGTCGGCTTGCCAGTTTTGTGGGCGTGTTTGCTTGAGGTGCTGGCGGAGTTCCTGAATCTGGTCGCTCACGGGCAGGTGATTTCGCGATGCAAACCAGTCGCTCAGGATGGTGGTCGTGTGTTGGCGATTGGGTTCGATCGAGGCGAGAAGTGCCTCCAACCCGTCGGTTGCAAAAACCACCGTGTCACCGGGTTTCAGGTCCACCGAGATCGAATCAAAAGTAGCGTCTTCCAAAGCACCCAGGATGGGACCATTGCAGACGAGCGCTTCGACTTTGCCATCTGCGTGAATGTGAATCGGGTATGGGGTGCCCGCCCGCGAAAAACGCAGGACTCTGGTTTCGCTGTCATAAACCGCATGCAAGCCAGCTGCGAATTCGCAACCGGGCAAGTTCAGCGCCATCAGCTGCGCCTGAACGGATTCGAGAACGGATCGCGAGTCTGCAAGATGGCCAGCCGCCAGCATGTCGGTGGCGCTGCGCAGCGAGGTGAGAAGATTCGACGTCAGGATCGCTGCCGACATGCCGTGATCCGACGCATCGATCATACCGATCCCGATACTCGTTTCGCTAAGATTCGCAACGTGGTACGCATCACCACTGACACCTTCGAGCGGTTGATACAGCAACGAAAGTTCCGCACCCGGTGCATCGGGCATGCGTTCAAGAAGATCGCGTTGAAGACGCGCTGCACGTTGTACATTTTGTTCGAGGGATTTCATCGCGCCAGCCAGCGCTTGTCGCTCCTCTTGAAGCGACGTGACTTTGTTTTGCAATTCACTGATGAGCGCGAGATAGGGAAGGGCGTTGACGGCAAGGTCTGCCGAGCGGTTCGCTCGCATGACCGGGGGCATGTCGTTGTGGACACGCGGTGATAGCAGCGAGTGCGTATGCGATTGAACCACGGCGCCTTCCTCCTCCATGAGTGCGGTGTGGTTGCAGGCAACTTGAAGCGCAACGCATCCGCGGCCCTCGTTGGCCACATGTATGTCGGAGGATTGTCATTTCAACTTGAACAAATCAGATTTAAGCGATGCGGTCCCGTTTCCCAACAGAGTAAACCGGTGGCGGGCGAAGCGTTATTTGCTCGTCAGTTCGATGGCCATGTTCCAATCCTGGCCTTCGGGCGGGGGGCTGACGAGCAGGCGTTCGATTTCGTGATCGTACAATTCAATCGCGGCGTCATCGGGCCGACGCGCTTTGCAGCACTGAAAAAGCCGCTTCGACTCCGTCCAATCGCGATTTTGAAAATGGGTGACGGCTTGGTCGAAGGTGCTGGCGTATTCGAGCGTGTCGCTGTCCACCATTCCCTTGCGACCCAGCAATTCGTAGACCTGCACGGCTTGGGCTTTGCCTTTGACCTGGAGGGCGGCGAGGTGGCGATAGTGGTATCGGTCTCCCGCGACAACTCGGCAGGCGTCGGAAATCATGATCTGCGTACCGAACGCTTTGTTCGCGCCTTCGAGTCGCGCGGCAAGATTCACCGTGTCACCGATGCAGGTGTAGTCGGTTTGGTTTTCGCTTCCGAAGTAGCCCACATAGACCGGACCCGTATGAACGCCCACGCGCATCCACAGTTTTTGAAACTCGCCCGTGTGGTCCAACTCGGTTGATTTCTTCAGTTCCACAAGGGTCGCTGCTGTCTCCAGGGCAGCTTCGCATCCGGTGACGACGTGATCTTCGACCGGCCAAAGGGGTGAATTGAAGAACGCGAAGATGCCATCGCCCATGAACTTGTTGAACGCGCGGTACTTGATGAGGACTTCGCCCATCGCGCCGAGGTATCGGTTCAGAATGGTTTTGGTTTGGTCGGCATCAAGGCGCTCGCTGATCGACGTGAAGCCCTGTAAGTCGCTGAAGTAGCACGTCACCTCTGCCGGTTTGGGCGAGAGGTCGAGCTTGTCCATGTGTCGTGTGATGGATGCCGCGATCGCGGGCGACGTGTTCCTCGCCAGCGCGCGGGCGAACGAACGTCGTTGACGTTCTTCCGTCGACTGGCGGTACAACGTAATGAGCGCCCATGTGACAAACGTAGCCGCAACGAGGATCAGCGTGGCTACAAAATGTCCGTACTTCCACATCAACAAACTCGACACACCAAGCGTTGGGATGATCAAAAGCAGCAGTGATCCGAACGCAAACCACGGGCCCTTCGTTGCCGTCAAGAACGTGATGATGGCGCCGGTAATAAGGATCAACAGCACGTTCATGCGGTCGGACGTGACGGTTGGTAAGCGATTCTGGAGCAACGTGTTGACGAGGTTGGCGTGGGCCATCACACCGGGCATGTTTTCAAACACGGGCGAGTTGACCATGTCTGCCTGCGCAGATGCGGTGTGTCCGACGAAGCACAATTTGCCTTTCAGTTTCGCTCGAAGTTCTACCAGCAATTCATCTGCACGGGCTTGCAATTGTGCGTTGCTTCGTTCGATTCCTTTTTGGATTTCGCCTTGAACGAGTTGGCGGTGAAGGTTTTGGATTCGAGCGAAGAACGCCTTTTCCTCATCGTCTTCGGGTTCCAGTGTTTTGATTTCTTCGTGCATTCGTTGAAGATTCGAGAGGGCGAGGCGTTCGGTATATTCAATATCCTTCAGCAAGACGTTCGCCTGAGTGCGAAGCGATTCTCGCTGCTCCGCCGCCACGCGATCGATTTCAGCTTCGAGGGAGTTGAGTTTTCGGATGCGCTCTTCGTGGTCGAGCAGTCCGGCTTGCGCGCCTTCGTACATCAATTCCACAGCATCGAACAACCGAAGTCGCAGCCGGGCAAGGTTCTCCTTAATCGCTCGTCGACTCAGTGCGACCTCCATCGCCCGCGAAACCGGGATATGCTCGAAACTGTTTTCCCATGATGGCGACGCATGATCGACGTGCCAGTTGATCAACATTTCGCCATTGGCATTGAGCGGTAGCGTCCAGCGATGGGTTCGCGATTTGTCGGTCAGGGTGAGGCGATTGATTCCATCCGTTTCGATCGCATCGAGGTCGATGTCGAGTACGTCCGCCGCCAGCGCAAAGCCGATCTGCTCCACCAGTTTTCCGTCCACCCTAGCCAGAACGGGAACGTGTCGAAGCACGCCATCGCTGTCCTTGTTGAAATTCACAAAACCGATTCGCTTCGCAGCGCTGGCGATCGAATGGATGGGCATCGTCGGGTCGATGCCATTGGGAAGAAGATGCGCGTAGGCAGGGTCATTGTCGAGCGATTGGCTGCGGACCACCTTGCGGGCGAACTCGCGCGTGGTGGCTCGAAATACATCACTGTGATCGCGGGTCTCCACGTCGATCGGTTGATCTGGCAAGACCGCGTGATGCACTTCCGCAATCGTGGCATCAGGATTATCAGCCAACACCGCACGAACGAGAAACTGAGCCGCTATCGATTTGATCCTGCTCAGATGAATCTCAACGGTGTCTTCCGGGAGATTCAATCTCTCGGCGATCTGCTTTTGATCCAGCCCGAATTCGTTGCGCAAAAGATGATCGATGCGGGCTTGCACATATCGCGTGCTCGTATCTTCACCGGTCGGAAGGTTCAAGCGTTCGCCGAACGCCTCGACGCCAACAGTGGGGTCTTCATCCAAAATTTTCCGAGCGTCGTCTCTAAGCTGCTGCGGGTCGAACGACGGCGGGGACAATTCAAAAAACAGCGCGACGTAGACGTTGCCTGCGTTGCGAATCGCATTGGCAAGCTCGCGATCGTCGAATATCGCGTTGTCGATCGACGCTTTGCCGAGCACTTCCACATGTTCGGATTTGAGTTCGTAGTCGGGTTCCAACCTTGGATCGGAGATGCGCCCGGGCGTGGGTTCGGCATAGACGATGTCGAGCAGGATCGCTTCCGCACCGCACTCAGCCAGCACACCCACGAGGTCGGCTTGCATCCGACGCGGCCAGGGCCAGCGATGAATGCTTCGCAAGGCGTAGTCGTTGATGTCAACGAGAACGATGCGTGGGTCCGGTTGGATTTGGTTCAGGTGTCGAAAGCTCTCGTCGAGGTGGAATCGGGCCAGAGGGTTGAACCATCCGCCCAGATAGGCGATGACGGCCATGCCGGTCACCGTTGCCCCCAGAAGAAACGCCCAGAAGCGTCGTCGCATCCACTCGCTCAAGTCCATGCGGGCATCGTATCGTGTTTGGGATGAACTGGCACACCTTTGTTGCGCCGAAGGTCTTAGCCGGCTGCGTGACTTTCTCTGGCCACTGCGGCGAGCATGTTTGCAGCGTCGCCTTCATCGATCATGCGTGCAGCGAGATGCACACCGTCTTCGAGCGAATGTGAAACGCCATAGACGGTCAGCGCTGCGGCAGCGTTGAGGATGGCATGGTCACGCTTGGCGCTGCGTTCGCCTTGCAGGATCGCGCGGACGCTTGCGGCGCTTTCGGCGGGGGAGCCAACGAGCAGGTCGGCCAACGGTGCAATCGCCAAGCCGACATCTTCCGGGTGGACCGTTCGCGAGACAACCTCACCGTTTTTCAACTCGCGGATGTGTGTCTTCCCGGTGATGGTCATGTCGCAAAGTCCGTCGTCACCGTGAACCACCCACACGCGCTCGGCGCCCAGTTCGCGCAGTGCGCCGGCTATTAGATCGAGATGGTCCATTCGACTGACGCCGAGAACCTGAAACTGCGCCCCAGCCGGGTTCGCCAGCGGACCGAGTAAATTGAACATGGTTCGTGCGCCAATTGCTTTTCGTACGGGCACCGCGTGAACCATCGCGGGGTGCAGATTCGGGGCGTGCAGGAATGCCAAACCGCATCGCGCGAGGCACCGCTCCAACGTTGGAACGTCCGCATCGATGTTCACGCCTAACTCGATGAGCACTTCACTGCTTCCGCTGACGCGTGTGTTCGTCCGGTTGCCATGCTTCGCAACCACCGCACCGCCCGCCGCAGCAATGATCGCGGCTGTCGTTGAGACGTTGAATGTGCTAATGCCATCACCACCTGTACCGCATGTGTCGATGCAGGGCTTGTCGCAGCCGACCCGCGTCGCCGCAGCCCGCATCGCCTCTGCCGCTCCGACCAGTTCATCCACATGTTCGCCCTTGGTCTTGATCGCGCAGACCAGCGCACCGATCAAGTCGGCAGAGATTTCCCCGGCCATCATGGATGTGAAGACGTCGCGGGCTTCGCCCCGGTCCAAGTGCTGACCGTCTTGAACCTGCTGAATTTTCTGCAAGACCTCGATCACGGATTTCCTTCTACAGCAAGGCTTCCCTTCTACAGAGACGCGATGTC
>JAADIU010000157.1 GCA_013151185.1 Planctomycetota bacterium
GCTTACCACATATCTGATTCCGTTCGAGGCGATGAGCGTGCTGCTGCTGGTGGTGATGATCGGTGCAGCATATATGGCCCGGCAGGAGTAGGGATAGCAAACTGATGTTTGAAATCGGACTGACACATTACTTGGTCGTAGCCACGGTGCTCTTTGTGATGGGCATTTTCGTGATGATCACCAAGCGCAACGCCATCGGAATTCTGATTGGCGTGGAGATGGTACTCAACGGTGCGAATATCAATCTCGTCGCGTTCAACCGTTACAACGGTTTGGGTACGATCGACGGGCAGATGGTCAGTTTGTTCGTGATTGTGCTGGCTGCCGCAGAGGCTGCGTTGGCGGTGGCGATCTGCATGAACTTCTACAAAAACCTCAACACGGTCGATGTCGATCGCGCGGATGCCCTCTCGGGCTGATTTGGAAACGATGGGTACTTACGAAATCGCATTATGCCTGGGTGTCGTCGCTCCGCTGCTTATGTTTGTGGTGCTGGCATTCTTTGGACACCGCATCGGCAAGCCCGTCTCCGGCTGGGCGGCTGTCGGCGGTGTGCTTGTTAGTCTGGGTTGCGCTTCGTATGTACTTGTCGGTTGGCTTTCTTCACCAGACCAAGCCGCTCTCTCACTGACCCACGGTTACGAGTGGGTGGTGCTCAACATTGCGGGCGCTGATATGCCCATTGAGTTCAAGGTCAAGCTCGATGGCCTCACCGTCATGATGTACTTCATGGTGACGTTGGTCTCGACGTGTATCTTCGTATTCAGCATCGGATACATGGCCGGGCACAGTGACGAGGTCGACGGGCAGTGCAAGTTCCACCGTTTCTTCTGCTACCTGTCGCTGTTCGAATTTTCGATGCTCGGATTGTTGATATCGAGCAGCATCTTCTTTCTGTTCATATTCTGGGAGCTCGTCGGGCTGTGCAGCTATTTGCTGATCGGGTTCTACTTCGACAAGAAATTCGCTTCCAACGCAGCGATGAAAGCGTTCATTACAAACCGCGTTGGCGACTTCGGTTTCCTGCTTGGGTTGATGCTGGTTTTTGTTTTCCTGAAGACGTTCGACCTCGACCAAGCCGCAGAAACGTTTCGAGCGCAGTACGCCGATGGATCGGGCATCTTCGACGCAAGCATTTCCATTCTCGGCTGGCAGGTCTCGGGCATGGGCTTAGCCACCCTGATGGGCATCGGCCTCTTTTGCGGGGCGATGGGCAAGAGCGCGCAGTTTCCGCTGCACGTCTGGCTGCCCGATGCGATGGCGGGTCCGACACCGGTGAGTGCGTTGATCCACGCTGCGACGATGGTGGCAGCCGGTGTCTATCTGGTCGCCCGCATCTTCCGATTGCTGACGCCCGACGCGCAGTTCTTCATCGCGGTGATCGGTTGCATCACGTTGACCATCACAGCTTTGATCGCAATTGTGCAGGTCGACATCAAGAAGGTGCTCGCCTATTCGACACTGTCGCAGCTTGGATACATGATCTTCGGCATGGGCGTGGGAGCGTGGCCGGCAGCTTTGTTTCATCTCATCACGCACGCCTTCTTCAAAGCCATGATGTTTCTCGGTAGCGGTCAAGTCATCGAAGGCTGCCACCACGTTCAGGACATGCGGCGGATGGGCGGGCTGAGAAAGAAAATGCCCGTAACGTGCTGGACGTTTTTCATTGGCGTGCTTGCCATCGCGGGCTTCGGTATTCCCGGTACGCACTATGGCCTTGGTGGTTTTTTCAGCAAGGATGAAGTGCTCGCGGTTGCATACGAGCGCAGCTTCAACTGGGAGAATCGCTTCGCATCCCATGCGGATGATGGTGGACATGGTGACGATCACGCTGCTGAAAGTTTGGATGAACGAAAGTCGCGCACGGGTTTGATGTCCGGGCGTGTTGTATTGGCATCGGGCGAATCAGACGGCGCAGGGCATGGTTCCAAAGAAGCTGGTGATTCGCACGCAGCCGGCGGGTCGCATCATGACGACCCCGTGCTCGCGGGTATTGCGCTGCAGCAACGGGTGATTCCCAAGTGGATGTTCTGGCTGCCAATCATCATTGCCTATGTCACACCGTTCTACATGATGCGGTGTTGGTGGATGACCTTCATGGGCAAGCCGCGCGACGAAGATGTCTACCATCATGCCCACGAGTCGCGGTTGATGTATGTCCCGCTCATCGTGTTGGCTGTGGGTACCGTTTTTGCGAGCTACTTCATGTTCCGCCCGGTATTGGGTGAGACGGCAGTGATAGCAACAAGCGCTCCGCTGGTGGTTGCGGTGGATGGTGCTGCTGCGGCCGACGCTCAGCCCGAGTTGCTCGGTTTGTCGCATGACAAGGATCGCGATCCGCACCGTGCGATGATCGGGTACGTTGGGTTCGCCTGGGTTGTGGGCATGGGGCTTGCGATCTTGATCTATCGCCAAGGGCTCGAATTGGCAGAGCGGATACGCCGACTTCCCGGTGTCCGGTTCATACACATGTGCCTGATGGAAAAACTCTTCTTCGACTATGTGTACGACACGGTGCTCGTGGGCGGAACAAAGTGGGTCTTGGCGCAGATTGCGCGGGCTATCGATACATACATTATCGATGGCATCGCCAATCTTCTCGGTCGTGGAACGGTGCGGTTGGCAGAGTTTTCGGGCAACATCGTGGATGCGGGCGGGGTGGATGGCCTCGTTGATGCAATTGCCGAAACGACTCAGGGTGTGAGCGACGTCGTTCGTCAACCGCAGACAGGCCGCATCCGCAACTATGTCTTGTTTGGTACAACAGGCGCAGCCCTTGTGTTGGCTGCGATTATCGCGGTGGTTATGAGCTGACAGGTTCTCCATCGGTCGTGGTTTTTTGGCGGTCGTAGCTGTTTGGCGGCTTTAGCATTTTGGCAAAGGACATCTTGTCGTGGACCAACATTTAATCAGTTGGATCGTATTTCTACCCCTGATCGCCGGTTTGGTGGCGCTGTTTGTGCCTCGCGAATTGGTGAAGTGGGTGGCGCTGCTGGGCAGTGGTGCTACCTTCCTGCTGTCGCTGTTTGCGATCAGTACATTCTGGGGTGGGGATGCCAGCGGTGTTTTTGGTGACGCCTATGGGACGCTGCACCATGTCGAGCGGGCGTCGTGGATCACAGGCAAGAGCTTCACGATTGAATACTTCGTCGGGCTGGACGGCCTGAGTCTGCCACTGTTTGTGCTGACGACGTTCGTGTCTTTGCTGGCGTGCCTGGCGAGCTTTAACTTCGACTCCTGGAAGATCAACAAAGGTATCAAGGCGTATTTCTTTCTGTTCCTGATGCTTGAAACGGGCATGTTGGGCGTGTTCGTGTCGCTCGATTTTTTCCTGTTCTACGTTTTCTGGGAAGTGATGCTGCTTCCGATGTACTTCCTCATTGGCGTGTGGGGTGGTGCAAGGCGTGAGTACGCTGCAATCAAATTCTTCATCTTTACTCTGGCGGGCTCGGTGTTCATGCTGGTCGGCCTCGTTGCGATGTTCTTCTACAGCGGAAATGCCGTCGCAGAATACCCCGAGTTGGCGACGAGCTACCAAACCGGCGCACCGCTGGTGACGGGCACCTTTGACCTGATCGAACTGAGCACCAACGACGCCATCCAAAAATATTTCAGCGACAGCGCGACGACCCTGTTGGGTCTGCGTTTCGCACCGATGATGTTCATCTTCCTGTTCATCGGGTTCGCCATCAAGCTACCATGCTTCCCTGTTCACACATGGCTGCCCGATGCGCACGTCGAAGCGCCCACACCGGTCTCGATGATCCTTGCGGGCGTGTTGCTCAAAATGGGCGGGTACGGTTTCCTCCGTTTGTGCTATCCAATTTTTCCGACCGGGGGGCACTTCTGGGCGTCCACGCTGGCTGTCATCGCGGTGATCAGCATTCTGTATGGTGCCTTGTGTGCGATGGCGCAGACCGACTTCAAGAAACTCGTGGCATACAGTTCGATTTCGCACATGGGTTATGTGCTGCTTGGCATCTGCGTGATGACGAAGACGGGTTTTCAAGGGGCGATGTTCCAGATGATCGCCCACGGTGTCAGTTCACCGATGTGCTTCTTCCTGGTCGGGGTGATTTACGACCGAGCCCACCATCGAGAGATCAATCGATTCGGTGGTCTCTGGTTATCGATGCCGCGATACGGTTCGATGGCGACGCTTGGCTTTTTCGCATCGCTCGGTTTGCCCGGATTGTGCGGGTTCATTGGCGAGGTTTACGTCCTCCTCGGCGTATTTGAAGCCGGCAACTCCGGCCCGATGTTTCCGTGGGCCTACACTGCCGCAATCTGCGCCGCGTTTGGTGTTGTGTTGACGGCGGGCTACGTCCTTTGGCTGATCCAGCGGGTTTATCTCGGTGAAGTCCGCGAAGAGTACAAAGGCTTCCCGGAAGCCACGGGCCGCGAGATGCTCATCCTTGCTCCGTTGGGTGCGCTGTGCATTATCTTTGGCGTGTTGCCGAAGCAAACGGTGTTCGACTTTATGAACGGTACGCTGAATTTGATCGTCGATCAGATCAACGGCGTCACGCAGATGGCCCTGGCCGCTGCGGGTGGTTAGCAGATCGCTAAACGCTGCCTCAGGTTCGGGGCGTGCGGATTGATTTGAAACGAGAGTGATTGTGTCCGGTTTGATCGCACAAATATCAACTTGGTCTCCCACGGTGGCTGAGTTCCTGACCTTCTCACCGGAATTGGCGTGGGCTGGGACATTGTGTCTGGTGATGCTGGCACCGCTTGCAATCGGTCGCAATTCGCGGACGACGGCTGGCTTGGCGCTGGTCGGCCTTGCGGTCACTGCGTTCTTCACCGTTCGCGTAATGGGGATGACAGCCGCAGACGGACCGAAGACGGGCCTGACTCCGGACCTTATCGGCGGAATGTTGATCGCCGACAATCTCTCCCTGTTCTTCAAGTTGATACTGCTCATTTTTCTCGTGGGCGTCACGATCCTTTGGATGTCGGTGTCGGCAGACGAGGAGGAAGACGCGCCCGAGTTCTTCGTTTTGCTGGTTGGAAGCGCCCTCGGTATGGCGTTGATGGTCAGCACGCACAATCTTCTGATGATGGTGGTGGCGATTGAGTTTGCGTCGCTGCCCAGTTATGCGATCGTCGGATTCAACAAGAAGAACCGAGAAGCCGCAGAGGCGTCGCTAAAATACATGATCTTCGGTGCGATCAGCGCGTCGGTTATGCTGTACGGTTTGAGTCTGGTCTATGGCTTCTTCGGTACGTTTGACCTCGCTCAGATTTCGGCGAATGTCGGTCCGGTACTGATGGCCGGCGGGGCGAATCGCCTGCTGGTTGCATTGGGTTTGTTCTGCGTGTTCGTGGGTATCGCCTTCAAAATATCAGCCGTCCCGTTTCATTTCTGGTGTCCGGATGCGTTTCAGGGTGCCAAGACGGAAGTCACCACTTGGCTGAGTGTGGCAAGCAAGGCGGCTGGCTTGCTGCTGCTGATGCGGATCGTCAATCTTTTCGCCCAAAACGCGGGCCCCGCAGCCATGGGCGGTGTCGCGGTGGTCATTGCAATCATTGCGGCTGTGACTTGCACTGTGGGTAATTTGTCGGCTTATCGTCAGCGTTCGGTGAAGCGGATGTTGGCGTATTCCTCGATCGCCCATGCCGGTTATATGCTGGCCGCCGCCGCAATTTTTGTGAAGGCGGAGTTTGTCGATTCGTTCTCCGCGATGAGCGCTGTTCTGGCGTATGTCGTGGTTTATATGTTGATGAATCTGGGGGCGTTCGGTGTTGTGGCGCTTCTCGAATCCAAGAATGGCGGTGACGATTCCATCGGTGCGTTCTCCGGTTTGATCCGCCGCGCTCCGCTCCTGGCTGTCCCGATGCTTTGCTGCCTGGTGTCACTGGTTGGCATTCCGCCGTTCGCGGGTTTTATGACGAAGTGGTATTTGCTCAACGCACTGGGCGAGGCGAATCAGGGTTTGTATTGGGCGCTCGTCGTGGTGATTGTGTTCAACACGTTGATCAGCCTTTGGTATTACATGCGCGTCGTCGTTCAGATGTTTCTGCGCGATGATGACCAGCCCGCATTTGCCATCCCGATTTCGGGTGCGCTGCTCGTCAATGTATGCGGTCTCATGCTGATCGTGCTGATGATTTTCAGCAACCCATTAAAATCGCATTCGGATCAATACGCTTCGGATCTCTTCATGCCCACCGCATCGGAGTTGGCCAAAGCCAGAGCAGTCGATAGCACGGACGACCCTGCGGAGCTTGGAGAACTTGCCGAGCCGGGAGAACTTGCGGCCCGAGAGGATTCGCGGAACCTGCGGGGCGATCATGGCGGATAGATTCGAGATTATTGCGGCAGTGCTTGCGCTCGATGGTGAGTTGGCGTCCAGCCTGCTGTTGCACTTCGAGAGCGTCGGTGTGTTTGTAGGCTGGGACGACGTGACCGACGCGGAATCCCTCTCTGCGATGGCGGCTGAGGAGATGCAGTGTCAGAAAAATGTCGCCCAACTGCTCGACTCGCTCGACGCCACACCCGGACCGCGAAGGGTGCAGGCGTCAACCGGGGCGATGCCTTACACCGATGTGCATGCTCTCCTCCCGCGTTTGATCGAAGATAAGAAGCGGCTTGTGGCATACTGTAGAGAGGTCGCCTCCGCCGTTTCAGATAATTCGGCAGCTTCCGAGTGCATCTCCGCCGTCGCCTATCGTCATAATGAGCATCTGGCCGCGTTGGAAAAAATGGCCGAACGGCAGGCCTCTTAGCCCGTTTCCGCCTTTGCGAAGCCTTTCCAACGCAGAACCCCGTTGCGACTCGCAACTGTGACTTCTACAATGAATTGAATGTGCCTGCGCGCGGCGCATCCCGAGTGTTGGTGGAATCGACCCATCCATGAAATCGAAACCCGACAAACCAAAATCAGTTTTCATCGCGACCCTGGGTTGTCAGATGAACGTGCTCGACAGCGAGCTTGTGCTCGGGCAACTCGTGGCGAAGGATTATGTATCGACGGACTCGGTTGAGAACGCAGATGTGTTTTTGGTCAACACATGCAGTGTTCGCGACCATGCGGAGCAGAAGGCGTTGTCGCGTTTGGGCACCGCCAAGAAAACCAAGCAGCAGAATCCCGACATGATCGTCGGTGTCATCGGCTGCATGGCCGAGCGCGATCCTGACGGTGTCTTCGCAAAGGTTCCGTTCGTGGATCTCGTTTGCGGACCGGGCGAATTGAACAAAGTGCCCGCGATGATCGAGGAAGTCCGCGAGACACGGAAGAAAACCGTCGCCCTCACGCTCGACAAAAAACGCAGCAGCAGTTTGCTCGATCGAACCCTCGACTACGACTCCGTGGAAGCGCTCGACCTCTCGCGCGAGCCAGCCCCCAATGCGAACGTCCTCCAATCATACATCCGCATCCAACGCGGGTGCGATAAATTCTGCACGTTCTGCGTCGTACCGTTTACGCGCGGTAAGGAACGCTCCCGTCCTCCGCAGCAGATTGTCGATGAGGCAAAGATGCTGGCTGACCGGGGGGCGAAGGAAATCACGCTTCTGGGGCAAACGGTCGACAGCTACCTGCATCAGGAAAGCGGCGCATCCGTCAACATGGCCGACCTCCTTTATCGATTAAACGATGTCGATGGCTTGGAGCGAATCCGATTCGTCACGAGCTATCCGGGCGACTTCCGCGATGAGATTTTCCACGCGATGCGCGATTTACCCAAGGTATGCGAATACCTGCATCTGCCAGCGCAGAGCGGTTCAAACGCGGTATTGAAGCGAATGAAGCGTCAGTATTCGGTCGAGGTGTACGAAGACCTCGTCGCCCGTGGCCGCGAAATTGTTCCGAACATCACGCTCGCCGGCGATTTTATTGTGGGCTTTTGTGGCGAAACGGAAAGCGAGTTCAATGAGAGCTTGGCGCTGATGGAGCGCATTCGCTTCAAGAATATTTTCTGTTTCAAGTATTCGCCTCGCCCCAATACCGTGGCTGACAAAGCCCTTTCCGACGACGTGCCCGATGCGATCAAGCGCGATCGAAACCGCCGGATGCTGAAACTGCAAGAACGCATCTCGCTTGAACAAACCCAAGCCATGATCGGGGAGACGGTCGAGATTTTGATCGAGGGTTACAGCAAAGCCGCGATCAAGGCGCAGGAGGCCGAGCAAACACGCGGTGAAGAAATCAGTTGGCGACGATCCGATCAACTGGTTGGGCGAACGTCGACCGATCGCATTGTGGTTTTATGCGGGGACGAATCCCACATCGGGCGTGTCGTGCGTGTGAGGATCAGCGGAGCCACCGCCCTCACGCTTTTCGGCGACGTGGTCGATGATTCAGTTGAGGCCAAGACGCGCGGAGCGACAACGGGCGGCGGTGCGGACGAATCTGCGTTGAACGTGGTGCGCCGCGCAGCGGATGGCAGTATTTCGATCCCAATTTCCGGATGAGACGTTCTTGTCAATCATGGGTACCAATCCGGGAGAAATCCTACGATGACCGACAACGATTCTACCGACAACGATTCTGCAATGGCGATTTGCGATAGGCCTAGCGTTTCTGTCGCGAGGCCGCAAACAAACCGCAAGCCCAAAAGGCAGCCGCCCTACAACGTTGTGCTGCTCGATGACGACGATCATTCATACGATTACGTCATCTCGATGTTGGGCAGATTGTTTGGGCACAAGCTGGAGGATGCCTACCTGATGGCCTGCGAAGTGGACAGCACGGGGCGCGTCATCGTCGATACAACGACGTTCGAGCGGGCTGAACTCAAACGCGACCAAATCCACGCATTCGGGCGCGATCGACAGATCGACCGCTGCAAAGGGTGTATGTCGGCGGTCATCGAGCCCTGCCCGTCCTGACTTCAAGACCCCGTGGGAGCAGTTTCCAGGCATCGGGCATCCAGACGCCGGATCGGCGCCTCCAATCTCCTTGCTGCAATTTGTTTTTGCTGCAACTTGTTGGCTTGTGGGCGGTAGGATTGGGGGTACCCAGCCCACTTTTGGCGCGGCGCGGCGGTTGGGGATTTCCGAGAGGTCCAGACTTGTATTCCTACCTTCGTTTGATTGGTGCGTTTTTCTTGATTCTGGGCGCTGTCGGCTGCACACCGGTGGCGGTTCCAGACCCGGGCGTGCCCGCTTCGGGTACGACGGTGGTTCTCGATTTGGACTCGAATGGCGTCATTGACGTGGGGTCTGTGGGTTTCGCATCGGATCAGCGCATCTTCGATATTTCGTCGAGCGTTCCTGCCGAAGCACCGCAGCGTGCGACCATCTCGCTGGATGCTGCCGACATCAGCGTGGGGACGTCAAGTGACGTCGGGTCGTCGGGTGTTGTGGTGGTGACGCTGCGGTTGTCGGCTGACGTGACGACGAACGCTTGTGAAGCAGGCACCCCTCAAACGCCGTTCATCGCCAACATTCAAAACAACCAGATCGCAGATATTGTTCCGGCTGAGATCGACGTCAATACGGACGGCTTGGCTGCTCTTTCGGGCGGTCGATTTGGCTTGTGCGTCACCGTTTCCACAACGGAGCCGCGTCGGGTCGAAATCGCACGGTTGACGGTTCGTTTTCCCGCGCCGGCTCCTCTTTCGGCGAATAGCTGTGCAGATGTTCTTGCGCTTCCGCAGGTGCAGAGCGCGCTGACGACGTTGGCCGCGGCTTCGATCGATTTTTCGCTGCCACCGGGCGCATCGCCTGGAAGCATCGTAGATTCTTACACTTTGACGGAATCGACGACGTTTGATCCTGACTCGGTTAATGTTGGGCAGGCTCAAAATGGCCCCATCACATTCTCAAATCAAAGCGCCGCGACTGTGGATCGAACCGGTTTCGGATCAACGGTGACGCAGTTCATCGTAGGCGATGCCACTTCGATCGGGTTGTGTACGCTCGCCCGAACGAACGACCCGTTGTGCGATCAAACCATCGCGCGTTTGGAGGCGCTGACTCTCGACCCTGAAACGGGCGACCTTGTTGGACAGTTTCTAGCCGTCGCAGTTCAAAGGCACCGCAACCTCGATCGTGCATGTGGAGCGACCGGTGACTTCGTTTTCGGAACCGTAAACCTAGCCTCTCAGTCCAGCGTTCTCGCACGTCCGCGTGGGAAGGTGGCGGTCACGAACACACGCACGCCCGATCTGATGTTGCTATCACCGGGCGGGGGCACGGGTATTTTCAGCGACGTGGGCAGTGGCGATGTGATTCAATTCGACACCTCGACGCCATTCGCATCGAGGTCGATTGCATTTCCAGAAGAACTGTCGCCGGCAGGGACCAGTGCGTTGGGATACTCCGGCACGGGTGCGGTGATGGCCATCATCACGGATAGCCCCGACGCGGCCATGTCGCTCGATGGATCGACCTTGGCTGTGATTCGCCGAACGGCGTCGACGACGGATGACTATATCGGGGAAACGGTCGACTTTGACTTGCAGGCGACCAGCGTGTTTGTTCCGACCACGAATCCAAACTTCGCGGATCGCGTGAGTATTCTGCCGGCAGACACCAACGTGCTTGCGGCTGAAAATCGAAGCATCCCCACGCCGATCGGACAGATTCCCGTTTACGCCCGGGTCAGTCCCGATGGTTCATCGCTGGTCGCGCTCTTTGAGAGCGGTGCCCCGATCGGGCAGGCTGGCGAGTTGGCGATCGCAAACATCATTCAAGACAACCCGAACTTCATCCTTCCGGTGATCAATTTGACGACCGGAGCCGGTGGGACCGTGCTTGCTCGGGAGTTGGTTTTCTCTCGCGACAGCAGCCAAGTCTTCCTCGCGGGGCTGGGGGCGGTCGTCGCGATTCAGACAGCGGCTCCGTTTGCGATTACCCGGATTGATGTGAGCGACGGAGCCAATGACAACCCCGTGGCACTCGCGCTCAGCGGTGATGGTTCTGCGCTGGCTGTCGCGATCGACGATGAAAACGGCAGCGTCAATTTTGCGGTTGTCGATACGCGAACGCTTCAAGTTATCAATCGGGCACTGCTGCCCGGAATCGACAAACGCGGTGCGGTAGACATCGCTCATTTCGCCACGGGCGGGGTGGCGATGGTTGCAAATGTTCGTGATCGGGTTGTCGCGGTGCAAACGCAATCGCCCTTCGCATTCTCCCAGCCGCTCTCCGTCGCGGATTCTCCCGACCGAAACACGGTGGGGCGGATGGCATCGTCCGGAAGTGTCATCGCAGTGTCGAACGTGGATGAGCCAGCGATTTACCTGTTCGAGCTTGCCCCCGCCCCCCAGTAAAAAACAGTGGAACGTGAAGGCTCAACGGTAGGTTCGGGCGATGGCTTCGATGTTGTCGAAGGCCCGATTGAGCGTGTCTTCGGGTGCCAGGAAGACGACGCGAAAATGCTGCGTGCCGGGGCGCTGGCCAAACCCGCTGCCATGCACGCACACGGTTCCGGTTTCGCGCACGAGTTTTTGCACGAACGTTTCATCGTCGATACCGAGATCAAGACGGGGGAAGGCGTAGAAGGCGGCTTGCGGTGGCACGCAACTGATCCCGTCGATCGCATTGAGACGCTCGACGGTGAGGTCGCGGCGGGATCTTAGTTTCTTAAGAACCGGTTCGAGGAATGCGTGATCGCCATCGAGGGCGGCAGATATTGCATATTGCTCCGGATGATTCGCGCTGAGTCGGGCGCGTTCGAGCTTTTGAATCGCCTCGCAGTAGTCTCCCACAACGCCGGCTGGCCCGCTCACGATGCCCCATCCAATGCGAAACCCCGGCGCGAGGTACGCCTTGCTCATCCCGTTGAACGTGACGACGGGAACATCCTGACTCAGCGATGCCGTCGAGGTGTATGGCATGTCATCGAGCAACAGCTTGTCGTAGATTTCATCGCTGAAGATCACGAGATTGTGCTTGATGGCCAAGTCGAGCACCGCCCGCAACGTTTCCTGCGAATACACTGTGCCCGTTGGATTGTTCGGACTGAGCAGAATAATCGCGCGCGACTTGTCGTTTATTTTCGACGCGATGTCCGCAATGTCGGGTTCCCAGTTGTTGGCTTCATCGAGATAGTATGGGTTGTTCACACCGTCAATCTTCGACAGAATTGCGGTATAGAGCGGGTAGACGGGCGATGGTGTCAATACGTTCTCGCCTTCGTTGACAAGGGCGGTCAATGCGAGGTCAATCGCTTCGCTTGCACCGGTGGTTACGAATGTGTGCTGGATCGATTCGATGCCTTGACTGGCGGCTTGCGCGTTGATCGAGGCCAGTGCGTTCTTGATGCCCGACGACGGAGCGTATCCGTTTTTATTCGCCTTCATCGCCTGATGCACCGCCTCGACGATGTGGGCAGGCGTCTGAAAATCGAACAGATTCGGATCGCCGATATTGAGATAGCACATGCTCTTACCGGTGGCTGCGACTTCCTGAGCCAAGGCGACCACGTCGCGGACAGCATATTTGATGTTCTCGGTCCGCCGCGCGGGCACAATGCGTGGAAATTTCATGTGATTTGATCCAACCCCTCCAGCCCAATAACCGCGTACCCAATGGCCCGATCCAACAATCCAGCCGCCCCAGCGGGCAACCGCACGCCAGCCCGGAAAGCTATCGACCACGCCGCACCCGGTCAACCGCATGTGGTGCGATTGCGGGAAGCCCCTGTCCGGTTGCCGCGTCTCGTATAAAATGCCTGCAAGGCGTTCGCTCGCCGTTTCGATCACAAATAGCCGATGGAAACTGGGGCGATACTGGCAGATATTTTTTGATCCGGCAAGACAGGAGCGGACCCTTCATGTCCTGGGAAGCGATATTCACCCTTTCCGTTTTGGTGTTGATGCTGTTGGCGTTGGTGCGAAGCTGGCTCCCACCCGACGCTGCGTTTACCGGTGGGTTGGTTGCGGTGGTCGCTGCCGGGGTCATTACTCCGGAGCAGGCGTTCCACGGGCTCAGCAATCATGGCCTTGTCACGGTGGGTGCGATGTTCATCGTGGCGGCTGGCCTGCGCGAGACAGGGGCGCTGCACGTTGTCGTCTCGCGACTTCTGGGTGTGGGTACGGGTGTGCGGTCGGCTCTTGCGCGTTTGATGGTTTCGTCGGCGGGCGTATCTGCGTTTCTCAACAACACACCGATTGTTGCAGCGTTGATGCCGGAGGTTT
>JAADIU010000005.1 GCA_013151185.1 Planctomycetota bacterium
ACTTCTGAGAGGGGCATGTGCTTCAAATCGAGTCGCGGGATGCGATGCACCTGCCGCCCTGCGCTGTTGATTTGTTGCCGCGAATAACCCTTCTTCCAATAGATGCCCACAGCCACCAACGGCACGCCCAGGTCGCTGGCAGATTTGAGATGATCGCCCGCTAGGACGCCAAGACCACCCGCGTATAGAGGGACAGATTCATGCAGTGCATACTCCATGCAAAAGTAGGCGACGCTCCCTTTCGACCAACCGGCGTATTCCTTTTTGAACCACGTCTTCGCGCGCAGATATTTTTGAAACGCGGAGTGGGCGTTGCGAACTTGTCGCGTGAATGCCTGGTCATTCGCCAACGCGCGCCGTTTTGCTGGCCCACATTTTCGCAGTGCGACGATCGGGTTCTGGTTGGAAGCGCCAAAAGCACGCGGGTTCAGGGCTTCAAAGAGCGCGGGAACCTGCGGTTGCCACGACCACCACAAGTTCTTGGACAGTGTTTCCAATTGGGCAAACGGATCGCCTGCCGCAGAGTTGTTGCGTGCGGGTGGGGTTAACGATTTTGTTCGCTTCATAGCCGCTGATCTCGAAGGATTGGGTTAACGCTCGCGGCTGGCTATGATACTGGCCGACGATTCTTTCGCGACCCGTGGCGCGGAGATGCACTTGTCGAACATTCAAAATGTCGGTACTCGATTTAAGGAAGTTCATTTGGAACGCAAAGTCCGATCCGTCACCATCGACGCCTGGAAGCATCTGACGGTTCGATTCAGCCATCGCCTGCCCGTTTCGGATTGGGTGCCCGACAGGTTCCAGTTATCGTCTTCATCGGGCGAATCGATTCCCATCAAAGCCGTCTACCCGTTCAAGCATCGCGGGGATCGCTGCGCGGTCTATTCGCTCGAGGTCGATCAGCCGTTCGACCATCCCGAACAAACATACACGCTTGATGTCGAGGGTCTGGGCAAGCATCCGGCGCGGGCTGACTACATTCTCAAGGATGCCGACCACTTCTACGACGCGAACGCTGCGTTGGGTGCGACATATTCGGCAGAGTCGACGACGTTCGCCGTGTTTGCTCCGGGTGCGACGGATGCTGTTGTGGTGATTTCCGATGCGGCAAAAGGTCGAAGAGGCACGGTCGAACACGCCATGGTGCCGGCAGGCAAGGGGATTTGGACTGTTCCTGTCGAAGGCGATCTTGCGGGTAAATTCTACGCCTTCAAAATTTCGGGGCCGGGGTTGGACGCCAAGCGTGAAGTCATCGATCCGTATGCAAGATGTACGCAGGCTCGGTTTCCGAGGGCGCTCATCGTTGACCTGCCTCTGACCGATCCGCCGGGTTTTCGGGAGCATCTGTTTGCGGGTCCGCAATCTGCTGCGGATGCGATTGTGTATGAGATGCACGTTCGCGATTTTACGATATCGGCGGATTCTGGCGTCACCTCGAAAGGCAAGTATCGCGGCATTACTGAACGCGACACGCATCTTGCGAGCGGGCCATCCATAAGGACGGGATTAGCGCATCTGGTCGAGATGGGTGTGACGCACGTTCAACTTATGCCCGTGCAGGATTTTGACAACGACGAGTCCACGAGCGATGCGTACGACTGGGGCTACATGCCGCTGCATTTCAATTCGCCCGACGGGTGGTATGCGTCAGACGCGAGCGGGTTCGCAAGAATCGTCGAACTTAAATCCGCGATTATGGCGCTGCACAAACAGGGCTTGGGTGTGATTCTCGATGTGGTCTACAACCACACCGCGAAGGGTGCATCATTTGAAAAACTGGTGCCCGGTTACTACTTCCGCAGAACACCCGGAGGGCAGCTTTCCAATGGGTCGGGATGCGGAAACGAGTTCGCAAGCGAAGCGCCGATGGCCCGCAAGTTCTTGATCGACTCCGTGAAGTTATGGGCTTCGCAATACAAGATCGACGGGTTTCGTTTCGATCTGATGGGCTTGACCGATTTTGAAACGATGCAGTGCATCCGCGAGGAACTGCTCAAGATCAATCCGCGCATCCTGATTTTCGGTGAGCCGTGGACGGCAGGCTCGACCCCACTTTCGCCCACGACGGACAAAGCCGTGATCCGAGGCAGCGGGATTGGGGCGTTCAACGACCACTTTCGAGACGCGATCAAAGGCGAGCGCGATGGTGGCGATGGCGGTTTTATGCAAACGGGTGCCAACGTCGATGGCGTTGTCAAAGGGTTGATGGGTGGAATCCACGATTGGTCGCTGCATCCCACGGACTCGGTGAATTATTTTGAATCGCACGACAATCTAACGTGCTGGGATAAACTGGAACAAACCGTATCCGATGCGCCTGTGGAGCAACGCGAGCAGATGATGCGGTTTGCTACGCTGATTCTTCTGACTTCGCAGGGGATGGTATTCTTGCACAGCGGGCAGGAGATGTGTCGCAGCAAGAAGGGCAATCACAATAGCTACGATGCGCCGGATGAAATCAATCAAATCGATTGGTCGCGGAAGGTAGCACACGCAAATGTTTTTGAATATACGCGCGGATTGATCGCGCTGCGAAAAGCCCATCCCGTGTTTCGACTGCGTACGCGGGAAGAAGTCGAGCGGCGTGTTCATTTTGATACCCCGCCAAACGGTCGGTGTATTGTGTATCGGCTTGATGGTTCGGATTTGGGCGCAGAGACAGCCCGTTCAATGTTGGTGCTGCTCAACGGCGCGATGGAAGACACACGTTTTGTTTTGCCCGATGCGGATTGGGCGGTGTTGGCTGACGATCGGCGCAGCGGGATCGGGTCCCTCGAAGTCAAGCGCGGTGATGTTATGCTGCCCGCGCATTCGGGCATGGTGTTAGCCGCACATTGATTGGCGGTAGAAATGGAGAAGACATGATTCATTACAAAAGTTCGCGATGGCCTGTTTACATGGTTGCCGTCGCATTGGTTCTGTTGGCTATGCCTCGGGTCAGTGTGGGTTGGGGGGCAGCGGGCCATCGAATTGTGGGGCGAATTGCGTCTGAACGACTCAGCCCCGAAGCCCGCAAAGAAGTGGACCGCTTGCTCAAGCTCGATACGGAATACAGTTCGCTTGAAGACTGCTGCATCTGGGCCGACGCGATTCGTCGGGATTCAAAATGGCGGTGGGCTGCTCGTCTGCATTATTTGAACATTCCCAAGAAGACCGACACCTACAAGGCAAGCCGCGATTGCAAACCCAAAACGGATTGCCCCGCCAACACGCCATGCCCACCACGAAACTGCGTCGTATCGGGGATTACCTACTACCTCGAAGTGCTCGGAGACCGCGAAGCCAGCGATCACGATCGATTGATCGCGCTGAAGTTTGTCGGGCATTTTGTCGGCGATATTCATCAACCTTTGCACGCTGGATACGCCCGTGATCGCGGTGGCAACGATGTGCGCGTGGAGTTCTTTCGCAACAACACAAACCTGCACCGCGTCTGGGACAGCGGGATGATTCGCCGCATGGGGCGGTGGAGCGACCTCGCCACGGAGTTGAGCGCGCAGACCAAGGCGCCTGACGCGAAGAAGAAGGTAGCCAAATGGGCAAACGATCTCGACGCCGTATCCTGGGCAGAAGAATCGCACGCCCTGACCGAAAAACTCTATGAAGGCATCCCCAAGAGCGGGATCATCAGTGACGCATACCTGTCACAACAAACCCCGCTACTCAAAACCCAACTGCAAAAGGCAGGCGTGCGCTTGGCAGGTGTCCTGAATCAGGCGTTCAAGGAATAGCCAGCCGCGCCGCGCACTCCGAGGTTTCCAAATGAGTGAAAACCAATATAAACCCAAGCCGGCGGCTCATCCCGCGCTGGATGGTTTTCGTGGACGCATCAAGCGCATCTGGAAGTCGCCGTTCTATGTGCTCGCGTTGGCTGTCGTTGCGCTTTTCATGGTGCTTTTGCCAGTTTTGTATGTGGCTATGATCGCCGGGGCGGGGTACGCGACCTATTTTCATGCGACATCCGACTGGACGGGGCTTCTGCAAACCGGGCGCGCTGGGCGTGTGATGATCTATAAAATGATCTTCATCTATATCATGCCGTTGGTGGTCGGATGTGTACTTGTCGTGTTCATGATCAAGCCGCTTTTCGCCCGCTCGGGGCGACGGGAGCGCCGCCTATCATTGGTTCGATCCAATGATCCCTTGATATTTGAGTTTGTCGATCAGGTGTGTACTGCCGTCGGGGCGCCTCGCCCCAAGCGCATCGATGTGGATTGGGAGATTAACGCAAGCGCCCATTTTCGACGCGGTTGGCTTAGTTTGTTTTTGCCGAGCGACTTGGTCTTAACGTTGGTCGCCGGTTTGAGCTTGAACGAGTTTGCGGGTGTTCTTGCCCACGAGTTCGGGCATTTTTCCCAGGGCTTGGGGATGCGCCTGTCGATGGTCATTCGATCGGTCAATCATTGGTTCGTTCGTGTGGTCTACGAGCGAGACAACTGGGACGATTGGTTGATTGAAACGTCGAAGAACGACAACAGATGGGTGTCTTCGATTTTTTCGCTCGCACGGTTATTTGTGTGGCTGACGCGCAAGCTGTTGTGGCTTCTGATGGTGATGGGTCAAGCCGTCAGTTGCGTCCTGCTGCGGCAGATGGAATACGACGCGGATCGTCATGAAGTGCGCCTCGTTGGCGTCGATGCTTTTGAATCCACGTTTGATCGGATGGCCGAACTGAGCTTGGCTGGGCAGGCGATTGACGCGGAGATGGCCGAAAGCTGGAAGGATGGCAAGCTGCCCGACAACTATCCACTCGTCGTCGCGGCGAAGAGTGACGACATCCCAGATGCACTGCGCAAAGTGCTTCGGGAAGCAAGGTCGGAGCAGCGAACCGGGTTGTTTCATACGCACCCTTCCAGCGCAGCGCGGATTCGACGGGGGCGCAGCGATAATTCTGAAGCTGTCTTTGATGTGCCCGGTTCACCGGCAGAGTTGTTCTCCCAGTTCGATGGGCTGTGTAAGTCGGTTACGATGTTCTACTATCAGGGCTTGATTGGCCCCTCGATTACGCCAGCTAACTTGATGCCAACCGAGGCGATTTTTGAACGTCGTAAGCAGGCGAAGCGAGGGAGGCAGGCCGCAGAGCGAATCTATTGTGGAGCGATCAGCGCCCTTCGTCCCGTTCGCATCGACCCATACTCCAAGTATCTTTCCGACGAGAGCGAAGCCAACATCCGGCGGATCAAACGCGCGCAGGCTGCGCTTGGCAAGAACCGGCCGATGATCAAGAAACTGTATGCGCAGTATGCGGAAGCGACTGAAACACTTTGCGCTGTTCGATCGATCGACGCATTCGTCGTGGCTGGCGTCAAGATTGATCCGGGCGTGCTCAATCTCAAGTCCGAAACGATGGCGCAGGTGAGCGAAGAAAAGGCATCGGCAAAGCGATCTCTCCATGAAGCCGAATTGCAGATTGTCAAGATTGAGGACGTCGTCAAGGTGCGACTTGAAGCGGCGATTGGATTGCTTTCATCTGATGCAATCACCGGACGCGTCAAGGGTTGGGAGCGACTCAAAGCCCGGTCACAAACGCTGCTGGAAGTGCTGGCGGTGTTCGACCATTCACGAAGTACGCTTACGGAACTTCGCAACGAGCAACTCACATTGCGCGTGATGATCAACCTGCTTGCCGACGACTTTGAATCGTGGAGTGAGAGACTTCTGTCTCCCGCGCAGCGCATCGCAATCAAACAGCACGGCACGCTTTCCGATTTGCGATCGACATTGTCCAATCACACCTACCCCTTCTCACACGCCGATGGCCGACGATCGTTGGCGGAGTATGCGATTGGCAAGCTGCCGGCTCGCGATGAGATCGGCGACATCGGTGTGATAGGCGACCAAACGCTCGATCACCTGGAGTCACTGTATCACCGCGTCATGGGCGAACTGGCCCAAGTCGCAGAAGGCGCGGAATCAGCCGTTGGTTTGACTGTACCGTCCAAGAAGACCACGCTTGGTCAAGATGCCGCTTCAAAGTAATTCAGCTCGATCTTCGTTAAAACATTCCCCACAGCATTTGGTTGGTGACTTCATGGTGGAACATGATTTCGCCTGACTTGATTAGGGTGCCCAGTTCTCTTGGGCAGCGGTCGGCGGCTAATTGTTTTAGCTCGACGTACTTGGCGGCCATGTTCTCGCCGAGGATTTCCGCGACGAACTCGCTCTTTTTGAACTTGTGGATGGCGGAGAGAATGTTGTCGGGCAGCATGCGCGTTCGCGGGCGTTTTTCGGGGTCGGCGGGTTGTGGGTCGGGGCCTTCCATGCCGGCTTTCAGTAGGGTGTAGATGAGCATGTATGGGTTGGCATCGGGCGAGACGCTTCGCACTTCGATCCTTGCGGAGTTTTGGTTTCCCAGCGGGATGCGAATCATGGCTGAGCGATTGACCGCAGACGATTTGATTTCGTTGGGCGCTTCGTAGTTCGGGTCGAGTCGGCGGTAGGCGTTGACGCTCGAGTTGAGTACGAGGCAAAGGTCGTCGGCGACGTTGAGGATACGCCCGATGAACTCGTGGCCGAGGGGCGACAACCCGTGCTCGCCCTTTGCGTCGTAGAACAGATTTTTTCCATCGCGCGCCAGCGAAATATTTGTGTGCATTCCGCTACCGTTGATACCGGTGATTGGTTTCGGTAAGAACGACGCGGTCATGCCTTGCGATTGTGCAACCTGGCGGCAGATGAGTTTGTAAAGTTGCATCTGGTCGGCAGCGATGAGCGCTTCGGAATATCCGAAGTTCATTTCAAATTGCGATGGCCCGACTTCGGGGTGGTCCTTTTCGTTGTTGAACGCCATCGCGCGTTGCACTTCGGCCGCACTGTCGATGAATTGGCGGAGTGGATCCTGCGGCAGCGAGTGGTAATACCCGCCCGTTGAGATCGGCTCGAATCCGCCGTTTTCTTTCATGCGGCGCTCGGCGTCCCGTCCTTTGAACAGGAATCCTTCGATCTCAGCCGAGACATGGGCCACTGTTTTGTTTTTCTTATAGAGATCATCCGTGAGGGCGTTGAGCCGAGCTCGGAAATCGGCAGGAAACGGTTTGCCATCGTGATCCTGCACGTTGCCAAAGACGACGATCTTGCCCGGTCCGAAGATGTCAGCCGGCAGCCAATAGAACGCTCCCCAATCGATGCCCAGGCGCAGGTCTGATTCTGCGATGTCGGTGAATCCGCGGATGCTCGAGCCATCGAAGGTGAGGTTCTCCGCTGATTTGAGCAGGAACTTCTTGTCGTAGTCGAGCATGTGAAGCCGCCCCTCAAGATCGGAGAAGCAGACGGTGACGGCTTTTATGCGTTTTTCGTCGCCGAGGTATCGTCTCCGCCGTTCCTCGATGTCTGTGGGGTCGGTTCGTTTGAGGCGGTCGTCCTTTGCGGCAGTATTGAGCTCTTCCAACTCGCCATAGTTGAGTTCGAGGAAGTCGCGTAGTGGTGATCTGTCCATCAGTCGTCTCTCTTTGAGCAAGGAAGAATCTGTATTTTTTATAAATCGTCACGAATTAAGGTTAAGTTCGACTGTTTTTAGCATAAAGTATCGCATCGTTCAACTAGAATTGACGGAATTTGCTGTTCGCTAGGGTTTTGCAGGGATTATTGGACGTTGCTCCGCTGGCGAGGGGCCCTTGCAGTTCTCGGTATCGTTTGGTGTGGCGAGGGTGTCGGCCAACGGGCGCTGGTTATCGCGCGAGGATCACGACCGGGGAACGCAAGCGGCTATCGATGCCCTGTCGGCAGGGGTTCATTTCCAGTGGCGGCTTGGGTGTCGGAAAGTGTGTCCGAATGCGGGGGCTGTGTGCTCGCACTTTGTCTTAGAGATCCTGGTTTGATCTGTCGGGGACTCGGTGTTTGGAAGCGTTTTTCGATCGTGGTTTAGTGTCATTGCCTTGGCAGCCAAAATCTGGCATACTTCGCGCGGTCACCCATTTGACGGGTCTATGCAAGACGGTTGAGCGACGGGGGAACGTTGGTGCGGACCATCACGAAGCAGGATTGCAAGGTGCTCGCCTCGGTTGTGAAGCCCTCTCAGTTGGGCCCGAAGGGGAAGGAAATCTATAGCCGCCTCTTTCAGGAGGCGTTTGGTGTTCCTTTTGAAATGGTGTCCCTTCTGCGAAAAGGCAGGTACTCAATCGCAGAGCTTGAGAAGAAGCTCAAGATGAGTCGCCGCACCGTCTTTCGCTATCTGCTCGCCCTCGAAGAGAGTGGTTGCGCCCTTGAGTTGACCGAAAAGGGATACCGCATGACCTCGGCGGGTAAGTCGTTTGGCGACTTGCTGAAGTGACCCGTTGTTGAAGTGACCCACTGTGCTGGAGTTCATTCGGTGCGTCCGGGACGCACCCTACCCTGAATGTTGCGCCGGAAGTGCATCATTGGAAATGGTACCCGGCTGGCTTTTTCCAGAGGTCGAAAGTGCCTTCAGGCAAGCAGCAGATCACCACGCCACAAAGTTCCCACCCAACTGATCCGATCTCGAGTCAGGCAAGCAGTCAGCGTCCATCGTCGGAAACCGACAACGATCGTTGCGTTCTCGATGATTTCGAGGGTCGGGTTCACTGCGATGACAATTTGCTTTTGATGCGTGAATTGCCTGATGCGGTGCTCAATCTCGTCTACATCGACCCGCCATTTATGACCAATTCCGTGAGGCAGTCGAGCCACGGAGCCACCTACGAGGACCGCTGGTCCGGCGGTATCGAGCACTACAAACGATTTTTGCGGGAACGGTTGGTGCAGATCCATCGGCTTTTGAGAACCGACGGCACGATTCATGTGCACATTGATCACCGCGTAGCCCATCATGTTCGCCTGATGCTCGATGAAATTTTTGGTGCGAAACAGTTTCTCAATGAAATCATCTGGAGCTATCGCACCGGGGGCGTCGCCTCGCGATGGTTTAGCCGCAAGCACGACACGATTCTTGCTTATGCGA
Source organism: Planctomycetota bacterium (assembly GCA_013151185.1). Lineage (GTDB taxonomy): Bacteria > Planctomycetota > Phycisphaerae > UBA1845 > UBA1845 > UBA1845. The sequence continues at coordinate 8,921 of JAADIU010000005.1, forward strand.
AGGTGCTGGGTGAGCACACGTTTCATCCGCAGCGCGGTGGGACCTATCGAACGGACGGCTTGAACATTGATGAAACCGGTCGCCCGTTCAAAAACACAACCAAGGGGCGACTTTATTTTCACGCCGATGGCCCAACCCTCACGGACGTGTGGGATATTCCGTTTCTCTCCACTGTTTCACGCGAGCGGACGGGTTACCCGACGCAGAAGCCCGAAGCGCTGTTGCAGCGGATCATCCTGGCGGGTACCAACGCGGGCGATGTCGTGGCGGATTTCTTTTGCGGAAGCGGAACGACCCTGGCTGTGGCGAAGCGAACGGGTCGAAAATGGCTCGGATGCGATTGTAACAGCGAGGCAGTCGCAATCGCCAGAGAGCGGCTTGCACGGATCGAAAACCCACCGGAAAGCCCGTGAGCGGGGCGACGTATTCAGACAAATTTCGCTTGGGTGTAGGAACTTTTGCCGAAACGGGCTTCGGTCATTGACGACTTCCCGTGTGGGCAATAGCATCCGCTTCTCACCTGTCTCAAGGCTGGCGCCGTGCTCGTCGCCGCGAGTAGGGCGTTTCTGAGATTGCCCCCAGTGTATGCCATCATCTCCGACATCCATGGAAACTACGAAGCGTTGGAAGCGGTCCTGGCGGAAATCGATCGCCGCAACGTCAAGGACATCTTCTGTCTGGGCGATGTTGTCGGCTACGGGGCGAGTCCGAAGCAGTGCATCGACACCGTCATTGATCGCTGCCAAGCCGTCGTTTGCGGCAACCATGATCATGCGGTGTTTTACGAACCGTCCAATTTTAATGTGAGCGCGGAGCGGGCTTGCTACTGGACCCGTCAGGTTTTTGAGGACGAGTCCAACAAGACGTTGCGCAACCGCCGTTGGGAGTTTTTGGGAAAGCTGCCCATTCGTCACGACGCGAGAGGCATCCTGATGGTTCACGCCTCCCCGCGTCGGCCCGTGAATGAGTATCTGTTTGCCGAAGATGTCTTTACAAACCCGGCTAAGATACTCGCCAATTTCGAGCGCCTTGAAGAAAACCACAAGGCTTGCGTGGTTGGCCATACGCATGTCCCCGGTGTGTTTCTGGATGATCCGTATTTTGATCCACCGGGCGAACTGCGCGAGCCAAGTTTTTATACAATTACAGAAGACGAAAAAGCCATCATCAACATCGGTAGCGTGGGTCAACCGCGCGACCGCGATGTGAGGGCTTGTTTCGTTGTCGTTCATGAGAAAGGCGAAGCCGTTCCTTACCCGCCCGATATCGGACAGGGTGACAACTCGCCTGATGAAGATGGTTATGTAGCCACCTTTGAATTCGTTCGCGTCGAATACGACATCCAAAAAGCCGTGCAAAAGGCTTTGGATACACCTGAACTGGATGACTTCCTGGGCCTGCGACTTTTGGAAGGGCGATGACCTGACTTGGCGCAACGCGCGCAGGGGTCGACCTTGGTGATTCGCAGGCACCCTTCGATTGCAGGAGTGATCGCGGTCATCGCATACGTTCGTTTGGTTCAGGATTGATTGATTCGCTCGCAGCCACCAACAAGATTCAATTCACCATAAAGAAACATGGATAACAAAAACTTCTTTCGGGCTCTGTTTTGGGCGCTGCTGGTCTTTCTGATTTTCCAGATGGTGTCCGCGCGCATTTGGCCGTCCACGCCTCCGCCACAATCCAATGACGGTGGGAAACCAAGTGACGTTTCATCCGTGACCACCGGTGCGCCCACTGCCGCGTCGAGCAACGGTGCAGGTTCGGTTGTCCACGGTGAGGATGTCGTCCTCGGTTCCGGCGGGTTTTCCGTTTCCGGTGCGGCTTCGGAAGGTGAGATCGTGCTTGGTACCACGGAAGGTGGTGTCGAAAGTCCCTATCGAATGGAGCTTCGGCTTTCCAATCGTGGCGCATCGATTTCGACGGCTAGACTTAGCGATCACCGCAAGGATTCATCTTCCGATGAGCGGTATCTGTTGCTCTCACCGTTGCCTCGAAAAGGCGGTGGCGACTGGCGCTCGTTGACGGTCGAACGGATCACGCTCGACGGCGAGCACCGCATCGACCTGGGCGATCTATTGTGGACGGCAGAGAAGCGGGAGAACAACAGCAGTGAGTCGGCTGTCTTCACGGCAGAGGTCCGTCAGGGCGACGCTGCACTTTTGAAGCTCACCCGAACCTTCACCCTGCCCGCACAATCCCTCGATCAACTTCGCCACGATGTGCAGGTGACGCTGGATATCGAGAACGTATCGGGTGCGCCGCACAATGTGATTCTAATCGAGCGTGGTCCGGTCGGGCTGCTTTCGCAGGGCACGTTCATGCCCGATCAAAAGGTCTATGCTGCATGGAGGAGCGAGGGCGTTGTCGACCTGGAAACGCGCAATTTCAAAGAGGTCGGCAAGAAGAAAACGTATCGTCTTTACTCTGCCGATCAGCAAGCCCGCGAACCGCTTGAGTGGTATGCGGGGGGGAACTTGTTCTTCACATGCACGATGTGCCCCGTCGATGCAGATGGAAAAACCCTGCCCGGTCTGGTGACGCAGGTACGTGGTATCGACTTGGACGAAGACGCAGAAACGGAAAATGACGTCACCACCGAGATGACGACCATCGGTTTCGACATCGCTGCGGGAGAGTCGACTTCGTTTCGACAGGCGGTTTTCCTGGGTCCGAAGGATCGCGATTCCTTTGGCAGCGAAAAGAACCAGGACTACCTCGATCGCGACTACATGCAGCAGATCAAGGAGGGGTATGGTTCCTGCACGTTCAGTTTTTTGACGGACCTGATGATTTCCATGCTGAATTGGATTCACAAGGTGACGGGCAATTTTGGCGTTGCGATTATTTTTCTCGTCATTGTCGTTCGCACCTTGCTGCATCCGATCACCAAGAAAACCCAAGTCAACATGGTGCGTATGCAAAAGAACATGGGCGCGCTGCAACCCAAGATGGAGGAAATCAAGAAGCGTCATGCAGGTGACAACTCGCGCATCCAGCAGGAGATGATGAAGCTGTATCGCGACGAAGGCGTGAACCCGATGGGGCAGATGCTCGGTTGCCTGCCGATGTTCTTGCAGATGCCCGTGTGGATTGCGCTTTACTCCAGCCTGCGCAACAACGTGGCGATGCGCGGTGAGCCGTTTATGCTCTGGATTTCGGACCTGACCGCACCCGACTGTCTCATTCACTTTGAGAAAGCCGTTTCGATTCCGCTCATGGACGACATGACGTGCTTCCATCTGCTGCCGATACTCGTTGGCGTCATGATGTTTGCCCAGCAAAAGTTGATGCCCCGTCCGAAGCCTGATCCCAGCGTGAAGAAAACATCGCAGTCCGAACAGGCTGAACAGATGCAGAAGATCATGCCATATATGTCGTTCGTTATGATCTTTTTGTTCTACAAGTTTCCCAGCGGTTTGAACCTTTACATTATGACGAGTTCGCTGGTGGGCGCGATCGAACAACTTTACATTCGCAAACACATCAAGCTGAAAGACCTCGAACCACCCAAGGAAGATAAGCCTCGCAAACCGCGCGGCGGACCGAGCTTCCTCCAGAAATTGCAGCAACGTGCAGAAGACGCACAGCGCCAGGCAAAGCACCGCAGTGGCCGTCGCGACCGGAAGTGATTGCCAGACCTTGCGGCAGGTGCCTCACCGGGCAATAGTCCCCAACCGAGATTTCTGATCGGGGACTGGGTTCCCAGTTGCGCGTCCATTTCAGATTCACCTCGCAGGCGTCCGTTCCATAACAATTTATGCGGTAAGTGGTTAAGGTTTTTGTGCTTCGGCGTTCCCGAGTGGCACGGCAGGTGCCTTATTGCATGGTGTCGATGAGTGAAACGCTTCATCGACACACGGGGTGATTCGGAGCGACGGCTTCGAGCTGGTCTTGGGGAAGACGAGATGGCCTTGGGGAAGATGGGGGCTGCGAGGTTTGCAGCCAAATGGGAGACGCGAGAGCATTGCGGCTACCAACCCTGGGAGGGATCGAGAGGGACGCCAAGTTGATCGGCGACATGAACTGACTCCAATCAAGAAACAGAAGTTTTGACGAGCCGCCTTTGCCGCGGCCGACCTGTCCTGGGTGGACAAGTCGGTCGCGGCCCTTTTTTTACACGATTCGCGCAATGGCGATAGGATGAATTGCGGTTGCCTTGTAGACCAACGTAGGTTCGGGGCGAAGATGTTCGGCGGGCGACGTGGATACTTGAACACATGGCTGATGTTGAACAGAACGGTCGCTCTGGCGTGAACTGGTGGATTCGGATTCACCGCTGGTTCTGGTTGAAGCGGCTAACATTGAAGGGGGCGATTCTTGCGCTGACGGTGTTCGCGGTGTGTTTCCCGAGGCCGGTGTTGTTGATGCGACACATCCAGCGTTGGAGCGACCCCAACGCCCTGATCGAACCGAACTCTCCCCACATCGAGTCGCTCGTTGAAGAACTGTTAGCCAGCCAGCCCGTCGGAACGAATGGTATCGAAGACGCAAAACGGACGCTGCTTGCGGTTCAAGAGTTGGTCTACAAGAAACTCCCGTACGCTTTCGATTGGGTGACCTGGGGGATGGCGGACTATCTGCCTACGGTTGAAGAAGCGATGGAGATGGGGCGCGAGGATTGCGATGGCCGAGCGGTTGTGGGAGCCAGCATTTTGAGTCGCCTGGGATTCGAGCCACGTCTTGTGAGCGATGGCGCCCATGTGTGGGTTTGGACACCGCAGGGTGAAACGATGAGCCCCGGAAGAGTGGGCACGTTGGAGGCGACCCCGACGGGTTTCAAGATTAACTGGGGCGGTTTGTGGACCCTGCCGCGCATCGCAGCCGTGAATGCGTCGCTGTTTCCGCTTGTTCGCGAGTTGATCATCCTCGCGGTTCTTTGGGGATTGATGCTGCAACCGGTGATGAGCAAACGGCGGATGTTCACCGTGGGTCTTCTGCTTCTTGGTGCCCTTTTTCTGCTTCGCTACGGTGGTGCCCATCATCGAGGTGGCGGGATGTGGGCTGTTTGGTTCGGCATCGCGACGTTGTCGTTGGTGGTCTATCTGGGTGTGGTCAGTTCCTGGCGACAGATCAAGGAGTCGGCTGGCTAGCGCATCGGTGTCGTGGCTGGCACCCTTGCGGATCGACCTCGAATCGTGGAAACTCCGCACCATAAATCCACGCACTTCAACTCGGAGAATCGACGATGACCGACAACCCTCGAGTCCACTTGATTCATCATCCCGTCATTCAGCAGCGCCTCGCCTTGGCCCGCGACAAGAACACCAGCGTTGAACATTTTCGGGCATTGCTCTCGCAGATCGCCAGCCTCATGGCGTTTGAATTGACGCGAGACTATCCGACTGTCGACGTTGACGTGGAAACACCGCTGGGCCCGTGTCGCGGTAAGCGTCTAGCCGTCGAGTTGACGCTGGTACCCATTCTTCGCGCGGGATTGGGAATGACCGATGGCATTTTGAAACTCATTCCGGAAGCGCGCGTCGGGCATCTGGGTTTATACCGCGATGAAAAAACCCTCAAGCCGGTGACCTACTACAACAAGCTGCCACCCGACATCGCCAACACAGAAGTGATCATCATCGATCCGATGTTGGCGACGGGTGGTTCGTTGAACCTGGCGATTGATACGGTCAAGAAAACAGGTACCAAACACATCAAAATCCTCTGCCTTGTCGCAAGCCCGATTGGTATCGAAGTGGTGACGAAGGCCCACCCGGACGTATCCATCTACACAGCCGCCATAGACGACCGACTCGACGACCGAGGTTACATCGTTCCGGGGCTGGGCGACGCAGGCGATCGCATTTTCGGTACGGCGTAGGTCGCGGTAGGCTCCTCCGCCCGAATAATCACGGAATTATCCGCAGTTTCGTTTCGTTCTGCCGTTACGGTTCGTGGTTCTATTCTGCTACTATGGGTATGGCATGGTTTCTTGGTGTGCATGTCTTCATGTGGATAGGCGTCCTGCCGGGGCACGTTCAGGGTTGAGTCGGTTACGGGTGGAGACTACCTGCGATGTACCATTTTCCGCCGACCCACTTCCGTCTGTTCGATTACAACGCTTCATCCTTTCTCTTGACTCTGGCGGCGGTGTGCATCGCCTTTATTTCGCCTGTCGGGAAGACCATGGCAGACGATTCTGATGGAAGTCGTACACTCGCAACGTCGGGTGGTCTTTCAAGTGTTCTGTTTGTCGATGCTGGCGCGGCGGGCGGTGCGAACGATGGGTCCAGTTGGCCCGATGCGTATGTCAAACTGCAGGACGCACTTCTGGATGCGTCGTCGAATTCAATTGTCGATCAGATATGGGTTGCCGCAGGAACGTACAGACCGGATCAAGGTGACGGGCAAACACCGGGCGACCGCAGCGAGACGTTTCAACTTCAAAGCAACCTGGCCATCTATGGTGGATTTTCCGGAACAGAAACCAGCCTCGATCAACGCGATTCCGAAACCAACTTGACGATTCTCAGTGGCGACTTGCTTGGCGATGATACTCCCAATTTTGGCAGCAACGGCGAGAACAGTTTTCATATTGTGACCGGCTTGGGGGCGGACAATTCTGCGGTGTTGGACGGCTTTACGATCCGGGGAGGAAATGCGGACGGGGTGTCGCCCGACAACCGCGGTGCTGGAATGTCTAACGATTTTGGCAGTCCGACAGTGACCCGTTGCAACTTCACCGGGAACTCGGCATCAATTGGAGGAGGCGTAGCCAACTTCAACAGCAGCCCCGCTTTGATCGCATGCGTATTCCTGGCGAACTCAGCCAGCGAGGGTGGCGGCATAGCCAATCTGGCAGGCAGCAGTCCACCGATGACCAATTGTATATTCAGCGGAAACACTGCTGCTTCGGGTGGTGGCGTGTTCAATGATAGTGGCAGCAGTCCGATCGTTGCCAACTGCACAATCAGCGCGAACGCAGCGTCTTCCAGTGGCGGTGGTTTGTTTAGTTCCAACAACAGCTTTCCGAGTGTGATCGGCAGCATTGTTTGGGGGAATACGCCCGATCAATCCAACGTCAATTCCAGTCTGTTTGAAACCAGCATCATTCAGGATGGCCTGCCGCTTCATGGCGTCATCGATGCCGATCCGCTTTTTGTCGATTTCGACGGCGCCGACGGTGTCGTTGGAAACGAGGACGACGACTTGCGGGTTTTGCCGGGTTCGCCCGCGATTGATGCCGGCGACAACGGTGCGATTCCGGTAGGCGTGATTACAGACCTGGATGGCCACCCGCGATTCGTGGACGATCCGAGCACACCGGACACGGGGGCTGGTGCGTCTCCGCTGATAGACATGGGTGCATACGAGTTTCGGCTTGGAGATTGCGACGCGGACGGCGATACTGATCTAATCGATCATAGCCAGCTCGATGCATGTTTGACCGATCCGAACGCGCCATTGGGGGCTGGGTGTGCGTGCATTGATCTCGATGCGGATGGCGATGTCGACCTTCGAGATTTCGCGTTGTTCCAGTGGGGGTTCGGTCTGTAGCCGTCATTGGTGTTGTGTGCTGATACGATCAATCAAGTTTCCTATTCTTCCGCTCTTGGTGAGGCTTGGAACGTTCGTGCGCTGGAAACATTTATGCCTTCTGAAGAGACGCAAGAAAATCTCGTGGCGGATGGACAGTATGGCCACGAATACTGCGTGAAATGCGGGTACAATCTTACTGGCCTCGGTCGCGAAGGCCGCTGCCCCGAATGCGGTTTATCCATTGCGACGGGCGTCGAGACCAGAAAGTATCCCTATGCCCATTTGCGTCTCCGCCATCAATTGCTCTTCGTCGTAACCACGGCATGCCTACCGGTGTTTTGGTTCATGCTCAATTGTTTGGGGCGTCTCATTCTACCTGTGCGCAGCGTCGCAATTTTGCAATTGATGAATCTCATAGCTGTTCCGTTGCTCTTGCTCATGTGTTTCCTCGTGGTTGCTCTCCTCGTTCGATGTATTCGGTTTGGGTTGATGCCTCGAGATATCTACTATCGCCCAATCAACGAGTTTGCGTACGCCGGTCTTTTTCTGATTTCGCTCATCGCTGTATTCGCCTTTTTGGTCGGGGCGCTTGGGTAGCACAGGTGCCATACTTATTCACTTCGTCTGAGGTGCCCTTGTACAATCGAGAATGAAGTGCTGGTTTGGAAGAGAAACTCGGCGAGATGCGGCTGTCATTGCGTTGTCGCGATTAAACTCGACGGAATGTTTGTTCTTGGTTTGTCCGTGGATTTACCGTTCGCGCAGTGCGATGTGGTCGTTGGGTGTGGATAGTTGTGGATTGGGGGGTTGTTTGCGGGCATCATTGCCGAAAGCGTTGTAGACTGGCTTTCGGT
>JAADIU010000231.1 GCA_013151185.1 Planctomycetota bacterium
CGTCGTTCAATCGCGTTGGGCAAACGGCCAGCGAATCGAAAAACAATGTTTACGTCTTGGAGCAGGTCGACGACGCGCTGACGATTGCGGGAAGGATCGAAGGCTTGGCGCCGGGCGAAAGTATCCAATCCGCACGCTTTATTGGTGAGCGTGGTTTTTTGGTGACGTTCGTTCAGATCGACCCGCTGTTTACGCTCGACCTTTCCGATCCGCGCAATCCTCAGGTTGTGGGTGAGTTGAAGGTTCCCGGGTTCAGCACGTTCATCACGCCGATGGGCGACAACCATCTGCTCACCATAGGCCGCGACACGAACGACGAATTCGGTTTTGTGCGTGCGGACGGTGTTCGTCTCTCAATTTTCGACGTCACCGATTTTGCCAACCCGCAACTGGCGCACGTCGAGGTAATTGGCACCAATGGTGCATTCTCGGAGGCACTTTTTAATCCGAAAGCGTTCACCTATTTTGCGGAGCGGAACCTGCTCGCATTCCCGGTCGAAATCTACGGACTTGGCGGTGGTTTTGGAATTCCGACGGAACCATTCTTCGATGACTTTGACGGCGAAGACGGTGCTGTTGGCGAAGACAGTGTGGCTGCCGGTGATGAAGGCGATAACAAAGGCGAGGGCGGGACTGATGACGGCGGAGTTCCCGTCGATGTGATCGATCTGCCTTCGGTACCGAGCGATTTCTTCAGCGGCATCTATGTGTACGAGGTCACCCCGGACGGTGGATTTGCCAATCTGGGCAGAATCAGCACCCAACCCGAAGATGGTTCGTTCTACGGGAACACCTTCTCGCGCGGAGCTTTTATCGGCGACTTTGTTTACGCAACGACCTCCGAAGGCGTGCAAGCCGCTCCGGTTGGCAACGTCGAGAGCATCGTCTCCAAAGTGGATTTTCCCGCGCCCGACTTTGAACAGGAATTTGGCGGCTTGGATGATTTTCCGGTCGACAGTTTCGATTCCGTCGATGTCGATTTGCCAATTGAATAGGTTTTCGCAACACCGAAAGTGGTCACAATTATTCAAGCGTCGGACGTCGATTGAAATCGCGTCCGACGCTTTTCTTGTTGAAGGGCTGCCTGGACGTTAGCCTTCGGGAGATGGCGTGTGATTCGCGCAAGCAAACGAAACGGGTTCTTGGGGCTCTTGGAACAATGATGAGTGCAGGCGGACCAGATTCCGCTCAATTCCATGCCGCGTTGACAAAAGCGGCGGACGCAATGGGCGTTGCTCTGCGGCCCGGGCATCTCGATGCGATGGCCCGTCATTTCGAGTTGGTGCTTGAGACGAACCAGAAATTTAATCTGACCCGAATCACCGAGCCGACATTGGCAGCGACTCGCTTGTATGCCGATTCCTTGGCTCCCGCAGCTTGGATCAAAAATGCGGGAATAACGGTCAAAACAGTTCTCGATATCGGTACGGGTGCGGGTTTCCCAGCCGTTCCGCTTGCGATCGTGTGCCCAAAGTGGAAGGTGACGGCGATTGATTCGACGGGCAAGAAAGCAAGGTTTGTGGAAGACGCGGGAAAGCAACTTTCGATTTCAAATCTCAGGTGCCGGCAGGTGCGTGCGGGCGAGGCGTCGTTCAAACAGCGCTTTGATGTGATCACCGCGAAGGCTGTGGGCAGCCTGGAGGTTTGCGTGCAGATTGCCTCGGCCAATCTTGCGACCAACGGACATTTGTTGGTTTTCAAAGGTCGGAACCTATCCGACTCGGAACAGAAGGCGGGCGTCATCGAAGCGGAAAACCGCCGAATGCAACTGGTGGATGTCTGCGACTACGACATCCCCTGTGGGGCGGATGTTCTTGAGCATAGTTTGATCGTGTATCAGCGGGTGGGATAGGTACGGTTCTACTTTGGTGGTGCGGATGGAACGGGTTTCTCATGCTTGATCGCAGGCGATCGGTTGACCAATTCAATCACCACCGTCAGCAGCTTTTGCGAGATGACGGGCTCGGATGTCTTAGCGCCAACGACCATCGTCTCTACGCCATTGGTTGAAACGCTCTGTGCGCGTGACGCTTGCCCTGCGACACCGGGCTTTGGACTTTCCTTCTGTCCGCCTCTGTATACTTTGCCCTTTCCGGCAGCTCTCTCCTGTGCGGGGATTTCACTGGAAGGCGAGTTTGCGTCTTTGTTCGTCGCGCCCTCTTTCTGTGCGAACAATCCGTAAGCCTGCAAAGCCCTCAGCCACTGCGCGGATTGCGGGGAAGCCAGTTGATCGTCGCCCTCATCCTCTGTCGAACTCTGTGAAGCAAGTCGCCTTCGCCCGTGTCGATTGCTTCGGGCGTCCATCGGCGAGGCGTCGGCAACTTCCGCACCCAATGCTTGTCGGGCAAGATGCTGCACCTGTGCGGTTCCGTCCGATCTCAAGTTGCCAACGATCAATTGAACGTCCGCAGAACCGATCGTCGTCAGGTCGTTCACCATTCGATCCAGCGTCGGACCACTAAGACGAGCGAGAAATTGTCTTGAGTTTGCCGGGGCGAGGGCGTTTTGGGCGGCATGCCCTTCGTAGTACATCTCCGTTTCGATTGCAGGCGCGATTGATTCTTCGTTGAGCGCGGTGGATGATTCGGGCGATGCAGATTTTTCGTTTTTGGCGGCTACCTTCTCCTGATCCAGATCAAGGTTTACCGGTGACAATCCGTTGGCTTTGAAGAAGGTGCGCAACTTTGTTTCGCCCGCATCCTGCGTGAGCGCGTTGTCGAACACGAGGGTCAACTGCAATGGCTCATCGGGGAAACGGTGCGACCCAAGCGCGGTCATGCCAGCCCCCGCGACGAGTTTCTGCTCGAAGGTCATCCCGGGTTCAATCCGCGCAAGACGCGATGTTGATATCGATCGACCGACAGCGTTCTCGGGATCATCCCTGCCATCCGCATCGCGAGCAGGCTTTGCAATCTCTTCAGAAAGCGATGCCCCGTCGTCCTGGTCTGAGAGAAACTTCGCTCCCGCGGCTACCTTCTTCGCCCTCAGCGATACCGCTCCAGACTCGGTCCGTGGCGATGGCTCTTGTTTTCCGAGAGCGAGGATCGTCTCATTGGAAGCCGACACCGTTTCTGCCGGCGCGCCGGCTACGCTGTCCGCTTCATCGAGTTCGTCTTGATAAAATGTCGACCGACTCTCCAAATCTGTGGCAGCTTCCGCAAATTCCTGGCCTTTGCGGGCGAACGCGGTGCCGTTATCACGTTTGCTTTTTTGGAATAGCGCTCGTTCGCGCTGCTTGAGATCGTCACCCATCGCATAGCCGAAAGATCGCAAGGAATCCTGTTCGCTCACATTCGCTGGTGCGTCGGCTTGGGACCTGGCACTCGCAAGTGGTTCTCCTGCCCGATCGCTCGAAACGAGTTGGCGTTGGAGCGAACTTTTCTCTTGTCCCTTCATCGCAACATACAAACTGGCGCTCACCGCAACCATCAGCATCGCAGCCAGCGCCATCGTCGATTTGAACGGGCCACGTTTGTGGCGTGCAAGCGTGATCGATTCCTCGGGCTCGCCCAACAGTTCCATGCGTTCGGAGCGAAGCGTCAGGTCATCGATGATTGCGGCGGGGGCGCTTTCACGCGAAAGCCCCGAAAGAGCCTGCGACGAAAACGAAAGCGCATCGAGTTGAGCGCGTGCAGCCTGGTCGGTTTCGAGACGCGCTTCCAACTCGCTGCGCTGATCCGGACTCAGTTCATCGTCCAGATAAGCACTGAGCAATTCCCCGAGCGCGTGTTCATCGGAGGGAGTTTTCCCCGGCGTGGGTTTTCTGTCATCGTGATGCGTCATGTCAGAAAACGTTCCTTGTCTCGAATGGGCGAGGTCGTTTCGGTCAACAATTCTCGAAGCGCCAACCGCCCGCGATAAATCCGCGACTTCACTGTTCCGACTGCAACTTCGAGCGTGTCGGCGATGTTTTGATAGTCCATGCCTTCAATGTCGCGCAACACGACCGCGACCCGTTGATCCGGATCGAGTTCGCTCAGGGCGTTTGCGACACGGCGTTCGTTTTCCGACGCAGCAAGGGCGCGGGACGGATCGTGCGGCTGATCGCTGGCGATGGTCGTCTTGAGCGCCTGATCTCCCTCGCCCGGACCACCTTCGGTATCGTCAAGGGAGATTGCCCGGCGAACGTGCTGCTTTCGCCTCCACGACAGGGAGAGGTTGACCGCGATGCGAAACACCCATGTGTAGAACGCACTCTTGCCGTGAAATCCATCGATCGACTGAAAGGCTTTCATAAATGCCTCTTGCGTCAAGTCGCCCGCATCGTCGCGGTGACCGCAAATCCGGTAACAGGCGTTGAACACCCGATCCTGGTACTTGGTCACCAAGGTCGTAAACGCGCTCGCCTCGCCGGCTTGCACCTGGCGAACAAGCATCGCATCCTCGAACCTGGCTTCACTTGGGTGCGGGTGCGGGTGCATTTCCAACGATTCACCAGTTCTCAGGAGTTTAGACGCCCAAGCATCCGCAAGGTTCCTGCCCTCCGGATTTGGGGCTGTGACGGGGTATCGCCATCGCAGCGATTATACGTTGAATCGGTGCCAAACGAAGCGGCATGGATCGTAGCGACATCGGGCATCGGGTTATACGGTTCAATTACCCGCACGGTGCGTCTCATCTGGGTATCGGCGAACCGGTAGACCGTTTTGGGCCTGCGTCTGTTGCCGATTACGCCATAGAGCCGGTGCGGGCGTTGCTTTTCGGCACCCAAAGTCATAGAACTACGCGACTTATCCGAATGAAACCATGCAGGAGGCAGTATTGTGGCGGTACCCTACAACAAGAGAACGCACAAAAACGGTGAGCTTCGTGCTTCCCATGCCGGGCAAGAGGTGATCCTGGTGGGGTGGGCCCATAACTACCGCGACTTGGGCGGGATGGCCTTTATCGATATTCGCGACTACTCCGGAATCACACAGATCAAGTTCAATCCGCAAACCGATCCTGCGGCACACAAGCTCGCCGGGACCGTTCGACGCGAGGACTGCATCGCCATTCGTGGAAACGTCGCCCCGCGCGGTGAGAATGTGAACCCGAAAATCCCGACGGGTGAAATCGAAGTGGAGGGGCACGATCTGGATGTCCTCAGCAAGTCCGACACACCGCCATTCGCCATCGAGGACGACACCGATGCCAGCGAAGACGCCCGTTTGAAGAATCGCGTTCTCGATCTGCGCCGGCCCAAGATGCAGGAGATTTTGCGACTTCGCCATCGACTCGCAAAAGCCGCCCGCGACACGTTTGGCGATCAGGGATTCATCGAAATCGAAACGCCGATGTTGGGCAAGTCGACTCCGGAAGGAGCCCGCGATTACCTCGTTCCCTCGCGCGTTTACCCCGGCAAGTTTTTTGCGCTTCCGCAATCACCGCAGCTCTACAAGCAGCTATTTATGATGGCCGGTTTTGATCGGTACTGTCAGATCGTTCGATGCTTTCGGGACGAAGACCTGCGGTCAGACCGTCAGCCGGAGTTCACTCAGATTGACCTGGAGATGGCGTTTGTCCAGGTGGACGATGTGCTTGAGGTGGTCGAAGAAGCCGTCGTCAAAATGTTCCGCGAGGGGATTGGCGTCGATGTGCCAACACCATTTCCACGCATGTCGTACCACGAGGCGATGGACCGATTCGGGATCGATCGACCCGACCTGCGTTTCGGATTGGAACTCAAAGACATCAGCACCATCGCAGCCAAGACAGACTTCAGCATCTTCAAGTCCTCGCTCGACAAGGGCGGATTGGTCAAGTGCATCGTGGCACCGGGTGGTGGCGATCTCACGCGCAAAGTGACGGACGGCTTAGCCGAGGAAATCAAGGGCATCGGTGGCGGGGGGCTTCCGGTCACGAAAGTGGTGCAGGGCGACAGCGGTGTCGAGCTTTCAACCGGGGTCGCGAAATTCCTCAACCCGGTGTGCGAAGAACTCTTGGCAGCAACGGGGGCCAAGGTGGGCGACGCCATTTTCTTCATGCCCGGAACGTACGCAGACGTCTGCAAGTATTTGCACTTTGTGCGTTCGCGACTTGGCGAGATCATGAATTTGATTCCGGAGGACGAATGGAATTTGCTATGGGTGGTTGATTTTCCGATGTTCGAGTGGGTGGAAGAGGACAAGCGGTTCTACAGTTTGCACCACCCGTTCACAGCTCCGCGCGATGAAGATATTCCGATGCTCGACACCGATCCGGGGAAGGTGATCGCCAAGGCGTACGACCTGACGCTCAACGGAATCGAGATGGCTGGTGGCAGCATCCGAATCCATAGCCGCGAGATTCAATCGCAGGTGTTCAAACTGTTGGGCATCAGCGACGAGGAATCGCACGAAAAGTTCCAGTTTCTTTTGGACGCGCTGCGCTACGGTGCGCCTCCGCACGGCGGGATCGCGATGGGTTTCGATCGGTGGGTGATGATGTTGACGAAGTGCGAATCGCTCCGTGACGTGATCGCATTCCCCAAAACGCAGCGGGCAGTGTGCCCGTTGACCAACGCTCCAGGTGAAGTCGCGGACGAGCAGTTGGTGGAGTTGGGGATTGACAAACGTCCTGAATTAAAGGCCAAGAAGTAGGACTGGTTTGGACGGCTGCCCATGTCTGACAAGATTGAGAAAACCGAACAAGAGTGGCGCGGTGAGTTGAATGACGACCAGTACCAGGTCACGCGCTGCGGTGGAACGGAGCCCGCGTTCTCCGGCAAATATTGGGATCACAAGGGCGACGGTGTGTACGCATGTTCGTGCTGCGGGTTGCACTTGTTTTCTTCCGATACGAAATTTGATTCGGGAAGCGGTTGGCCGAGTTTTTGGGCGGCAGTCGATGAGAAGAACGTGACGCAACACGAAGACAGCAGCCACGGTATGCGCCGCATCGAGATTCGCTGTAACGGCTGCGATGCACACTTGGGTCACATCTTCCCCGACGGCCCCAATCCAACCGGGCAACGATACTGCGTGAATTCTACATCGCTCGATTTCAAGGACGACGAGATCGCGTAGCCCATCGACAGGTCGTCGAAAGATCGCTCCACACCAAAGGACTGATTCAATGCCCGTAACCGAAGACAACGACTCTATGGCGACGGCTCTCGCGCTAATACCGAGCGGATGCAGCATCATCACCGCAGGACAGGGCGATGCAGCGACGGGGATGCTCGCATCGTGGGTGCAGCAGGCGTCCTTTGAACCGCCGATGGTGACCGTTTCGATCAAGGAAGGCCGTCCCATTCAAGCGGCTGTCGAGTCGACGGGATGTTTCGTGTTGAACATCATCGGCGAGGATCCTGGCGAGCTGTTCAAACATTTTGGCGCGGGATTCGGACCGGGCGAGATAGCATTTGAAGGCTTGGACATCGCTACGACGGACTTCGGGGTGAAATTGGCTTTGGCGGCAGGCTGTCTGTCGTGTCGGGTGCGGTCAAGCTCGCAAGCCGCCGACCACCGCGTGTATGTAGCCGAAGTATGCGAAGCATCTGCCCACATGAACAGCAAGCCCTACGTCCATATTCGAAAATCGGGTCTGTCGTACTGACCCGCACTTCAATCTTATCCGCGGCTCGGCTCTCGCTCAGCCAGCAGAACGTAGATGCGTTACGAAACACGATGCGTAAAAAAGGCGTGCGGCACCCCGATTGTATTGGCGCGGTCAAAGGGTGCCGCAGCGAGTGGAAGGTCTTCGATTTAATATTCAACGAGCGAGTAACAACCGCAGCCCGCTCGCGGTGAACGTCATAATTCTCTCATGTATGCGCCGACTCCGGCGTCAGCCTTTTTCGATGGCCCCAGCAGCCTTCCATGGACAGACGTTGTACCAACTTCATCGCGGTTTTATTGCCCGCGCTTGAGTAACCACTTTGAAAACCGGCGGCCCTGCTAGTGGTGTGCACCATTAAGGTCGCGCATTATCTTCGTTCAAGCACTCCTCGACGCACGCTGCTGCGTTCGAGGTTTCTGGTAGGGTCCGTCGTGCGGACCGTCGCAGGAACAATGTTCAATACTGAGAAATGGTCCGCACAGCGGACCCTACACTAGTCGCCCCTACAGTATGAATCACACTACCAGACTGTCGGTCGATTCCATGCACCGCCGCCAGCCGATCCAAAACATTAAGCCAAGTACAATGTTCGCGGCCAAGTACAAATGTTCTCGGACGACAGCCACTGTGAAGAAGCCACCGCGAAGGCGGAACCGAGCGGATACAACCGATCCCGAAAATCCACGAGTCAATTCCTATCCGAGAATTGAGCAAAGGGGAATCGCCTAACCTTCGGCGGATAAAGTATTTAGTGATCAAATCGGTTCGGATCTGCGAGGATAGCCCAAACTGACAAATTCTCGCTCTGTCAGCCCACCGAGTTTCACAGGTTGATCCAACCATTTGCGACGAAGTGGGTTACCACCATTGTAGGGCAGTCGATTCTCGATAGCAAAGCAAAAGTGCGCGCAACCTGCAAAAAAAATCTTGACAAGATCGTCAAAATGTAGTTTCGCGAATGCGCTAACGGCCCCGTTGCGATGCGGTCAGCGAAAGGATTGAAACTTCGGGCGGGCACAGGAAACGAATGCGTGGTGCGTGGATCCGTTCGCAACCCACACCGCGCGAAACGTAAATGTGTTGGTCGCGAAGGCGATGCAGCCCGCCCGCGCCAACGCTTCTTGGTACACGCGAGAATGTGATGGGTGGGCCGAAGAATGGAACCTGCACCTGCCCCCCGTGTGTATGCCCGGCAACGATCAGATCCAGATTCTCCGGTAGTCCGGGTTGCAGGGCTACGTCTGGTCGGTGCGCGAGGAGAATGGCGACCTCTGCGTTGTCGCCAACCTGTGCGAGTTCCTGAATCATTGCCCGAGCCCCGGCTGAATTGTACGCCAGTTCTACGCCTCCGATCGCGACACGATTTCCTCGAACCCGCGTGTGGACAATGCGGTTGTCGATGAGTGTGATTTGCGTGCCCCTGATGGCGCGCCTTAGCTGGCTGGGATTGTCGCAGTCGCCACTGACCAGATACACACCGCCCGGTGCCCGAAGGGGCATAAGCAGTTCTCGAATGGCGGCTTCCCGTTCATCGAATTCGCGGGCAGTGCCTTGAAACACATCACCGGGCAACAGGATGATGTCGGGCTTAGCCGCCATGGCCATCTCAATCGCGCGACGTTCGTGGGCTGTCACTTCGTTGAACTGCAAATCTGCGAGCACGGCGATCTTAATCGTCGCGTCGCGTGTGTTCAACCGCTCTACATGGACGGAGGCCTGTTCCACCTGGAGGCGAAAGGGTTCGACAAACGTAGCGTAAAAACTGATCGGTGCACCCATAAGGAGCAGCATCGCCATGCCCCGAACCGGTGCGGAGTATTCGACCTTGGCGAAGCCCGCGATTCGCAAGTGGTGCAAAAGGAAGATCAACAAACCGACGGCAGGCGCTACGATGGAAACGTCGAGATAGCCAAGAAATATCAGGCCAAAAAGTTGCAAACCCAAAACGCCACACGCAGCGGTTTTCGTCACAATGACGAAGGCTGCGATGGCTCCGAATTCGGCGAAGGATCGTATTCCCAGGCGCGTGGTGCCTCTGGAGGTTGCAAGCCTCGCCGCAATCCAAAGGCAGGTAGCACATGCGACGAGGTCGAAAGCGCACGATCCGATGAGAATCCAGGAAAAGGTTGTCACGTTAGCACCTACGGACAGAGGTGCTGATGGGTTCACCTGAATTCGAGTTCCCGACTGTTGTGGACTATACTGCCTCAACTTGGTTTGAATCCGGTACGCGGGGATCGGCGCATCCGGATCGGCTCGCCGTGTTGAGCAAGCATGAGACTATTTCCCAACACCAAAATATCCCTGGCTCGCAAGTGCCAGATTTTGTTCGGTGCGGCAGTGCTGATCATTATCGGGGCCTCCCTCATTATTCCTGCGATTCGGATGAACGATTTGACCCGCGAGCAGTACCTGCGCATGGCCAAGGAATCGGCGACGGTTACGTTGTTGGAGACGGACTTGTTTGGGCAGGATTGGTCGGTTGCCCAGGATACCATCGTTCGCAATTGGCCCCGCCACCGCAAACGCTTTGGTGCCGATGAGTTGGCTGCGTTGCCACCTCGGTTGTTCACGGTCGTGGAAGCGCAGGCTCGCGAAGCGGTGGGGCGAGGCGAGGGATTTCTGCCCCAGGCGATATCGGAGTTGCAACGTGACGCCAAGGCGATTTATCGATTCAAGTTTGGCACCTTGGAAGACGGGCGGACAGAAGTCAGGTTGGCGATGGGCATTCGGGAGCCCGGTGGCGATCCGGGCGCGGGCAAGCTGAAGGGGCTTATCGAGGTTCGGATTCCTATCCCGCCCGAGCATGCGATTCTGAATATTGGTGTGCTTGCGGCTTCTTTGGGGTTGGGTTCTTTTCTTGCGGTGCTTGTTTTTTATTGGGTGACACAGCGTGTGCTCCTGTCACCGGTGCGAAAGCTTCGACGCCTAGCCGAGAAAGTGACATCGGGTGAAATCAGTGCGCGTTGGAGAATCGCAACGGGCGACGAGTTTGAAGAATTGGGCAACGCCTTCAACGACATGTTGGGCCACTTGCAGGATTCGCAGGACAAACTCGGGAAGACCAATAAATCACTCGACACCCGCCTTGGCGAACTTGCGGAGACGAACGTCGCCCTCTTTGAAAGCAACCGGATAAAAAGCGAGTTCATCGCCAATGTCAGCCACGAACTGCGCACGCCCTTGGTTTCGATCATCGGGTTCGCTGAATTACTCACGGACGCCGGCGACGGCAAGGCAATCGACCCCAACCGATTGAAACGATATGCCGGAAACATACTTTCGAGCGGGCGCAGCTTGCTGGATATTATCAACGATCTCCTCGACCTCGCCAAGATCGAAGCCGGGAAGTTCAACCTTCATCTCAGCACATTTGAACTCGAGGGTTTGTGTACGAAGCTGATCGATTTTATGGCACCCGTCGCAGACAAAGCCGATCTGGAATTGAAACTTCGCATCGACAAGACTATGCCCAAAATGTGCTCCGACTCCGGGCGACTCCACCAGATTCTCTACAATCTGTTGAGCAATGCGATCAAGTTCACTGCCCCCGGTGGCTCTGTTGTGTTGAACGTGACGAAAGTTGAAGGCGACAAAGCCGCTTTCGCGGTGACCGACACGGGCGTCGGTATTCCCGAGTCCCAACAGGCGACCGTGTTTGAGAAATTTCGGCAGATGGATTCATCGGTCACGCGCGAATACAGCGGTACAGGGCTCGGCTTGACGATCACACGAGAACTGTGCGGGATGCTGGGCGGACGGATCGACCTCGAAAGCACCGAAGGAGTCGGAAGCACATTCAAAGCCACCCTACCCCTGCAAGCCCCCGCCAGCGCACCCGCGCCGGTCGTCAACCTGACGTAGCATCGTCCCGCAGATTCGCCAAGACCCCAGGCATCAGCACCCACTTCGTCTTGCCGCAAACGATCTCGCGCCGGTTTAGAACCTGACGTGAAATTCTCGGGCGGTTTCGTTCAAATCGTTCAACCGCTGATTTGTGTGCTGCGGGTGTTGGTGCGATTGTGTTTCTTGGGCTCATTTTTCAAAGTTTTTTGAAGACGTCTTTCTCGGCTGGCGCTTTCGTGAAGGTTTCTGGCGTAGGAAATTCTCCCTATACGGCAACTTTGCCCTTAAATTTCCCTGATTTTTTGACGTTTTTCCAGTGTAGCATGGGTCCGGATGTCCACCGCAATCGGGGGTTGGCATCGCGATCCTGCTCGGGTGGCCGGGCTTTGATACTCGGTTTGGGGAGTGGATTTGATATTTGATCTGGCATATTTCGTTTTGGGAAATAGGTCGAGGTGGAAGGAGGCGTTTCGATTGGCGTGCAGGTTCGGTGGTCGTTCGGAGACTTGTGGGGCGCGGGGTGGGCATTGTGATATGCGGCGCCCTCGGAAATGACCGAGCGTGGATAGAATACAACCACTGCTTGGAGGACGCGCGTCTGAGGCTGCTCGGTGACATGGAGCGGGCACGGGGCGACTGGTTTATCTGTTGTGAAACCTGCTGTCCCAACGACGCAGATTGCATTCCCAACTATTAGCAGAGGTTGATCGTGGCGTATTCTTCTATCTGGAAATCGGCCGTCTTTCGTCGGAGGGTGGCTCCATATTTCGTGACACTCTGCGTGGGCGTGGCGATTTCGTTCGTTGCGGGCGCGCTGTATTGGCAGCGCGCCACCGTCATCGCATGGTTAATGGCCGTGTTCTCGTTCTTGGTACACTTGGCATGGATGTTGGGCCCCGTGCGTCGTTTGTTCGAGCGATCGGCACAAGAGGATTTTTGCGTGTTTTGTGACGATTCGATTGAAGGCTACGAGGCAGACGAGGAATGTCCGAAATGCGGAAAAGACATCACCGAGTCTCTGCGCATTCTTGAATCCTGTCGAAGCAGCCCGGAGTATGCGCACATGTTGCGCGCGGGTTTCGGTTGGCGTTCGATCATTCCGTCCGCGTTGCTCTGGCCCAGCAGAGTCGATTTTCGGAAGGCTTCGCCATATAGCTGGGTCTTTGTTGCGGGAGTCGTATTGCAAATTGTTGCGGTGAATAAGGATTGGTTGTCACCGGTTGTGTTTTGCCTTGTTCTGAATCCCGGATGGTTTCTCGCCACATTTCTGGCCTTTCGCCTGGGACCGGTGCGTCGTTTTCATCGTCGAGTGGCCGAGGAGGATTTTTGCATGTTCTGCGAGTATTCCTTTCGAGGCCACGGTGAGGATGGCGTATGTCCGGAATGTGGAAAGGACATTGCAGATTCCCTCCGCATTCTTAAGTGGCACCGCGAGGAGAAGCCCCCGTGGATGAAGCTGCTCATTCGACGGCTTGGGTTCGGATATAGNNGGGTGGGTTTCGTGCCCATCCGCCGTTGGTTTTTGCGTACCCATTTTTGGCGCGGGGATTTGGATTAGAAGAAGTTCAGGACTTCTTCGAGGTCTTCGGGAATTCGTTCCAGTAGGGCACCGAATTCGGGCCGCTCGCTGAAGCCGAGGTCGATGACAGCTTGGCAGTTTAGCAGGTCGTAGGGCTCGTATGGTGTGAAAGTGAGCAATGAGGAAATCATGTCGGTCACGTCGATGAGCAGGCGTTCTTTGCGAAGTGGGTCGCTTGGTTCGGGGTAGGTGTGATGCGTGGAAATCAGCGTGCGGATGTGGTCGGGTAGGCCCCATGATTCCGCGATCAACTCGCCGAACTCCAAGTGCGTTTCCTGACACAGGTACTCGAAAGCATCCAAGTCAATATCAAATTTCGACAGCTTGTGGAGGCTATTGGCAGTCCGCAGGACCATGACGTTTCCGATGTCGTGAAGCAAGCCGATCATGAAGGCTTCTTCTGAATCAACATCGGTGAGTTCGGCTAGTTCTCGCATGATGTATGCGGATGCAACGGCGCGGAGCGAAAGCATCTCTGCGAGTTTGGCATTTCCACCGCCTTGTTCAAACGTCGCTGATCGCATGGACTGATGCAGCATCAACGTCTTGATGGCGTTTGAACCGAGGCGGACCACGGCCATCTCCAGCGACGTGATTTTGTTCATGCCGCGATAGAGGGGTGAATTTGACATGCGGAGTACGGACGCGGCGCTCACCTGATCCTCGCTGATGTCAACCGCGATTTCCGGAAGGCTGCACTTGCGTTTGCGCAATTTGCGAAGCACTGTTTCCGGGACGCGCGGAAGCGGAGGCAGCGACAAGTCATGCCCATCGAACTGACTGATGAGCATGTTTTCGAGCGCGCGCGCTTCCGTGGTGAGGTTTGGATCGGCGATGGGGACGCGCTGCGTATGCTCCGCGTCCGCCGGCCGCCACCACTCTTCGGCATCCTGATCATCTGCGGATTCGGGCGCCTCTTGTTCCGGTTCGAGGAGGCCCACCGCAGTGGATGAATCACTTCGGCTTGACGGATTGGCAGCCGGCGTGCGGTCACCAATCAACATGTCCATAACCCAGTCCCACAATCCCACTGGCGTGACTCCCCAAGTTGTGCCAATTGATGTCCTTCCGGATCGACGCGCACGTCCATCACGGAAAGTCTTGTACAACCTACGATTCATATCGACGTGAATGATCGGTGAGTTGTGTACTGCGTTTGAGTGCGACATTGGACGCGAGTCTTGACAGTGTGGGCGCTTATGGTCCAATAAAGGATTGGTGGCTGGTTCCGTCGGTGCGTTGCGCCGACATTTTTACGGTAAGAGCACATGCGAACAATCGCGATCGGGTCCGATCACGGCGGATATCAATTGAAGTGCGCCTTGCTAGGCCACCTTAAAGCCCGTGGTTTGCAGGTGATTGATTGCGGCACGTTCAGCGAAGCCGCCTGCGATTATCCGGTCGTCGCGAAGGATGTTGCGGTTCGCGTCGCCTCCGGTGCGGCTGAGGCAGGCATTATGATCGACGGAGCCGGGATCGGTTCCTCGATGGCGGCGAACAAGGTTCCCGGGGTTCGGGCTGCACTGTGTTACGACGTATCGAGCGCCCGCAATAGCCGCGAGCACAACAATGCCAACTTGGTGACCCTCGGTGCGGGGCTTATCGGACCCTCGTTGGCGACGCAGATCGTCGACGTGTTTTTGGACACGCATTGCACGGCTGAGCGACACCTGCGCCGTGTGGCGATGATCGACGAACTTGAACACGATCGGGCACCGTTGCACAATGCGTCGGACAGTGTGTCGGGCAACGCCTGCGATTGTCAGGGCGGTTCTTGCGGATGCGATGAATGTCAATCGAAGACTGGTGCTTCCGGTCAAGCCGGCGCACCTCGGGTTGCGACTTCCTCTTTGGAGAACGAGTTGACGGAACTTTCAGAAACAGATCTTCAGCGTGTGGCGGAACGCATCGCGTCGATGCTGGGTACGGGCTCGGTAGACGCAGCGTGCGTGGGGCCTGAGTGTGGATTCTGTCGCCCGTGCGGTCCGGTCGATCCGGCGCAGCTTCGCGAGTTCATCGCGATGGGCGCAGACCGCATCGTCTGCCGGGGCGGTGGTGAAACGGTTCCGAAGGAAATTGCCCGCTACATCGATCACACGTTGTTGCGCCCCGATTCGACTTACGAGCAGATTGACAAGCTTTGCAGTGAGGCGAAAGAATATGGTTTCGCCTCCGTTTGTGTGAACCCGTTCCACGTCAAACGGTGTGCGGCGATTCTGCGTGGCAGCCCGGTCAAGGTTTGCACGGTGGTGGGTTTTCCGCTGGGGGCAAACGCGGCAGAGATCAAGGCGTTGGAAGCCCGCCGGGCGATCCGCGAAGGGGCAAAAGAAATTGACATGGTCGTCAACGTCGGCGCGGTCAAGAGCGGAGACGACGAGGCGGTTTATCACGACATTCGTACGGTGGTCGAAGCATGTATGGACGGTGGTGCGATTTGCAAAGTGATTCTTGAGACGGCATTGCTGAGCAATGAGGAAAAGACGCGGGCATGTGTTGCGGCGCGTCGGGCTCGGGCGAATTTTGTTAAGACGTCGACCGGTTTTGGTCCGGGTGGGGCGACGGCAGAGGATGTCGCGCTCATGTCGGAAGCCGTCAAAGGAACGCGAATGGGTGTCAAGGCATCCGGTGGAATTCGCACGTTGGAAGATGCGGAACAAATGATCCGCGCTGGTGCAACGCGATTGGGTGTGAGCGCTGGCATTCGCATTGTTCAGGAAGCGAAGGGTGTGACGGTTTCGTCGTCCTCCGGTGGAGCATCATCGGGCGGCGACAAGTATTAGTTTGACGCGCGGGTGGCCCGCCCCTTTCAGGGGTGGGGGATTGATTGGCTATGCATCGCCGATTTGATCCGCCATCCGTCCCCCACCCCCAGAGGGGATGGGGCACCCAGTAACAGAGGGAACATAGTTAAGCAACGGGAATGGTCCCGAGTCCGAGCGGAAGATACAAATGGCAAACGTTGATCTGCGAACATACTGTTTTATCGATAGCATTCAGCCGCAGTACGCGGCATTTCTTGGTACGGTCGCACAAGGCTTCTTGCCGGTTGCAGGAATGGCGAGCCTCTATGTCGAGATTTCGCCTGGGATTGAGATCAACCGGGTGACCGACATCGCGCTGAAGAGTACCAACGTCAAACCGGGTATGCAGATTGTCGAACGCCTGTACGGTATGCTCGAAATTCACTCCGAATCGCAGGCCGATGTTCGACAGGCAGGTGCGGCCATTCTAGAGTCGTTGGAACTAACCGAAGCCGACCGTACGAAACCACGGCTTGCGTCGAGTCAGGTGATTCGGCACGTCGACGACCACCAAACTCAGTTGGTCAATCGAATGCGACATGGCAATATGATCATCGCCGGGCAGACGTTGTATGTGATGGAGGTTGAGCCGGCAGGTTATGCGGCACTCGCGGCGAACGAAGCTGAGAAAGCGGCTAACATCAACGTCCTGGAGGTGCGGGTGTTTGGTAGTTTCGGGCGTTTATACTTGGGCGGTGAAGAACGGGATATCGAAGTCGGGTACCGTGCGGCGGTCGCTGCGATTGAAGGTGTAACCGGCAAGGACAAAACCAAGAAGTAGTTGACGAAGAAGTAATTGACTACGAGTCATGCTTTTTGTTTCTCGCTTTGACTGGCGAGCACAATAAAGCTGCAAAGGAGATTCATCGTTATGGCAGATGCTTTAGGAATGATCGAGTGTCGTAGCTTCCCAACCATGGTCGAAGCTGCAGACGCAATGGTTAAAGCGGCAAAGGTCGAATTGGTCACCTACGAAAAAACCGGCGGTGGTTATGTGACCGCAGTGGTTCGTGGTGATGTGGCGGCGGTCAAAGCCGCGTGCGATGCAGGTCAGGCTGCCGCTTCCCGTATTGGCGAGGTGGTTTCGGTGCATGTGATTGCCCGTCCGCACACAAACGTCGATGGCGTGGTGCCTTTGGGCAGAAGCGAAAAACCCAAGAAGGGCTAGGGCGGTTTCTGCATTCGGCTCGTAAGGCGGGTGCAGGTCTGTTGTATCCATTGACATTGGAGCCGCAAAGATGGTCCTTGCGAAGGTTGTGGGCACAGTCGTTGCCACTCAGAAAGAAGCGTCGTTGGACGGTTTGCGCCTGATGCTGTGCAAACCGGTCGACATCGATTGCAAAGAGAAGTCCGGCTTCGTCGTCGCCGCAGATGCGGTGGGTGCTGGCGTTGGCGAACTCGTTTTGTTTGCAACGGGCAGTTCGGCTCGGCAAACGACAGTGACGAACAATCGACCGTGCGACGCGGTCATCATGGCCATCGTGGATCAGTGGGAGGTCGGCGGAAAGTACAAATACAAAAAGGATGAGGATCCGCCATACGCATAGCTGTGTTTGAACCGGTATGAGTTCGCACATAAATGGTGCGTGAACAGAAGGCGGTAGGGTGCGTCCCGGACGCACCGAATTGGTTAATGCAAAACTAAGAGTGCTAACGGTGCGGCTGGATCGCACCCTACGAGGGGCCCTCGAACAGAAATAATATTTCTGTAGGCGGCACCAGAAGGCAATCGTGACCCAACTTTCAGATCAGCAAATTGACCAGATCGCCCAATCCGTTCTCGCCCGATTGGGGCCTCGCGGCGCATCGGGTACCGCTGCCCCAAACGCAGATCCGGGAACCGACCAATTTGGCCGCAGCGTCATCGGCGTATTTGCGGAATTGGATTCAGCGGTCAACGCAGCATCTGTCGCCTTTGACGCACTCAACGCGTTGACGCTGGCCAAGCGTGAAGACATCATCGCGAACATTCGCAAACGGATGCTGGAGTCGGCGGAACTGCTGGCAGACGAAGCCCACCGCGAAACGGGCTTGGGTCGTTACGAAGACAAGGTGATCAAGAATCGCCTCGTCGCCAACAAGACTCCGGGTACGGAAGTTCTGCGGGCTGAGGCGCAGTCGGGTGATGGCGGCTTGTCGCTTTTTGAGCGGGCGCCGTTTGGTGTGATTGCTTCGATCACCCCGACGACGAACCCAACCTCCACCATCATCTGCAATACGATCGGTATGGTGGCTGCGGGCAACTCGGTCGTGTTCAACGTGCATCCGAACGCGAAAAATTGTTCGATCAAGTGCATTGATTTGCTCAACCGCGCCATTGTGGAAGTGGGCGGTCCGCCAAATCTTGCGGTGACTTTGGCCCATCCTACGGTGGAAACGGCGCAGGGTTTGATGACGCATCCG